>NZ_JBFTZV010000080.1:0-505 GCF_056406615.1 Arthrobacter sp. P1_B3 | reverse complement strand
GGCTATAGGGCAGGGTAGAGCGGGTGGGCGGCGGCGAGGGCCTCCACCCGGGTGCGCAGGCCGGAGAGGTCCGCGCCGGCGTCGGCGGTCAGGGCCTCGGCGATGATGTCCGCGACCTCGGCGAAGGCCGCCTCGCCGAAGCCGCGGGTCGCCAGCGCCGGGGTGCCGATCCGCAGCCCGGAGGTCACCATCGGCGGGCGCGGGTCGAACGGGACGGCGTTGCGGTTGACCGTGATGTCGATGGCCGCGAGGCGGTCCTCGGCTTCCTGCCCGTTCAGCTCGCAGTCGCGCAGGTCCACCAGGACCAGGTGCACATCGGTGCCGCCGGAGATCACGCTGATCCCCTTCGCGGTCACATCCGGCTGGACCAGCCGGTCCGCGAGGATCCTGGCACCGGCCAGGACCCGCTGCTGGCGCTCCCGGAACTCCTCGGACGCGGCGATCTTGAACGCCACGGCCTTGCCCGCGATCACGTGCTCCAGCGGCCCGCCCTGCTGGCCCGGGA
>NZ_JBFTZV010000079.1:0-507 GCF_056406615.1 Arthrobacter sp. P1_B3 | reverse complement strand
CGGTAACCGTCAAACGGACCGTGTATGTCCCCGCCTTCCCGTAACTGTGCCGCACCGTCGGCCCGGTTCCCGCAAGCGAGTCATCACCAAAGTCCCAGGCATAGGAAACCACCGACCCATCATCCGAGGAACCGGACCCATCAAAAACAACATCGAGACCCGAGACCGTCTCAGCAATCAAAGACACCGGAGCAGCATTGACCGGCAGCGCAACAACGGTGACCATCTTCGAACTCGTGCCCTCGACGCCGRCATTATCGGTAACCGTCAAACGGACCGTGTATGTCCCCGCCTTCCCGTAACTGTGCCGCACCGTCGGCCCGGTTCCCGCAAGCGAGTCATCACCAAAGTCCCAGGCATAGGAAACCACCGACCCATCATCCGAGGAACCGGACCCATCAAAAACAACATCGAGACCCGAGACCGTCTCAGCAATCAAAGACACCGGAGCAGCATTGACCGGCAGCGCAACAACGGTGACCCAGCGCAACAACGGTGACCATCTTC
>NZ_JBFTZV010000078.1:0-512 GCF_056406615.1 Arthrobacter sp. P1_B3 | reverse complement strand
CATACACCTTGTGTGTGAGAGGCCCCCAGCCAGACCACTGGGTTGATAGGCCGGATGTGGAAGCGAGGACTAACGACTCGTGAAGCTGACCGGTACTAATAGGCCGATAACTTACACCACACACCCATCCCGTGAACGGATTCAAAAGACGTTCACACCCCGGGAAGGGTACAAAGAAACAAGACTGCTTGCGTCCACTATGTGGTTCCCAAMCAACAAACCCGTCACCGACGGCACTGTTGCACAGGAACCGACAACAAAATAACAACACCACAGATGTTGTAACCACCAGATTTCCCACCCCCGGCACGGCCGGCGGGTGCGGACACAGGGTTACGGCGGTCATAGCGTGGGGGAAACGCCCGGTCCCATCCCGAACCCGGAAGCTAAGACCCACAGCGCCGATGGTACTGCACCCGGGAGGGTGTGGGAGAGTAGGTCACCGCCGGAACACCATTCACGGTCGAGGACCCCCAACCACAGGTTGGGGGGGGGTCCTCCCGCATTTAACC
>NZ_JBFTZV010000077.1:0-539 GCF_056406615.1 Arthrobacter sp. P1_B3 | reverse complement strand
GCGGTGAAGTCCCTGCGCACCAGGTCAGGGATCCTCGCCGCGGCTTCGGCATCCGCCTGCGTGGTGGTGCGGAACGGGCGCGGCTGGCACGGCACCAGGTTGTTGGCACGCATGATCTGGCGGACCAGCTCCGGGGAGCATTCGGTGCCCTCCGCGGCCAGGTCCGCGTGGATCCGCCGGTAGCCGTACGTGCCGTCGGAGGCGGCGAAGAAGTGCTTCACCCGCTCCGTGAGCGCACCCCGGCGCGCCGCGGTGGCCGACAGCGGGCGGGAGCGCCAGTGGTAGAACCCGGACCGGGACACCCCGAGCCAGCGGCACATCTTCACCAACGCCGGAACGCCCGGCGACCGGGTCTGGGAATCGATGAATTCATACTTCGCCACTACCGTGGCTCCCGCGCGAAGTATGCAGCGGCTTTTTTCAGGAACGCAGCCTCCGCACGCAGCTCCTGGTTCTCCCGCTCCAGCTCCATCAGCCGGGCCCGCTCCGAGCCTGTCAGCGGAACCTCGGTGCCCGTGGTGTCGTGTTCCTGCCGGTAC
>NZ_JBFTZV010000076.1:0-548 GCF_056406615.1 Arthrobacter sp. P1_B3 | reverse complement strand
TTGGCCAGCAGGTCATCCCACTCCCGGCCCCAGACCACCTTGATGACGTTCCAGCCGGCGCCGCGGAAGAAGGCCTCGAGTTCCTGCATGATCTTGCCGTTGCCGCGCACCGGTCCGTCGAGGCGCTGGAGGTTGCAGTTGATCACGAAGTTCAGGTTGTCGAGCTTGTCGTTCGCGGCGAGCTGGAGCAGGCCGCGGGACTCGGGCTCGTCCATTTCGCCGTCGCCCAGGAACGCCCAGACCTGCTGGTCCGAGGTGTCCTTGATGCCGCGGTTGTGCAGGTACCGGTTCGACTGCGCCTGGTAGATCGCGTTCATCGGGCCGATGCCCATCGAGACCGTGGGGAATTCCCAGAACTCCGGCATCAGGCGCGGGTGCGGGTAGGAGGACAGGGCGTGGCCTTCCTTGGACTTCTCCTGCCGGAAGCCGTCCAGGTCCTCCTCGGACAGCCGGCCTTCCATGAAGGCGCGGGCGTACATGCCGGGGGAGGCGTGGCCCTGGAAGAAGACCTGGTCCCCGACGCCGGTGTGGTCCTTGCCGCGGAAGAA
>NZ_JBFTZV010000075.1:0-649 GCF_056406615.1 Arthrobacter sp. P1_B3 | reverse complement strand
ACCATGAAAACCACACCGCACACCAGCCACACCCCAAGGGGCACAACCAGAGCAACGGCACAGATCCAGGTTCATATTCTTGGAAATTGCTTCTTATAAAAGATGCTCGCGTCCACTATGTAGTTCTCAAACAACAACCCCGTACCACACACCCCACACACGCCCCGCCCCAAAAGACAGGAACAACCGTATGATCGGTGCAGCCAGGAAACCAGAAACACAAGTCCCACACCACAACCACGCACCCCCCCAAAGGAAGAGCAACGCGGCCGCGCCMTGGTCCTGTTGYCTCAGGACCCAACAGTGTGCCAAACACTACCCGGCAGTTCATTCCGGCGAGCGTTCCAGGACACYCTCAAGAGAGCATCCGTACTTGCTGCCGGCCTGTGCCGCCAGGCACCTATTTGCTGATATTCCACCCGTGAGCACCCGCCGCAGAACAATCGTCTGCGCAACGGGCGTTACTCCTGACAACCCCTCCACACCCGCATACACGGGGCAAGGTGACTGTAGGTGCTCCTTAGAAAGGAGGTGATCCAGCCGCACCTTCCGGTACGGCTACCTTGTTACGACTTAGTCCCAATCGCCAGTCCCACCTTCGACAGCTCCCTCCCACAAGGGGTTAGGCCACCGGCTTCGGGTGTTACCA
>NZ_JBFTZV010000074.1:0-670 GCF_056406615.1 Arthrobacter sp. P1_B3 | reverse complement strand
TCGCGGAGCCGGAGCCAGTGGCGCTGGGCCTTCGTCAGACGGTAGCTGGTCCGGCCGATTTCCAGCGGGGCGCCGTCGCGGGGGTCGGTCAGGACCCGGTAGAAGGAGTCCGCGCCGCCGGTGATCAGGCGGCGGGCCATGGACGGCGGGATCGGCCCGTACCCGTCCAGGGTGGCCGGTTCCTCGCCGGCGCCCAGGAGCGACAGGACCGGGACGGTGATCAGCACCTGCGCCCGCGGCGACGGCACACCACCCCCGGCCGCACCCCCGCCCAGGCCGGCCGCGCCGTCGGGCATTCCGCCGGTTCCGCCCAGGCCGGTGCCGCCGTCGGCCATTTCGTTGGTGAGGAGCCAGGTGGCGGCGACGTCGGCGCGGAGCTGGGAGAGGTTCCGGGCCTCGTCCGGGCCCTGGAGGGCGCGGGCGGCGGCGGTGGTCCGTTCCCAGATCCCGGCGGCGGTGTCGGCCGGGAGGTAGGCCGAGAGCCAGGCCATGCCGTCCCGGTCCGGGGCGAAATCGACCCGCCGGTCCGCGGCGCTCTTGGCGTGGCGCTGTTCGATGCTGACCGGGTGGTGGCGTTCGCGCCAGGTGCGTGCCTTGGCCCGGAACCGGGACGGGATGAGGTCCCCGGCCGGGCAGCCGCGGGCCGGGCTGGGCGCGCCGGGGTCCAGGA
>NZ_JBFTZV010000073.1:0-738 GCF_056406615.1 Arthrobacter sp. P1_B3 | reverse complement strand
TCACGGTCAACCGCAACGCCGTCCCGTTCGACCCGCGCCCGCCGATGGTGACCTCCGGGCTGCGGATCGGCACCCCGGCGCTGGCGACCCGCGGCTTCGGCGAGGCGGCCTTCGCCGAGGTCGCGGACATCATCGCCGAGGCCCTGACCGCCGACGCCGGCGCGGACCTCTCCGGCCTGCGCACCCGGGTGGAGGCCCTCGCCGCCGCCCACCCGCTCTACCCCTCGGTTGATAACCTCGCCTAAGCGACGTATGACTGAAGTAGTAGCAATACAGAACTAACCGCAGTACAGATCACGACGCCGGGTTGCCGCCACAAGCCGCCGCCCGGCGTCGTGCATCCGGCAAGCTGCCGCCAACCGGCCGGCCGCAGTGCCTTCCGGCAGGACCATCTGCCGGACCACAGTAAGACCTAGTTAGGAACCGACAATGGCTGTTGGAGTCTTTGACCTGTTTTCCATCGGAATAGGACCATCCAGTTCCCACACCGTGGGTCCCATGCGGGCCGCCGCCGTGTTTGCCGAAGAACTTAAGTCCCTCGGCAAGCTGGCAGAGGTGGCGTCGCTGCGGGTGGACCTCTACGGCTCGCTCGCCGCCACGGGCCACGGCCACGGCACCATGACCGCCATCCTGCTCGGGCTCGAGGGCTTCCATCCCGAGCAGATCCTCCCCGAGGAAGTGGAGGACCGGCTGGCCGCGATCGCCGGGACCGGCACGCTGCAGCTGGCCTGCAGCTGG
>NZ_JBFTZV010000072.1:0-828 GCF_056406615.1 Arthrobacter sp. P1_B3 | reverse complement strand
ACGTCAACAATGCGAAGATATCCGACCCCGACGCCGTTATTGCGGCCAGCCAGTTGCTGCACGGGCGCTACCTGCTCCTGCGCCGGGGCAAAAAGAACCTGGCAACGGTGGAAGTCTCCGCGTCCTGACCAGCTTCGAAAACGCACCCTGCACGCTCCTTCCCGGCCGATTTGCACGGCCGGGGGGGAGCGTGTATTGTTTTCTGAGTCGCCGCCGTTGAGTGGTGACAAACCCCCACAAATGAGAAGCAATTCTTCATGCGCTAGGCGCACACAATGGAAATTGCTTCAATTCTGCTGGGCGGATTCGCTCCATAAAGTGAAATTCGGATGAAAATCGCGGATTTGCAAAGTGGAAATGAATGAAATAAGCTGTAAACATCGCAGCGAAGAAAAACGAAATAAAAAATTCATTGAAATGAATTGTTTCGGCAAGTATTCGAATGTGTCTGTTGTTTGAGAACTCAATAGTGTGCCAAGTTTGTTGATACCAATTTATTGTATATGGATTGGTTGAATGTGCCGGGCCCGCCACCCCGTGGTGTGGTCTGGTGTTTTTGGCTGGTTTCAAATTTTGTGCAGCCATTTTCTCCCGTTTTCCCGGGGGTGGTGGTTGTGTCTGTTTTACTTCAACGGAGAGTTTGATCCTGGCTCAGGATGAACGCTGGCGGCGTGCTTAACACATGCAAGTCGAACGATGACCCGGTGCTTGCACCGGTGATTAGTGGCGAACGGGTGAGTAACACGTGAGTAACCTGCCCTTAACTCTGGGATAAGCCTGGGAAACTGGGTCTAATACCGGATATGACTCCTCATCGCATGGTGGGGG
>NZ_JBFTZV010000071.1:0-951 GCF_056406615.1 Arthrobacter sp. P1_B3 | reverse complement strand
CTAGGGCGTGTCTCCTAATACTTTGAGCCAGACGGTGATCGCGCGAAGGACGACGGCGCCGCGGTACGTGAGGGCGAGCTTGTCGTATCGGGTGGCGAGCCCGCGCCATTGCTTGAATACGTTGAAGGCCCTTTCGACGACGTTCCGGCGTTTGTAGGCATCTTTGTCTAGACCCACAGGTCTTCCGCCCTTGCTGCCCCGTCGCTTGCGGTTCGCTTCCTGGTCGGAGCGTTCCGGAATCACTGCCTGGATCCCGCGCCGGCGCAGCAGCTCCCGGTTCGCCCGGGAGGAGTACGCCTTGTCCGCCAGTGCCCGGTCCGGACGGGAGCGGGCCTTGCCCCCGCCAAGCTTGGGTACCTTCAGCGCCTCAAGCAGGTTCGGGAACATCGGGGAATCACCGCCTTGGCCCGGGCCGAGCAGGATGACCAACGGGCGCATCTTGCCGTCGCAGAGGTGGTGAATCTTCGTCGTCAGCCCGCCGCGGGACCGCCCGATCGCGTGGTCACCGGGCTCCTCCAACAGTTTCATGTAATTCGACAGGTCCCCCCGCGCTGCGGGGAAGGTTGGTCGCGTGCTGGTGGGCGCGGTTGACTGTCGAATCCACGGAGACTTCCCACTCGATCAGTCCGGCTGCGTCTGCTTCCGAGAGCAGGGAAGCCTGGATCTTATCCCACGTGCCGTCACCGCTGAACCGGCGGTGACGCTTCCAGACCGTCTGCCACGGACCGTAGCACTCAGGCAGGTCACGCCACGGGATCCCGGTCCGGAAACGGTAGATGATGCCCTCCATGACCAGCCGGTGGCCCTGAAACGGACGCCCCCGACGCCCGGAGGAGTCCGGCATCAGGTCCTCAATCAGAGCCCACTGGTCATCAGTCAAAACGGAAGTACGTGACACCCGTCCACTATTTCAAAAACCACGCCCCGAATTAGGAGACACGCCCTAGTAGT
>NZ_JBFTZV010000070.1:0-1143 GCF_056406615.1 Arthrobacter sp. P1_B3 | reverse complement strand
CGCTTCGAGATGAGATTTCCATACACCTTGTGTGTGAGAGGCCCCCAGCCAGACCACTGGGTTGATAGGCCGGATGTGGAAGCGAGGACTAACGACTCGTGAAGCTGACCGGTACTAATAGGCCGATAACTTACACCACACACCCATCCCGTGAACGGATTCAAAAGACGTTCACACCCCGGGAAGGGTACAAAGAAACAAGACTGCTTGCGTCCACTATGTGGTTCCCAAACAACAAACCCGTCACCGACGGCACTGTTGCACAGGAACCGACAACAAAATAACAACACCACAGATGTTGTAACCACCAGATTTCCCACCCCCACGCCACCAGGCGCCGGCGGGTGCGGACACAGGGTTACGGCGGTCATAGCGTGGGGGAAACGCCCGGTCCCATCCCGAACCCGGAAGCTAAGACCCACAGCGCCGATGGTACTGCACCCGGGAGGGTGTGGGAGAGTAGGTCACCGCCGGAACACCATTCACGGTCGAGGACCCCCAACCACACGTTGGGGGTCCTCCCGCATTTAAGCTACCTTTCTACCCCGGCTGCTACCTAGTTGGACCTGCTCCCTCACGTCCCGCACCATCCCGGGGGAGCCTCGTTCACGTCTTCCTGCAGCTTCTCCTGCCGGACGCTCCCTCGCCTGCTGCCGCACGGGCCGGCAGGCACCCGGGACCCGGCGCCGCTGTCGAACACCCAAGACGTGCGGGAGGGGCTGGACAGGTCCCGCGATACGTGAGGGAGGGTCCTAGGTTTCCGGGCTCTTCACAATCCAGGATGTAGCAGCGGCCTGAAGCCGCCGGTCTCGAGTAGCGATCTGGCGATGTAGTTGGTGAGGTTGCGGAACCCGAGGGCGGAGCCGCGGAGGTGTTCGAGTCGTCCGTTGATCGCTTATGCCGATCTCTGGGTTATGCCGATCGATGAAATGTTTGACCTGCTCAGAGCGGGTTCCTGGCGGGTCTTGTCGGCATAGTTAGAGTGCTTCGAGCCATGTGAGGATCCCCGGCTCCGGTGTGTAGGTGCCGGGGGCGACAACGGGTGGCCTGGTCTTGTCCAGCGCGTCCTTTTTGGTCTGCATGTCGGCGTGAAGGTATATGTCGGTGGTGGAGGTCTGCTCATGGCCGAGCCATAGGGTAGGG
>NZ_JBFTZV010000069.1:0-1252 GCF_056406615.1 Arthrobacter sp. P1_B3 | reverse complement strand
GAATTCCAGTGGTGCCTGCAACACGGGATTTAGTTGGCTGGGTTCGAGACTAGCTCGGCGAGGACTTCTGCGGGCGTTCGGTAGCCGTGTCGTTTGCGTGGCCGGCGGTTGAGTTCCGCGGCGACGTTCTCGAGGATTCCGGGCCCGTGGAACGACAGATCGGTGCTTTTCGGGAAGTACTCGCGGAGGAGCCCGTTGGTGTTTTCGTTGCTGCCGCGCTGCCAGGGCGAATGTGGGTCGCAGAAATAGATCGGCATACCGGTCGCCATCGTGATCTCCTGATGCCGGGACATCTCCGCTCCTTGATCCCAGGTCGTCGAACGGCGCAACTGCTCGGGGAGGCCGTTCATCGCGGTGATCATGGCGTCGGCGACGGTGCGGGCAGTATGGTCGTCGGGCAGATGCAGCAACATCACGTATCCCGTAGTGCGTTCGACGAGGGTCCCGATCGCGGATTTCGATGCCGTTGAACCGATGATTAAGTCCCCTTCCCAATGGCCGGGAACGGCGCGGTCCTCGACCTCGGCCGGCCGGTCAGAGATCATCACCATCTCCTGGAACCGTTGCGGGCGAGGACCCTCTGGCCTTTGCGGCCGCCGACGCACCCGTCCGGACCGCAGCGCCGTCGCAACTTCCAGGCGCAAGGATCCGCGGCCCTGGACGTAAAGGGCCTGATAGATCGTTTCGTGTGACACCTGCATCTCCGGATTCTCCGGATGCTCCACCTTCAGGCGCCCAGCGACCTGTTCCGGGCTGAACCGGTCGGTGAGCATCGTGGTGACCTGTTCCCGTAACGCTAACCCGTCCAACTTCCGCGGCTTCGGCCTGCGGGCACGAGCCCACGTCTGCTCCTGCGCGAGCGATGGCGAATACCGGTCACTGACGCGGTTCCTCGCGATCTCCCGGCTGATTGTCGACGGAGACCGGCCCAGAATGCCGGCGATACGCCGCACTCCATGGCCCTGGGCAAGCTGAAATCCGATCTCTTCCCGCTCACGCAACGACAAAAGCCCTGCACGGGGCACACTGAAATCCGGAACCGGCGATGGCAACACCTTCTGATGCTCGCTCAACCACCGGTACGCAGTCGGACGCGACACCCCCGCGGCCTGCGCCGCTACAGCTACCGACAGCCCGGCATCCAGCCCTTCCCAGAACGCTAAACGAACACTCAACGGCGACCACGGCCTGCCCATCGACGACACCCCACAGAATTCAGGGTGTTGCACTCACCTCCTGAACTGAACTCGCC
>NZ_JBFTZV010000068.1:0-1302 GCF_056406615.1 Arthrobacter sp. P1_B3 | reverse complement strand
TGGGCCGCCACGGAGTTCTCGGACAGTGGCCCCCTTAAAATCGGGGGACTACTGAAATGAGGAATGTGCAGAATGCCTGCATCACGTCGCCGGTTCAGCCAGGAGTTCAAGGACCAGCTGTGCGAGGAAGTCGTCTCGACTTCGAAAACGATCAAGTCCGTCGCCGACTCGTACGGGGTCGGTGCCGAGACGCTGCGTAACTGGCTGAAGAAGTACCGGCAGGAACACGACACGACGGGCACCGAGGTTCCGCTGACGGGCTCGGAGCGGGCCCGGCTGATGGAGCTGGAGCGGGAGAACCAGGAGCTGCGTGCGGAGGCTGCGTTCCTGAAAAAAGCCGCTGCATACTTCGCGCGGGAGCCACGGTAGTGGCGAAGTATGAATTCATCGATTCCCAGACCCGGTCSCCGGACGTTCCGGCGTTGGTGAAGATGTGCCGCTGGCTCGGGGTGTCCCGGTCCGGGTTCTACCACTGGCGCTCCCGCCCGCTGTCGGCCACCGCGGCGCGCAGGGGCGTGCTCACGGAGCGGGTGAAGCACTTCTTCGCCGCCTCCGACGGCACGTACGGCTACCGGCGGATCCACGCGGACCTTGCCGCGGAGGGCACCGAATGCTCCCCGGAGCTGGTCCGCCAGATCATGCGGGCCAACAACCTGGTGCCGTGCCAGCCGCGCCCGTTCCGCACCACCACGGAGGCGGATGCYGAAGCCGCGGCGARGATCCCTGACCTGGTGCGCAGGGACTTCACCGCGGACCGTCCCGGGGAGAAGTTCGTCGGCGACATCACCTACATCCACACCTGGCAGGGCTTCGTCTACCTGGCCACGGTCATCGACTGCTTTTCGAAGAAGGTCGTGGGCTGGGCCGTCGCYGACCACATGCGTGCCGAGCTGGTCGAATCCGCGCTCCGGAACGCCGCGGCATCCACGCTCATCCGCCCCGGCGCGATCTGGCACTCGGACCGGGGCAGCCAATACACCTCCGCATCCTTCCGGGCCCTCGTGGCGGGCCTGGGCATGCGTTCCTCGATGGGCCGCACCGGGGTGTGCTGGGACAAYGCCGCCGCGGAGACGTTCTTCTCGGCGCTGAAGAACGAGCGCGTSYACCGCACKGTCTACGCCACCAAGGCYCAGGCCAGRCGGGATGTMATCCGCTACATCGAGGGCTTCTACAACAGCCGGCGCCGGCACTCCGCMCTGGATTACCGCTACCCCAACGAGGTCCACTACAGTTACCAGCAGCCGCCCGCGGCAGCGTAGAKAAAACCACTAATCCGCTGTCCGAAATCTCCCAAGCGGCCCA
>NZ_JBFTZV010000067.1:0-1549 GCF_056406615.1 Arthrobacter sp. P1_B3 | reverse complement strand
GCCCTCCACCCGCCTTGGATCATCCATGGCACACTCCCTTCTCCTGTCAGGAGAAGGGAGAATCTCACGCCGCGACTATGCCGACCAGACACTGCAAGAAACCGGCCCTGAACAGGCCAGTCACCCGAAAATCGGCATAATCCCAACATCGGCATAAGCAATCCCATGCCGACGTCGGCATGGGAGTGCCTCGGTTGGGCCGTTGCTGGTGCCGGGTCGGTCGAAGTAGGCCAGCACGTCGACGGCGCGCTTCTTCAGCGTTCGGCCCAGCGTGATCACCTCGCTCAGCGCAGCGGGAACGCCTGCGCTGACCGACCCGGGCTCTTCACAGTTGAGGGTGTAACCGCTGGCTGGATGTTGGCTGGCGCGTCGGTCCCGGGGCAGCGACGCGCAACCGCAGCCGGAGGCCCGATCTTGTGTCACCGTTCGCAGTGGACTTCTTCGCGTACCCGCTCAGATCGGTCAACGGCGCACCCGATAGCGCAGGTGAAGCACCCGGTTGCCCTGAATCACCACGTCGGGATCCTCCAACAGGTGCTGTGCGTGGACCGACCCGAAGTAGCGCTTGCCGGACCCGAACACGATGGGTACGACGTCCATGCGCACCTCGTCGACCAGGCCCGCGGCAAGCATCTGGCCACCGACGTCACCAGCGGCGACCTCGACGATGCGGTCACCCGCAAGCTCTTGCGCCTTGGCCATGGCTGCCTCGACGCCGTCGACGAAGTGAAACGGCGCCTCGGGGTCCCAGCCCTCGGGCTGCGGCCGGTGCGTCACGACGACCACGTGGTCGATCCCGCTCGGAGGCTTCCCGTCCCAGCCGTCCGTCATGTCGAAGACGTGGCGGCCGACGATTGTCGCCCCGATCTGGTCCCAGTACGGCCGGGTGTAGTCGTAGGACGTCCGAGACACCTTCACCTCGCCGCTCTCGTCCAACGGGACGTCACCGTTGGACAACCAGTCGAACAGCAGTCCGGGCTGGTCATTCTCGTCCGCGACGAAGCCGTCCACCGACACCGAGCTGTACATGACCACCTTGCCCACGGGGCTCTCCTCTGCTTTGGGGTGCCCCCACATTAGCGTGTCGTGAGCTGTCGCTCTAGTAGGAAATTAGTCGGCCGGCAGCGGCCAGCCGTCCAGCGCGTGGCCGGGATGTTCGCGCAGGAATCGCCGCCAGACTTCGACGTACCGGGTCGGCATGAGCCCGGTGAACGCCCGGAACTCGTGGCCGAAGTGGGCCTGGTCGAAGTAGCCTGCGCCACCGGCGAGGTCGCCCCAGTCGACCGGTCCGGCGGCACCGAAGCAATCCCATGCCGACGTCGGCATGGGATCGCTTATGCCGATCTCTGGGTTATGCCGATCGATGAAATGTTTGACCTGCTCAGAGCGGGTTCCTGGCGGGTCTTGTCGGCATAGTTAGAGTGCTTCGAGCCATGTGAGGATCCCCGGCTCCGGTGTGTAGGTGCCGGGGGCGACAACGGGTGGCCTGGTCTTGTCCAGCGCGTCCTTTTTGGTCTGCATGTCGGCGTGAAGGTATATGTCGATGTCG
>NZ_JBFTZV010000066.1:0-1612 GCF_056406615.1 Arthrobacter sp. P1_B3 | reverse complement strand
GGCCCTTCGCAGATGAGCGTGGTTAGGCGGTCTGAGACTGACGCCGCGGGGTAGGGCGTTTCCGGCGCGGCGTGGTGCAGGGGGAAAGAGGTCAGGGCCTCTTTGAATTGGTAGCGACCAAGCAAACCAATACCAAAAGAGACCCTGACATGAATAACTCTATGTCTTGTTCCGATGGCCGCTGGTGCACTCGCGCGGACGCGCTGCTCGGTGTCGAGGGCATCCACGTCAGCTCCGTCACGGCAACCGCGGCCGGACTGGTTCTGGGCGTCGAAACCGGGGAGGACATCACGGGCTGCCCGGACTGCGGCGTCGTCGCGGTCGGGCACGGACGCCGGCAGGTCCGGCTCCACGACACCCCCTGCTTCGGCCGGCCGGTGCGGCTGCTGTGGGCCAAACGTGTCTGGCGCTGCCCGGACCCGGACTGCCCGAAAACGACGTTCACCGAGGAGCACCCGCTGGCAGGACCCCGGGCGAAACTGACCGACCGTGCCGTGAACTGGGCAACCGATGCGCTCCAGCATTTCGACACCTCGGTCTCGGCCCTGGCCCACCAGCTCGGCGTCTCCTGGCACACTCTCTGGCACGGGATCAGGGCAGAGGCCGCACGGCGGATCGCTGACACAGGCCGGTTGAAGGGGGTGGACGCGCTCGGCGTCGACGAACATGTCTGGGCCCACACCGGCCCGCCCGGCACCGGCATGGTCACCGGGATCGTGGACCACACCCGCGACGCGGACGGCGTTGTTCACGCCCGGCTGCTGGACCTGGTTCCAGGACGCTCCGGAAAGGCCTACGCGGACTGGCTCAAGGACCGCGGCGCAGGGTTCACCGCCGGGATCAAGACAGCCGCGCTGGATCCGTTCCGCGGCTACGCGAACGCGATCCGCGACGAGCTGCCCGAAGCCATCACCGTCCTGGATGCATTCCATGTCGTGAAGCTGGGCTCGGCCATGGTCGATGAGGTCCGCCGCCGGGTCCAGCAGGACACCCTGGGACACCGCGGCCGCAAGGGCGATCCGCTCTACGGGATCCGGCGGACCCTGCAGATCGGCGCCGAACACCTCACCGAGAAACAGGCTTCCCGGCTGGACGCGAAGCTCACCGCCGGGGACCCGGACCACGAAGTCACCCTGGCCTGGCAGTGCTACCAGAAGCTCCGCAACATCTACCACGCCCGTCCGGAACACGGCAGGGCACTCGTCACGGACGTGATCGCGTCGTTCCCGACCTGCCCGATCCCGGAAGTCGCCCGGCTCGGCCGGACCCTAAGGACCTGGAAAGCGGCGATCCTGGCCTACTTCGACACCAACGGCGCCTCCAACGGACCCACAGAAGCAMTCCCATGCCGACGTCGGCATGGGATYGCTTATGCCGATGTTGGGATTATGCCGATTTTCGGGTGACTGGCCTGTTCAGGGCCGGTTTCTTGCAGTGTCTGGTCGGCATAGTCGCGGCGTGAGATTCTCCCTTCTCCTGACAGGAGAAGGGAGTGTGCCATGGATGATCCAAGGCGGGTGGAGGGCCCGGCGGTCGGCGCCGACGACGGTCTAGCAGATGTTGGGGCCTTGGCGGGTGTCGGGAAGACGGGCCCTCCCGGGGGTACTTGGCA
>NZ_JBFTZV010000065.1:0-1669 GCF_056406615.1 Arthrobacter sp. P1_B3 | reverse complement strand
CTATTTGCTGATATTCCACCCGTGAGCACCCGCCGCAGAACAATCGTCTGCGCAACGGGCGTTACTCCTGACAACCCCTCCACACCCGCATACACGGGGCAAGGTGACTGTAGGTGCTCCTTAGAAAGGAGGTGATCCAGCCGCACCTTCCGGTACGGCTACCTTGTTACGACTTAGTCCCAATCGCCAGTCCCACCTTCGACAGCTCCCTCCCACAAGGGGTTAGGCCACCGGCTTCGGGTGTTACCAACTTTCGTGACTTGACGGGCGGTGTGTACAAGGCCCGGGAACGTATTCACCGCAGCGTTGCTGATCTGCGATTACTAGCGACTCCGACTTCATGGGGTCGAGTTGCAGACCCCAATCCGAACTGAGACCGGCTTTTTGGGATTAGCTCCACCTCACAGTATCGCAACCCTTTGTACCGGCCATTGTAGCATGCGTGAAGCCCAAGACATAAGGGGCATGATGATTTGACGTCGTCCCCACCTTCCTCCGAGTTGACCCCGGCAGTCTCCCATGAGTCCCCGCCATTACGCGCTGGCAACATGGAACGAGGGTTGCGCTCGTTGCGGGACTTAACCCAACATCTCACGACACGAGCTGACGACAACCATGCACCACCTGTGAACCGGCCCCAAAGGGGAAGGACTGTTTCCAGCCCGGTCCGGCCCATGTCAAGCCTTGGTAAGGTTCTTCGCGTTGCATCGAATTAATCCGCATGCTCCGCCGCTTGTGCGGGCCCCCGTCAATTCCTTTGAGTTTTAGCCTTGCGGCCGTACTCCCCAGGCGGGGCACTTAATGCGTTAGCTACGGCGCGGAAAACGTGGAATGTCCCCCACACCTAGTGCCCAACGTTTACGGCATGGACTACCAGGGTATCTAATCCTGTTCGCTCCCCATGCTTTCGCTCCTCAGCGTCAGTTAATGCCCAGAGACCTGCCTTCGCCATCGGTGTTCCTCCTGATATCTGCGCATTTCACCGCTACACCAGGAATTCCAGTCTCCCCTACATCACTCTAGTCTGCCCGTACCCACCGCAGATCCGGAGTTGAGCCCCGGACTTTCACGGCAGACGCGACAAACCGCCTACGAGCTCTTTACGCCCAATAATTCCGGATAACGCTTGCGCCCTACGTATTACCGC
The DNA here is from genome assembly GCF_056406615.1 of Arthrobacter sp. P1_B3. NCBI lineage: Bacteria > Bacillati > Actinomycetota > Actinomycetes > Micrococcales > Micrococcaceae > Arthrobacter > Arthrobacter sp. P1_B3. Next base: position 522 of record NZ_JBFTZV010000065.1, on the reverse strand, counting down.
GGCTGCTGGCACGTAGTTAGCCGGCGCTTCTTCTGCAGGTACCGTCACTTTCGCTTCTTCCCTACTGAAAGAGGTTTACAACCCGAAGGCCGTCATCCCTCACGCGGCGTCGCTGCATCAGGCTTGCGCCCATTGTGCAATATTCCCCACTGCTGCCTCCCGTAGGAGTCTGGGCCGTGTCTCAGTCCCAGTGTGGCCGGTCACCCTCTCAGGCCGGCTACCCGTCGTCGCCTTGGTGAGCCATTACCTCACCAACAAGCTGATAGGCCGCGAGTCCATCCAAAACCACAATAAAGCTTTCCACCCCCCACCATGCGATGAGGAGTCATATCCGGTATTAGACCCAGTTTCCCAGGCTTATCCCAGAGTTAAGGGCAGGTTACTCACGTGTTACTCACCCGTTCGCCACTAATCACCGGYGCAAGCACCGGGTCATCGTTCGACTTGCATGTGTTAAGCACGCCGCCAGCGTTCATCCTGAGCCAGGATCAAACTCTCCGTTGAAGTAAAACAGACACAACC
>NZ_JBFTZV010000064.1:0-2293 GCF_056406615.1 Arthrobacter sp. P1_B3 | reverse complement strand
CGTCCCGGCCCTGCAGCCCCACCGGCCGCCCCGGCCCAGCGGCCCCACATGCCCGGCACCCCACCCCGCCGCTGGCCCAGTCTCAGGCCCTGTAGCCCAGCCGGCGCAGGCGGGCCCGGGCAGCCTGCTCGCTCGGCCCCACCCGGCCGAGGGCAAGATGCACCACCGCGAGGGTGGCCCTGGTGGCCAGGGTTACCGGCAGCGGAATCGGGCCCAGCCGCGCGGTCCGCAGGCCCAGGAGCTCGCGGTACCTGGGTTCGAGGCTTGTCACGGCGGCCGCGAACAGCACCCGGTAGCCAGGCCTGAGCGCGGGGTGGAGCGGCGGGTCGCGAATGAATGCCACCGTCTCGGTGACCCGTTCGTCGCAGCGGAGCTCGCCGTCGTCGTACCAGCGGCTCAGCTGCTGCCGCATTTCCACTTCGCTCAGCGGAGGGGCCTCTACGCCCATCAGCCGCCCGGCTTGGGCCCACTCACGGACATAGGCATCAGGTCCGCCAGGAATCGGCCGACCCCACAGTTTGTGGGCGGAGAGGAACGCGTCGGTGAAGGCGATGTGAACCCAGCGGAGCAGTTCGGGATCGTTGGCCGCATAACTGCGCCGGATGCCGTGGCCGTCCACGAATTCTCCCCGCACAGTCCGGTGAAGCCGAAGCACCCAGTCCGACGCCGCCTTGGCCGTTTCCGTGGAGCCATAGGAAACGGTGAAGATCCAGCGGATAGTGCCCGCCAGCCGGCCCAGGGGGTCTTCGCGGAAACGGGAGTGATCGTGGACTCCGGCCAACGCACCGGGGTGGAGCGCCTGCATCAGAAGCGCCCGGATTCCCGCCACGATGGTTGGCATGTCCCCGTGCACGGCCCAGACTGCCGAGCCGGGCAAATGGTAGCCGGCGTCGTCGCCCTCGGCCAGGTGCGGCACCCACTCGGGCACGGAATCGCGCGTCCCGGTGAACGTTTGTTTGAGTTCGGCCTGCCATTCCCTGAGGACATTGCGCATGGTTAATTCTCGCGTATGTAGAATCCTTGGTCGAACGGTGGCCCGGAGTGCCCGAAACGACTGCCCGAAGTGCCCTAAAAGCGTGCCGATCGGAGCTCGCGTATGCATTCACCCGTGTTCCCATGGGAGCGTAACCCGTCGAGATTGGGGTCTGGCGGGCATACTGCGGGAGTCGCATCGTGGGAAATCGCTCGGGAAGCGGACCCGAAAAGGCTAGTGGACCTTGGAAAAAGTTTGCGCGGATACTGGGCATTTGTGCGGTATCGGCGCTGACGATGATTGCGCTTGGAGTCAACGGCCCACCCTCCGCTCCTCCCGACCGCGGCTCCACACAAAGGACGACCGGAACTGCCATTTCCGCAACGGGAGTGTTTCCTTCCGATGTGCATGCCCTCGTACCCTATAGCCGTTCAAGCGTTAGGACGGCTTCCAAGGACGGCAAACACGAGCTGAATCTTGCATCGGCTGGATTGCGGCGTCCGCCTGCCGGGACCCTGATGGCTCCCCTTGAGACGCTGACTCCAACGTCGCACTTCGGGTTCCGAATCAGTCCACTCACTGGTAAGGCGGGCGAGTTTCACTGGGGCCAGGACTATTCCGCGCCGTGCGGCACCAGGGTTTACGCGGCCGACGGCGGCACGGTACGGGCGGTGGGGTGGCACCCGTGGGGCGGTGGCAACCGAGTAGAAGTTGACCACCAAAACGGGCTGATCACCACCTACAACCACCTGCAGGAAATCGCCGCAAAAAAGGGTGAATCCGTCGAGGTAGGCGAAGTTATCGCAAAGGTGGGCACCACGGGCTCGTCCACCGGCTGCCACCTCCATTTCGAGACTATAAAGGATGGTCACCACGCCAATCCGCTCAAATGGACACTCTTGCCAACTAAGCAGATCGACAAACTCGGGAACATCGAGATGATCAGCTACGCCGCCGGCGCGAACGGCCCCAGGAGTGCTACGAGCTGGGCCATCCCCGTGTCCGAGGACAACTCGCACGCCGTTACGGGAGGCACCTCCGAGGAGGATGTTCCACCCCCGCCGGAGCCGCCGGTTTATGCGTTGCCTGACAAGAGGCAGGACCCGGGTAGACCGCAGGGAGACCCCAATCGTGCTCCGGTGTCTTTGATTGCTGAGACGGTCTCGGGTCTCGATGTTGTTTTTGATGGGTCCGGTTCCTCGGATGATGGGTCGGTGGTTTCCTATGCCTGGGACTTTGGTGATGACTCGCTTGCGGGAACCGGGCCGACGGTGCGGCACAGTTACGGGAAGGCGGGGACATACACGGTCCGTTTGACGG
>NZ_JBFTZV010000063.1:0-2531 GCF_056406615.1 Arthrobacter sp. P1_B3 | reverse complement strand
GGCCGGTGCAGCGGCGGACGGGGCGGCCACGGGCGCGGCCGCCCGAGCGGGCTCGACTGACGGGGCGGCAGCCTGCGGGGCAGTGTCTGCCGGGGGCAGGGCGGACCGCTTCGCGGCGGAGGGAACTGGCGCGGGCGCGGGCCGGCCGGCCGCTGCGGGTTCGTCTACGGGCCAGTCGCTGGTGCTGACCCGCGGTGCCGTCAGTGGTTCCCGGACAGGCTCGTCCCGCCGAGCGGGAGCGGGCGCGGGGGCTGTGGCCGGAGGCTGCTCGGCCTGGGGCGGGGTGGATGCGGCGGCGGCTGCGGCGGCCGGGGGCAAGGGCGCGGCGGGCGCCTGTGCAGCAGGCGGCCGGGGAGAAGCCGATTGTTCAGTGCGCTGTTCGGTGCGCGCAGGCGGAACGGCGGCAGGTGCGGGAGCACTGGCGAGGGGAGCCCCGACGTCGTTCCCGGCATAGTTCAACCGCCGCTCAACGCGGTCGATCCGGGCCGCGATGCCGCGCTCGGTCTGTTCGGAGCTGGGCAGCAGGATGCGGGCGCACAGCAGTTCCAGATGCAGGCGCGGCGAGGTGGCCCCGGTCATGTCCGTGAGCGCGGTGTTGGTGACGTCCGCGGCGCGGGAGAGCTCGGCCGCGCCGAGGTTGTGGGCCTGGTTCTGCAGGCGGGCGATCTGGTCCGCCGGCATGCCGCGGAGGATGGACTGGGCGCTTTCGGGCATTGCCTGCACGATGATGAGGTCGCGGAAGCGTTCCAGCAGGTCTTCGACGAAGCGCCGGGGATCGTGCCCGGTCTGGATGACCCGGTCCACAGCGCGGAATACCGTGGCGGAATCCGACGCGGCGACGGCCTCGACGACGTCGTCCAGCAGGGACGCGTGCGTGTAGCCCAGCAGGGCGACCGCGAGCTCGTAGTTCAGGCCGTTGGGTCCGGCGCCGGCCATGAGCTGGTCCAGCACGGAGAGGGAATCGCGCACCGAACCCCCGCCCGCGCGGATGACGAGGGAGAGCACGCCGGGCGCCACGGGGACGTTCTCCTGGGTGCAGAGCAGCTCCAGATACGCCATGAGAGGCTCCGGCGGCACCAACCGGAAGGGGTAGTGGTGCGTGCGGGAGCGGATAGTGCCGATGACCTTGTCCGGCTCCGTGGTGGCGAAGATGAACTTGATGTGTTCCGGCGGTTCTTCGACGATCTTGAGCAGGGCGTTGAAGCCGGCCGACGTGACCATGTGGGCTTCGTCGATGATGAAGATTTTGTAGCGGTCCCGGACCGGGGCGTAGGTGGCCCGTTCGCGGAGGTCGCGGGCGTCGTCGACACCGCCGTGGCTGGCGGCGTCGATCTCGATGACGTCCAGGGAGCCGGAGCCGCCGCGGGCCAGTTCGACGCAGCTGGGGCACTTGCCGCAGGGGGTGTCCGTGGGGCCCTCGGCGCAGTTCAGGCAGCGGGCCAGAATGCGGGCCGAGGTGGTTTTGCCGCAGCCGCGGGGGCCGGAAAAGAGATAGGCGTGGTTGACGCGGTTCTTGCGCAGGGCCGTCATGAGAGGCTCGGTGACATGCTCCTGCCCGATAACGTCCGCGAACGAATCGGGGCGGTATCGACGGTAGAGAGCGGTAGTAACAGTCACAGATAAACCCTACCAATCGGCACAGACATAAAAGACCCCTCATGCACCCGCCAGAGCCCGCTTACCCTTGCTACCTTCCGGTCCTGGGGGAGTTCAACAGGATGACGCCACATGAGGGGCCGTCAGCAAGTTTACCTGACGATTGGCTGTGCCTCGAATTGGCCCGTTTTGGCCCCTTATCCCCGGCGGGACATGCCCATTTTTTGCGGGCAGGACTGGGCTGGTTGGCACTATGTCCAGCCCTCGGCCGGGCTGCGGGGCATGTCCGGTGGCGGGGGAGGGCAGCGTGGGCCATGCTCATTTTTCGCGGGTAGTTGCGGGTAGTTATTGCGGCCAGCAGGGTGGATCCGGGCAATGCAGGCGGCGCTGGGGGACTGTGTCCAGCTAGTGCGTGCTGCATGGGGCATGTCCTCAGGTGGGCGTGGGCAGCGTGGGGCATGCCCATTTTTCGCGGACGGGACTGGGCCGCGCTGGGACTATGTCCAGCCCTCGAGCGGCTGGCGGGGCATGTCCTGTGGTGGGGTGGGCAGCGGTGGGGCATGTCCATTTTTCGCGCGCAGGACTGGGCTATTTGGCACTATGTCCAGCCTACGCATGCAGCGGGGGGCATGTCCCCCGGAAGAGCCCCGGGCCGGGTCGGGGAGGGCTCAATTGGGCGAAGCTGGAAAGTTCAGGTAGTCTAGTATCTGCTTTTGATTCAGAAGCAACTGGAGAATTCGCCTAGCGGCCTATGGCGCACGCCTGGAACGCGTGTTGGGTTAACGCCCTCGGGGGTTCAAATCCCCCATTCTCCGCGGTTGGCCCCGGTCCTCGGACCGGGGCCTTTTTGCGTCTCCATGCTTTTGCATCCTCGGAGGTTATGGCCAGAAAGTGCGTCCGCTGGCCCCGCCGCCCCGCACTCTGCGGCCCGGCCC
>NZ_JBFTZV010000062.1:0-2667 GCF_056406615.1 Arthrobacter sp. P1_B3 | reverse complement strand
GGTCGTAGCCGCGGGTCGCCAGGAGCACCTTGGCCGCGGACGTGAGCTCGATGCCCATGTCCTTGTCCTTCAGTCGCTTCTCGAGCCGGCCAACGAACATGTCCACGATCTCGATGATCTCGTCCTGGGTCAGCTGCGGGAAGACCACAACATCGTCAACACGGTTCAGGAACTCGGGGCGGAAGTGCTGCTTGAGCTCCTCCGTGACCCGGGCGCGCATCCGGTTGTAGCCGGTCTGGGAGTCCGTGCCGGACTGGAAGCCCGTGGCGACGCTCTTGGAAATGTCCCGGGTACCGAGGTTGGTGGTCATGATGATCACGGTGTTCTTGAAGTCGACCACGCGGCCCTGGGAGTCGGTCAGGCGGCCGTCTTCCAGGATCTGCAGCAGCGAGTTGAAGAGATCGGCGTGCGCCTTCTCCACCTCGTCGAACAGCACCACGGAGATGTCAGGGTCCTTGCCAACGCTGTACAGCGGATCTTCGACCTGGAGGCAGAACAGATMAACGGGCAGCGCTTGCCCCTCACGGCCGGCCACCTCGTGGGCGCACCGGCATAAGCGTCAGCGTTGATACCAAAGCAGGCGTCCCGCACGTACTGGCGGGGCGCCTGCAGGACCCGGCATACCGGGGCTTCGCCACGGATAACTACACCGGGCTCACCCCGAAATCATCGAAGCAGTTCAGGCAGCCAACGAAGGCCACGTCACCGCATACGGCGAAGATGTCTACTCAGCAGCGCTTCAAGAGGTCATCCAGTCCCACTTCGGGACAACTGCTACCGCATATCCGGTCTTCAATGGAACAGGGGCCAACGTCCATGCCCTGCAAGCCCTGCTCCCGCGCTGGGGCGCTGTCATCTGCGCAGCAACAGCGCATATCAATACCGACGAAAACGGCGCCCCGGAACGGGTTGGCGGAATAAAGCTCCTCCCGGTCCCCACACCGGATGGCAAACTCACCCCGGAATTGATAGACGCCGAAGCTTGGGGGTGGGGAGACGAGCACCGGGCGCAACCGCGGGCCGTATCGATCACCCAAACCACCGAACTCGGCACCTGCTACACGCCGGAAGAAATCCAACGGATCGCTGAACACGTCCATGCGAAGGGAATGAAACTGCACCTGGGACGGAGCAAGGCTGGCCAACGCTGCAGCACATCTCGGGCTTCCTTTGCAGGCATTCACCACCGACGCCGGTGTCGACGTCCTGTCTTTTGGCGGCACCAAAAACGGGCTGCTGTTCGGCGAAGCCGTTATCTGGCTCAACCCACAGTCCGACCCAGGCATGAGCTACCTGCGCAAGATGAACATGCAGCTTGCCTCAAAGATCCGTTTCGTCTCTGCGCAGCTGGTAGCCCTGCTAACGGATGGGTTGTGGCTGCGGTCCGCCAGTCACGCCAACGAGATGGCTCAACGTCTCAGCGAAGGAATCTCGGCCATTAACGGCGTCTCACTGACGCAAGCAACACAGTCCAATGGCGTCTTTGCCGTCCTCCCACCCGGGGCAGCCGCGAAAGTCCGGGAATCCTTCCGCTTCTATGACTGGGACCAAGCACGCGGCGAAGTCCGGTGGATGTGCTCCTGAGTATGTCAGCCCGATTCAGGACCACTGAGACGGCTTGAATCAGGACCACTCAGGCCCCTAGTCCCTGGCCCTGACACCCTGCCCATCTCCTTCTAAATCGCACTTCGAGTCGCGGTCTTGCGAGCAGGCCCCCGGGGACGACTTAGCGATACTGGTCAGTTGCCGTTGTTGCGAGAGTGGTTCAGTCGTTCAGATGGCACTCTTCAGCTACGGGGCGTGGATCCTGCTCGATTTCGTCGTGCCGGGTAGTTTCAGCTTCAATGGCTACATGCCTCCCGTCTGGTCATTGCGCCAAAGCCTTCCCTCTGACGCTTCATGGATTGCCGAGCTCCGCGCCCAGGTCATGCGTCCCGATCTCGAGCGCCTCGGACGCTGGGATCCGGTGCGCGTCAGACAGCGCTTCCTCACGGGCTTTCACCCGGCGCATACGTTTGTTATCGACGTCGGAGCCTCCGCGGCCGGTGTGATTGCGGTCCGCCCCGAATCGGATGAGCAATGGATTGAACACTTCTATCTGGCCCCCAAGTATCAAGGGCAGGGTCTGGGGACCGCGGTGCTGCGCCACGTATTGGAGGCGCAGCGCGATCACCGGCCTTTCCGGCTCACCGTCCTCCAAGGCAGCCCGGCGAGACGCCTCTACGAACGCACCGGATTCGTCCACGAGCACGAGGATTCCATCGATGTGTTCCTCGTCGCCGAAACGGACCAGAAGGTCGTGCCCAGGAGAACCCGCTCCCGCTGAACGACCCGCTTATTGGACAGGCCAATGGTCAAGCAAACTCTCAACAGTCCCCCGCAATTAGTGCCTCCGCCGCCTGCCGCGGGGATGCCGGCCGCCGGTCAGTGGCCGGTGCGCATCCGGTCACGTGCGCAACTCACAACGGCGGACAAGTCCAGCCCGTAGGTCGGCCCGTCGCCGGAACCGTACTCCTCGAGTCGGCCCGCACCGCGCTCGAGGAGCCGGATCGCACCAATGCTGTTCCCCCGGGCGGCGTGGGTGAGCCCGACGCAGATCTGGGCGAGACCTTGCCAAAGGTTGCGTTCTTCGGCCGGCCCGGCTTTCCACCGGGCCTCGAGTACCTC
>NZ_JBFTZV010000061.1:0-2891 GCF_056406615.1 Arthrobacter sp. P1_B3 | reverse complement strand
GCTCCACCCCGTCTAGCCCCGGTTCCGCAAGCTCCACCGGGGCCTGCGGTGCAGGAAATGTCCCTCCGGCGCTCCTGCGTCGCTGATTTCCTTGAGGGAATTTCCTGCCCCTTGCCCTGCGGGTAGACAGGGCTCCGTCGGCCGCCGAGCAAGCGAGCTTGCCAGCAACCAAAAAACAACTGGGGGAGAGGGGAAGCTGGCCGGTCACCTAAGCCGCCCCACCCACCGGAATCCTCTGCAAAAGGAGCACCACCATGCTTGAAAAACTGAACCTCACCGGTCCCGCTGACTTGCTGGCGGCCATCCCGCACCTGCTGGGCATCACGCCCTCGGAGTCGTTCGTGGTCCTCACCGCCCATGCCGGTGCTCTCGGTGCGAGCCTGCGGGTGGACGCTCCCGAGCACGTCGAGCCGCTGAACTACGCGCAGACGCTGACCAGCCACGCCGCCAACGATGAGAAGGCCACGGCGTCCTACGTCGTCGTCTACACCGACGAGAACCAGGACAGCTACCCCTACGCCGCGCACGTTGCCGCGCTGGTCAGCGAGCTGGCCGCAGCCCGGATGCCCGTGCGGAACGTCTGGCTCGTGACCTCGAGCTACTGGACGGAGTTCGGCTCGGACGAGGAGCACCCGCTGGAGCAGATCACCGACAGCCACGCCAACCCGACGTTTACCTTCTTCGGCAGCGCCACGGACATCGACGTCTACAACCCCGCCCTGCTGGGCACCTGGGCCATGCCGGTACAAGCACCCGAGGGCAGCGAAGCGGACATTGAGGAAGCATGTGCGGTGTGGGCGGCAGTGCTGGACAGTACCGGGACCCCGGACCTCGACACTGCCCGGGACCTCGCGGGAGCGTTCCAGCACAAAATGGTCCGGGACTTCCTGTTCCGCGAGACCATCACCACCCAGAACGGCAACTTCGCCGACGTCATCCTCGGAACCTTCACCGGACGACCCGACTGGAACCGGGTGGACCGGGCCCAGGCCATCGCTTTCGAGCTGATGAAGGCAGTCCCGGCAGGCCAGCGCGCACCGATGCTGACCCTGATGGGGTGGCTGGAATGGCTCAAAGGCAACGGCACCCAAGCGAACCGGTACCTCAAACACGCGGACACGGACGCACCCGGGTTCCGGCTGTCAGGGCTGCTGCTGGAACTGATCAACCGCGGCTCCGTCGCGGACGTCGCCCGCGACCCGGAAACCTCCTACCAGCGGCACAACAACTAAACGGACAGAGCCGGGCCGGGATCACCCAATGATCCCGGCCCGGCCTTTTTGCCGGTGGCGGGGCGGCCTCCCCCGCTTCGCTCCGCCGGCCGCCTGACGCTCGCGCGGGCGCAGCCCGGAACCCAGCAAGCGTGTAGAAACCACGGCTACAGTGAACCCACGAACACTGCACCGACCAGGAAGCGTGAGCATGGGAACCGACTACATCCTGACCGACGACGACAAACCGGACGCCGAACCCAGCCTGGCCGAAGACGTCATCGAAATTCGTCTCCTCACTGCCGACGAACCAACCGGGCCTGCGAACATCGGCTGGGCCCAGGAACACCACAACCTCTAACCACCAGGCAGCGAGACGCTGCCCACCCAAATTTCCTTTGCAGAGGGAAAACCAGGAAAGGCCGGCACCTAGGTGCTGGCCTTTCCTCATGTCCGCGCTTGTTCCAACGCCCGACGCCACAACCCCACTGCCGCCAAGCCGTTAAGGAAGGGATAAAGACATCGCCGGCAGCAGGCCGACCAACGACCATGTCCACGGCCACCAGCACCACCGATCCGACCGCAGCGACTGTGAACACCACAGCCAGGAGCCGCAGCACCCGGTTAGGGCGTGATTGAGTCGGCAGCGGAGCTTTCATTAGCTGCTCCCTGTGGCTGGAACCACCTTGGGGTGGATGACCGTGCCACCATCGCATTTGATTGACTCATTTGCGCGTAGGGATTCAACGGTAACTTGGCGGCAAACATGCACTGAGCCGTCCTTGGTGATGTGCAGGGTGTAGCGACCGGGGAGACTCCCGTCGTTCCCGTGCCATGACCCGTCGTAAATGCTTACATCATCCACGGAGTAGCCCGACATGAGGGACACGACTTCAGCGTCCCGCTCCGCACGGTCATCCACCCCGCTGCTCAAGGCAATACCGAGCACAGAAAGGACCAGAAGAACCCCCACGATTACGGCGATCTTCCCCCGCACTGACTTCGCGACAGGAAACTTACTGGTGCCCTCGTCAGGCTCAGTCTCACTCATCGCCTCACCCTGCTCAGGAGTTGTCGGCCAGAAAGCGCTCAATGGGTACCTCGATGGGAAGCCCGTAGGAATACCACACCCAGGGCCCGGTCCCTACGTCCGGGGATTCATCGTGCATGGCCCGTTTCATGACTGCGTAGTCTGCCGGGGCTCTCCGGTACATCACCTTGACCAGGTCAATGTCACGGTCGATATGGCCATCGGGCCAAATGACGTCATAGCGGAATGCCCGGACCCGGCGGCGTAACCACCTCGTGGTCCGAAAGTAAGCAGTGGCACGGAAGGCGAACGGGACGGGCTCTTCAACTGGCACGACACCATGGTCACACACTCAACCCGTACGAGCGCCAGGGGCATGCTCGCAGGGCTCGCACCCATTGGGGCGTCCGCTGGCGCGGCCGGCTGTTGGGTCCAGTGCTGTCCGTCGCAGGGCTCCGGCCCGCCCTGGCCCTGCCTTACGTCTTCGACGTTTTTTGGTTGCTGTCCTCCGGATTCTAGGCGTCCGCTCCACCCCGTCTAGCCCCGGTTCCGCAAGCTCCACCGGGGCCTGCGGTGCAGGAAATGTCCCTCCGGCGCTCCTGCGTCGCTGATTTCCTTGAGGGAATTTCCTGCCCCTTGCCCTGCGGGTA
>NZ_JBFTZV010000060.1:0-2973 GCF_056406615.1 Arthrobacter sp. P1_B3 | reverse complement strand
GACGCTTCCAGACCGTCTGCCACGGACCGTAGCACTCAGGCAGGTCACGCCACGGGATCCCGGTCCGGAAACGGTAGATGATGCCCTCCATGACCAGCCGGTGGCCCTGAAACGGACGCCCCCGACGCCCGGAGGAGTCCGGCATCAGGTCCTCAATCAGAGCCCACTGGTCATCAGTCAAAACGGAAGTACGTGACACCCGTCCACTATTTCAAAAACCACGCCCCGAATTAGGAGACACGCCCTAGTCCTGTACGGCTCTGCCCGCCATGGCGAGGGAGATGTTTCGGGGGAGGCGCTGGGCGATTCCGGCAAGCATGCGATTTCCCAAGCCTGAGACGACGCTTACCGGTGTAGTGCGGCGATCGAGGGCGCGCAGGGCGGTGTCGATGACCTCGCTGGCGCTCTGCAGCCGGCCGACGGCAGCGGCCTGGCTCCCGAGGACATCGAAAAACTCGGTGCGGGTAGCCCCCGGGCAGAGCGCGAGCACACGAAGGCCGGATTCCTTCGTCTCGTGTGCCAGGGCCTCGGTGAAGCTCAGGACAAATGCCTTGGTTGCCCCGTAAACCGCCATCCCAGGCACCGGCTGAAAAGCTGCAGTGCTGGCCACGTTGATCAGCGCGCCCCTCCCGGCGGCGAGCATCTCGGGGAGGAATGCCCGCGTGGTCTCGACGAGAGAGGCCACGTTCAGGGAGATCTCCGAGGCGATGACCGCGGGGTCTTCCTTGACCAAAGGGCCGCTCGTGGCGAAGCCCGCGTTGTTGATCAGGGTGTCGATGCGGATGCCCCGGCCGGCGAGCTCTCCGCGGACTTCAGCCCCGGCTCCCGGACGGCTCAAGTCCTTCGAGAGCGTCGTCACTGAAATGCCATGCGCGTCGCGCAGCTTTCGGGCGAGATCCTCAAGCCTGTCGGTCCGCCGTGCGACCAGCACAAGGTTGGCCCCGCGCGCCGCAAATCGTGCGGCAAACTCGGCACCGAGCCCGGAGCTCGCCCCAGTGATCAGTGCCGTGGTTCCGGTGTAGCTCATGGTCATGTCGAATCCGATCCGTGTCGCGGCTACTCATGTAGCCAATGCCAACATAGTAGGCAGGGACACCATTGTTGTCAATGACTACATTGCGGATATACTGGTCGGATGATCGATCAGCCCTATCACCACGGCAGGCTCCGGGAGGCGTTGCTGGCACGTGCCACGGAAACCGTCGAGGAAGCAGGAGTCGAGGGACTTTCGCTGCGGCAGCTCGCGCGTGATCTGGGTGTGAGCCACGCGGCACCCGGCAGGCATTTTCGTGACAAGCAGGCGCTTCTCGATGCCCTGGCCTTTGACGGCTTCCGCAGCATGAATGCCGGGATAATGGGAGCGTCTGAAGCGGCCGGAGACCATCGGTCACGCTTTGTCCGGATCGCTAGGTCCTATGTGGACTTCGCGGTCTCTCACCCGGTCCTGTTGGCCGTGATGCACTCCACCAAGCACCATCCTGATGCCAGCGATGAACTGYGCAGCATCGGCGAAGACGGTATATGGGTCGCCAGAGCGCTCATCGCTGAAGCCCAGGCCGCCGGGGAGCTGGCGCCAGCCGACTCCGAGAGGCTCGCTCTCGTTTGCTTCGTGAGCCTGCACGGAGCCGCAATGCTGGCGGCGGGCAACCTCCTGGATGGAACATCCGTGGACTACCTGACCCTAGCGACTACCGACCTGTTGTGGGCCGGAATGGTCGCAGGTATGCCCGCGCCCCAGGGAGCCTCGGGAGTCGGCGCATGAGCCGTGCCACGAGATGAACTCGGCGTCATGAACCCTTGTTGAGTCCGAGCTGGCCGTCAGGCAGCCTTCGTTCGGGACGTCGCCCTTAGATATGCCCGGCAGGGGTTCCCAAAACTGGACCGCAGACCGCCAATTCAGCTGCGATTTATCGCAATTCCTGTTTAACAGTCACACAGGAGTGTGGCCGTCAACTTCGTTTGGCCCCTAAATCGCAGCTGAGTTGGCGGTTTCGCAGTTCTGTTTGCGGAACGGTCGGTGCAGCAGATTCGGCGTGGGCCGTGGCGCCCCGGTCGGTGTGGGGCARCTCGCCGCCCAAAAGGGGTCCTTGAACGCCACACCAGGAATTCACCGACGCGCGGCGGGCGAAGTGCGTGAGTGGGGGGCAGGATGGAGAACATGGAAGTCCTTGGGAGCCGCATCCTGCTTCATCCGTCCGAACCTGAGCGGAGCCACCGGTTTTATCGGGACACGTTGGGTTTGGCGATCTACCGGGAGTTCGGGAGTCGTGATGCGCCGGGCCTGGTGTTCTTCCTGGGAAACGGTTTTCTCGAGGTCAGTGGACGGTCGGCTGATCCACCGGGGAGTGCCTTGTCGATCTGGATTCAGGTTCGCGACGTGCAGCTTGAGCACGAGCGGCTGCTGGCGGCCGGGGTACCGGTGATCCGCAGGCCGCAGCAGGAGCCGTGGGGGCTGGTGGAGATGTGGATCGCGGACCCCGATGGAGTGCGCATCGTGCTCGTCGAGGTTCCAAATGATCATCCCCTGCGCCGCGACCAGCGGTGATCATTTCTTCTCTCGCGGCCGCTGTCCCGACGGCATCCTAGCGGCGGAGCGGATGTTCGAAGCGCCGGGTCTTAGGATTGGGCGTATGAAGGTCGGTAGGCTCCGGGCACGCTCAGGACGGAGACGGCAATGACGGGTGACAGGGATCGGGATTCTGCAAGGCGCCCGCGGCAGGCCCGGCCGCGTGACGCTCTTGGCCGGCCGCTGCCGTATGGGAGCGTTGGCGTCGAGCCGGTCTCGGAGGAGCCGCTGCCGCCGGCGCAGACGTTGGTTTCGGCCCGGAGTCTGGTGGAGGCAGGCCGGCCCTTCGCCGCTCATGAGGTACTCGAGGCCCGGTGGAAAGCCGGGCCGGCCGAAGAACGCAACCTTTGGCAAGGTCTCGCCCAGATCTGCGTCGGRCTCACCCACGCCGCCCGGGGGAACAGCAT
>NZ_JBFTZV010000059.1:0-3656 GCF_056406615.1 Arthrobacter sp. P1_B3 | reverse complement strand
GCGTTCGGTCGTGATCGTTTCGGCCTCGTGATGATCGGGGGCGGCATCAGGATGATCCCGGAGTACACCGAGCTCTTCGAACGGATCATCAACGTGTGCAATGCGGAATCGCCCGGAATCACCTTCTGCTTCAACACATCGCCCGAGACGACTCTGGACGCGTTGGAGCGTCACGCCCAGCCGTGAACGTCTGCGACGCGATCCGGTGCGTCGACTAGCCTCGGCGTTTCGTGTCGGCGGTCATGAGATGCGCCTCTGCTCACGTGCGGCTGCGATGTATTGGGAATAGGTGCTCGCCTTACGGGCACTGTTGCGACACGGAGCGACCAAAAAACGCCGCCACAGAGCGACCAACTCCACACGTGCAGTGTTTCGTGCAAAGGTCAGTGTCGGCGTTCCGCGAATTGGCGCGGCGTCAGGAGCCGCGGACGATGCGGTGTGGCCAGCGCACGAATACGACCGTTACTGGTCACGCTCACTCGCGGCGGCGCCCGGTAAAGGATCCCTCAGCGTGCGCCACCGGACTCCGCACTGTGGGCTCATCCATCGTGGCGTGAGTTCTTCTTAAGTTTTTCTTATGCCGGTTTTTGTCCATCGGGACGGCGGAAGCTTGATTGGGTCAGTGGCGGTGTCGGCTGCGTTGGCGGGCATCTGGTACTGGCCCTCGCGAAGGGATCGACGCAAGGGCATCAGGCGCACAGGGGTTCCGGACATTACGGTCCGTTCAGTACCTGCCTTCGCTCCCAGGACTTGAGCCAGGCGCAGGCGAAGCTAGAACCGCCGCCGGAAGACTACTCCGATGCCGGGTACCCGTCAGCGCATCGTCAAGCGCATGAATTCACCGCCGTTTTCACTCGCCTCAAGCCGTGTGATGAAGCCAAACTTGCGGTAGAGCAACACGGCCGAGGCCCCGTCCTGGTCATCCTTCTTCTGTAGGAAGCGGAGCATTTTTGCGACATCCGAACGCTTTACTTCTGGAACTTTGAAGTATGCGTAGGCGGATGCGGGCGAGGAACCAGTAGTTAGAACTCGGATGTTGAACCTTTGATCCGGTAGCTCATGCCGAAGTAGCGCGCTAATGTCCGGCACATGCGTCAGTAAGGAGCGAAACGACCGCGCGGCTTCCTGTCGGGCGTCTTCCCCCTCACCCATAGTCCTAACACCCAGCTCAACGTCGAAGGAAGGCTTATAAGGGTCCAGGATTCGTTCCTCGATGTGTCTCTTCAGCTGCCGCCATTTGTCACGGACGTTTGCCACTCGCGCCAACACGACCGACGCCGCCCCTGCCAGGAACTCCCAATGTTCCTGGATCCAGAGCAGGGTCTCGAAAAATGCCGGAGCGCCCGCGGCGGCACCAATGCCGGCGTGCCAGCACCGTCGGGAGGAGAGCCCTTTTTCCTTCAGGAAATCATCGAGAAGGTTCAAAACACGGTTGGTCACTTCTTCACTGTCATAGACTGCTGGTCCTCGGAAGTAGGCCGCATAATCGATGCCTTCAAAATCGCTGGCCCTGCTGCCGTCTACCGGGATCATGATCATGAATCGAATATATAGGGCAGATCTGTTCCCTGCCGCCCGCGCGGGACCTTTGGTTGACGCGGAGCCGGGGACGGCACTTCGGTGACTGTATAGAGCTTTGGTTCTCAAAACTCGTCGTGAGGAATTGGGGCGACCGTATCTTGTCAGAACTATTTGTGAGAATGGCAGGAGTCAGCTTTTTCCGGGATCTGAGAAGACACCGACTCTCGATTGTTCCCCTTCTCGGAATCCTTCGTTATCGAGAACTGCCAAGGTGCACTACTAACTTGTGAATCGCAGCGGCAGTTGGCGTTGGTCTGTCAGCCGGGCCAACGGCCCACCGATCTCTTCAAATCTGTCCCGTAGAGGGTCAAGAGTGAACCGGATTTCCATGGGCGTCCAGAGTGGTTGTCTCCGCACCAAAGAGCAGAGCGCGATAGCGGGCGGCATCACAAAGTGCTGTGAAAGTCAGAACGGCCAACCGGGCGAGGCCCGCCAGCATCAGCATGGTGGCGAACATAAGAACGTGGGCAAGGGAAATCAGGAAACCGATGCCGAGGGTCATGAGAAAGGTCATGTTTGATTGTGTCTACCTGACATGTCGCCCACCGTCGGCCAGCCAGATCTACCGGCTGGCTGCGGAGAAACCGAAGAGGCTAAATCTGCAGGTGCTCGTGGCCTTGATGGATACCCTTGATTGCACCGCCGATGGCTTGATCGGGAAGGTGACCTGCCTTCGGCGAAGGGCCCTGCCCCGGGGCCTGACGGAGGAGCTACGGCGTCGGGGGGCAGAACACCGGCCTGGCTGGGGAGTTCGGCAACAGCCGCGAAACCCTCTACCAGTACCTCAGGTCAGGGAGCTGACGCACGTCGCCGTGTATCGGCAATGCGTGCCGTGATCAGGCGCCCGGTAATGCAGAGGCGTGTTCTTGGACTTTGAGGGTGACCGGTGGCTCCACGATCCGCAGCCGGCAGGAAGTCGCCGAGGAGTCGATGCCAGAGGAAAGACTGGACTGGCGGGCGTGCTCCCGGAGTTCATCGAAGGCCGCGGCCGTCACCCCGGCATGCGCGAGATTAACCACCACCTCATACCCGGAAACTTGGTGACGACCCGGCGGCAGACGACGTAGAGGGCCCGGAGGTTGGTGTGCGTCAGGACGCCTCGAATGTCGACTTTGGCGGTCTCTTCGACGGCGTCTAGTCGGACGACTACGTTGAGACGCAGGTCCCTGTGGGACGGGTGGGCAAAGTACGAGCTGGAATGGTGGTGTTGGGAATGGTTCACTGAGCAACAGAGCTCCAGTGCAGCCCAGGAGCCGACTGAGCCCTGCGAGGCTCCTTGTGGATTAACATTGGGCGTTGTCTCCTGCTCTTTCCTGCGAGGCTGGATACCGCAAATTGCCATTTCCTTCCGGTAGCTGCCCATGGTTCGCTTTTTGGATGGCCCCTACGGCGTCCGGTTGCCCTCGCTGGCACATATTGCGGCCAGATTTGGAGGACTCACGCCAGGTGGATGACGGCGGCGGTCGAGTCGCCGGTCCCGCGTCACCGGCTGCGGCTGCAATTCGGAGAATGGCGGCCGCCTCCATGTCCACGAGCTTGCGTGTTCCGGTCCTTGAGCAAATGATCCAAAACATCTCCACCGACGGCAGGGGGTAGCTCACCCTTCCTCGGTGYAGGAGCTTGCCGAGGCGCCAGGCTTCGATTTCGTCGCCATAGGAAAGTTCCGAGCATGAGCGGACAGGTGAAGGCAGAGCTGCAGTCATGATTGTCTCCTTTCGGTGCGGTCGCCGCTTCGGGGACGACACCTCCCGGTTTTCTATTGCCGAGGCCGTACCGGGTGTTTTCGTGTCAATTCAGTGAGCTCGGCGAGCTCGGCTAGCCTGTGCGCCCGGGCGGATTCGGCCGGTGTGAAGGGCGCCCGGGGGCGGGAGAAGCCGAGGGGTCCATGCCGGGGGGATGGTATTTTCAGGACGGTGCCATCACATGCCGGTTTGCTGGTCGCGGGTGAGGTGCTGTCGCCGGTGGGAGCCGCGACGGGCTTGGCGTCGAGCAGTTCGGCGACCGCGAGTTGGAGTTCGCCTGGGTCCTCCACGACCCGCAGGGCAAGGGCAAGGGCCTTGGTCTGGCCGTCCGCC
>NZ_JBFTZV010000058.1:0-3682 GCF_056406615.1 Arthrobacter sp. P1_B3 | reverse complement strand
TAACAACACCACAGATGTTGTAACCACCAGATTTCCCACCCCCGGCACGGCCGGCGGGTGCGGACACAGGGTTACGGCGGTCATAGCGTGGGGGAAACGCCCGGTCCCATCCCGAACCCGGAAGCTAAGACCCACAGCGCCGATGGTACTGCACCCGGGAGGGTGTGGGAGAGTAGGTCACCGCCGGAACACCATTCACGGTCGAGGACCCCCAACCACAGGTTGGGGGTCCTCCCGCATTTAACCGGCTCTTCATGACCGAGGATGTAGTCGGGGCCTGACCTCGTTTCAGGTTCGAGAGCGTCAGCGCCAGAAATCGGTGAGCTGTTCGGCAAGGGCTCTGCCTTGGTTGTAACCAGCCTGAGCGGCGGGCGGACGCAGGGACAGATCCATCGCATTGGCGCCGAACATATGCTCAGAGTTGCTATCCGGGAAGATCGTTTCGACTTTGCTGCCGCGCGCGCGTAGCTCGTCGACCTGTGCTGCAAGATGCATGCCCCACTCCAACGGCGTCCGTGTTCTGCCGCCGAATGGCGACAGCACCAGCACCCGCCCGTTTCCGGCTGCCAGATCTGCATTCTCGTTGCGTCGGTAGCCGCCGTCGATATACCGTTTGTCTCCGATCCTGTAGGCGAAGCCACTGGCACAGCTGGCCGCGACGGCGTCCACCAGGTCGACTCCGCTGTGGCGGTCGAACACGACCGGTTCGCCGGTATGGGCATTGACCGCCGTGATGAGCACTGTTCGTTCCGGCCAGTGCTGACTGGGCAGCCGCGCGGCGACGGTCGCGCGCCACCGCGTTTGCCTGGAGCCGTCCGACGCCGCAGCCATATCGAGTGCCGCGGCGCCCATTCTGCGACGCATGTCGGCCGCATCCTCAGCGGCGGCGATGATCTTGCTCGTTCTCTCCATGTGGTCCGCCGCCGGCCTGATCGGAACGCGTCCACGGTCGGATCCGACCGGACCGGTACGTTGCTGGGGCGCCGCGGCAAGAATAGCGGCAAGCAGTTCGGTCGCCTGGATCCCACTGGTTATCTGGGTCGCGGCGGTCGAGCCGGCCGACGTCCCGATGACCAGATCAGCCTCAGTCACATCCAGCCCGGCATCGAAGAGGCCGGCGATGACGCCGATCAGCCACGCGTTGCCTGTCGATCCGCCGCCACCGAGCACCAACGCTCGCCCGCCCGCAGCGCGCACCTGCTTTGTGGCGTCGACCTGCGGCTGATTCTGGTCGGACCTCGGCCGGTCGGAGGCTGTCATCGAGGTGATGTGCAGAGTTGAAGAGGGTGTGGTGTTCATGGGAGTCGCCTTTCGCGAATTGGCTGTTGGGCGCTCCCGGTGGCGACTAGCTCAGTCGCGCGATCGTGGACTGTGGGGAGAACCCATTGCGGATACTGCATACATGGGTCTCACCTCCTGCCGATGGATCACGATCACGGGAATGATCGCACACCAGCGACACGGTGCGCAATCGGCATCGAGCCGGTTGCAGTGCGCCTGTCGAACGCGCCGCCGTCCGCTACACCCTCATCTGTGATGGGCCATTTACCCCCACAACAATCCGCCAGAGCAGCCTGGAAGGCCGGGAACGGCGGTGTCCCAACCACCAGGACCCCCAGTGCTAGGTTCCCGCCGGAACATCATTGAGGTCGAGGGCCCCCAACCACGTTGGGGGCCCTTGCGCATTTAAGCCCCCAAAACACAAGACCCTGCCCGTCGGCACATTCGGCGGCTACCCCCTGATCAGGTTGCCCCCGGGCAGCGCATCGACGATCTTCCCCGGTGCCCGTTCGCCGATGAGCGGCCACACGACGTCGTGGTCGCCGGCTTGAAGGACAAGACCCTGCGGTGGTGCCATGAACAGCGCCTGCCCGTCCGGACGGCCCGCCATCGGGTTCTCTACCGTCACGTCCGTTCCTTCTCTGGGTGTACCGTCCCCAGCGGGCACCATGTAGGCAACGGCAGCGGCCCCCTTGGGAAAGGCCTTCAGGAAGTACAGGGGATCCGAACTCCTTGCACCATTCAGCTCAAGGTAGACATTCCCGTCACTGCCCTGTGGCAGTCCGCCCTTGATCGCGGTGTCAGCGCGCAGGATCAGAACAATGGAGTGGATGCCGGTGCCCACTCTTCCTTTCCGGACGCCCACCACGGCTCCCCGGACGATCACCTGGCTCGCCGCTGCCAGCGCCGCCGGGGAACGGAAGGGCTCGTAGTCGTAGGTAATGCGGCCGAAGGCAGCCAGGGTATCTTCAGCCTTGTAGGAGGCCGGCCCGAAAGGCTGAGTCCCTGTCTGCTGTGAGGTGGACTGCGGGCTGCCGGGGAGCGCAAGCATCCCTGCAGGGGCGACAGTCACGCCTCCCAGGAGGCTGGCGCCGGCCAGTGCGCCCGCCGCGAGCCACAGCCGGGTGGGCTTAGCGCGTGCAGGGCTGACGGTTTCATTGACGCTGAATGTTTCATCGACCCGACGCTGGTTCATGCCCCCTCCTTCCACTGCAGTGAGCCGGGCCATGAGGCGGCGGGTCGGACCGGCCGCCCCGCAGCTCGAGGAGTGACGTCACAGTCCGGCCCCGAATCCTAAGTTCCGTATGCCCCGAATTGTCCCGGACACCAAAATGGCTGCACAAGAGCAGAAAGTCGCAGCAGAACTGCCAGGCCCTTCTGGTCGGTAGCGACGTCCCGCAGCTTGCCTCTGTGAGCATAAGACTCCGTGAGCATAAGAACTGTCTCGCCAGCCGCTCAGTGGCAGGCCGCCCATTGCGCCCGGTGTTCGTTGCGAACACCACGGCGTGCCCGAAGACAACGTCGGTTCCCGACAGAGTGCCGGCGGGGGTGTTCTTTCGGTGGTGCCGGCGGCGGCGTTGTTGGCTGCGGTTGGTGCTGTGGTGATGCAGTGCACAGTTCCGGGTTGGGGTGGCGGGGCGGGTGTTGGGGTGTTTTTGGGTGGTTGTGGCCTGTGGTGGCGGGGTTTTGGGGTGGTGGGGCGGGTGTGTGGGGTGGAGTTGCGGTGGGGCGTGGGTGGGTGTATTGTTTTCTAAGTCGCCGAGAGGGAGACCAGCGGAAAGCTGGGAACCGGAGGCGGCCAATCCCCTAAATTTCAAGACCGGATCTGGTCGGCGTTTTGTGCGCTCCGGGTTCGGGATGGGGCGGGTCGGATGGTTTGCGGGTCGCGGAAACGCTGATTTGCAAAGTGTTCCGGACTCGGGTAAGTTTGAAAAGTTGCTCCGGAGCGATCCTCGACCGAAATGTGGTTGTGGTGGTGCCGGGTGTGTCTGTTGTTTGAGAACTCAATAGTGTGCCAAGTTTGTTGATACCAATTTATTGTAATGGATTGGTTGAATGTGCCGGGCCCGCCACCCCGTGGTGTGGTCTGGTGTTTTTGGCTGGTTTCAAATTTTGTGCAGCCTGGTTGTCCCGTTTTCCCGGGTTTCCTGGTTGTGTCTGTTTTACTTCAACGGAGAGTTTGATCCTGGCTCAGGATGAACGCTGGCGGCGTGCTTAACACATGCAAGTCGAACGATGACCCGGTGCTTGCACCGGTGATTAGTGGCGAACGGGTGAGTAACACGTGAGTAACCTGCCCTTAACTCTGGGATAAGCCTGGGAAACTGGGTCTAATACCGGATATGACTCCTCATCGCATGGTGGGGGGTGGAAAGCTTTATTGTGGTTTTGGATGGACGAC
>NZ_JBFTZV010000057.1:0-3922 GCF_056406615.1 Arthrobacter sp. P1_B3 | reverse complement strand
GTAACACCCGAAGCCGGTGGCCTAACCCCTTGTGGGAGGGAGCTGTCGAAGGTGGGACTGGCGATTGGGACTAAGTCGTAACAAGGTAGCCGTACCGGAAGGTGCGGCTGGATCACCTCCTTTCTAAGGAGCACCTACAGTCACCTTGCCCCGTGTATGCGGGTGTGGAGGGGTTGTCAGGAGTAACGCCCGTTGCGCAGACGATTGTTCTGCGGCGGGTGCTCACGGGTGGAATATCAGCAAATAGCGGCCGCAGCTTCTTTCTCCTTGCCCAGTACGGATCCTCTCTTGAGAGTGTTCCTGGAACGGTGTGGGGTCAGTGGGGGCGGTTTAGTGTTTGGCACACTGTTGGGTCCTGAGGCAACAGGACCATGGCGCGGCCGCGTTGCTCTTCCTTTGGGAGGGTGCGTGGTTGTGGTGTGGGACTTGTGTTTCTGGTTTCCTGGCTGCACCGATCATACGGTTGTTCCTGTCTTTTGGGGCGGGGCGTGTGTGGGGTGTGTGGTACGGGGTTGTTGTTTGAGAACTACATAGTGGACGCGAGCATCTTTTATAAGAAGCAATTTCCAAGAATATGAACCTGGATCTGTGCCGTTGCTCTGGTTGTGCCCCTTGGGGTGTGGCTGGTGTGCGGTGTGGTTTYYRTGGTTCTCTCGAAAATTACTCCTTGATCTTTTGTGGTCAAGTTTTTAAGAGCACACGGTGGATGCCTTGGCATTAGGAGCCGAAGAAGGACGTAGGAATCTGCGATAAGCCTGGGGGAGTCGATAACCGGACTGTGATCCCAGGGTGTCCGAATGGGGAAACCCCGCCAGGGGCGCGAGCTGCCTGGTGACCCGCATCTGAACACATAGGGTGCGTGGAGGGAACGCGGGGAAGTGAAACATCTCAGTACCCGCAGGAAGAGAAAACAATAGTGATTCCGTCAGTAGTGGCGAGCGAACGCGGATCAGGCTAAACCGTTCCATGTGTGATAGCCGGCGGGCGTTGCATGGTCGGGGTTGTGGGACTTCCCATTCTGTCTCTGCCGGGACAGTGGGGTGAGAGTGCAGGCATAGGTGAACGGTCTTGAAAGGCCGGCCGTAGAGGGTGTGAGCCCCGTAACCGAAATGTTGTGCACCGCCTGGTGAAGTATCCCAAGTAGCACGGGGCCCGAGAAATCCCGTGCGAATCTGTCAGGACCACCTGATAAGCCTAAATACTCCCTAATGACCGATAGCGGACCAGTACCGTGAGGGAAAGGTGAAAAGTACCCCGGGAGGGGAGTGAAACAGTACCTGAAACCGTGTGCTTACAATCCGTCGGAGCARCCGCAGCTTGCTGTGTAGTTGTGACGGCGTGCCTTTTGAAGAATGAGCCTGCGAGTTAGTGTTACGTCGCGAGGTTAACCCGTGTGGGGAAGCCGTAGCGAAAGCGAGTCTGAATAGGGCGTTGCAGTGGCGTGATCTAGACCCGAAGCGAAGTGATCTACCCATGGCCAGGTTGAAGCGACGGTAAGACGTCGTGGAGGACCGAACCCACTTCAGTTGAAAATGGAGGGGATGAGCTGTGGGTAGGGGTGAAAGGCCAATCAAACTTCGTGATAGCTGGTTCTCCCCGAAATGCATTTAGGTGCAGCGTTGCGTGTTTCTTACCGGAGGTAGAGCTACTGGATGGCTAATGGGCCCTACAAGGTTACTGACGTCAGCCAAACTCCGAATGCCGGTAAGTGAGAGCGCAGCAGTGAGACTGTGGGGGATAAGCTTCATAGTCGAGAGGGAAACAGCCCAGACCACCAACTAAGGCCCCTAAGCGTGTGCTAAGTGGGAAAGGATGTGGAGTTGCGAAGACAACCAGGAGGTTGGCTTAGAAGCAGCCATCCTTAAAAGAGTGCGTAATAGCTCACTGGTCAAGTGATTCCGCGCCGACAATGTAGCGGGGCTCAAGTACACCGCCGAAGTTGTGGATTTCAGACAATAGCCAAGCCCTTGTGGTTCAGGCGTCTGGAGTGGTAGGGGAGCGTCGTGTGGGCAGTGAAGTCGCGGTGGAAACCAGCGGTGGAGCCTACACGAGTGAGAATGCAGGCATGAGTAGCGAAAGACGGGTGAGAAACCCGTCCGCCGGATGATCAAGGGTTCCAGGGTCAAGCTAATCTGCCCTGGGTAAGTCGGGACCTAAGGCGAGGCCGACAGGCGTAGTCGATGGACAACGGGTTGATATTCCCGTACCGGCGAAAAACCGCCCATGCTGAACAGGGGACACTAACCGCCCGAAACCTGCCTGACTACCCTTCGGGGTGGAAGGGTTTTGGTGGAGCGCGGGACCTGATCCTGGGAGGCAAGCGTATTAACAGGTGTGACGCAGGAAGGTAGCCGAGCCGGGCGATGGTTGTCCCGGTCTAAGGATGTAGGGCGAACGGTAGGCAAATCCGCCGTTCATGATGCCTGAGATCTGACGGGACCCCCGTATGGGGGGATTCGGTGATCCTATGCTGCCGAGAAAAGCATCGACGCGAGGTTTTAGCCGCCCGTACCCCAAACCGACACAGGTGATCAGGTAGAGAATACTAAGGCGATCGAGAGAATTATGGTTAAGGAACTCGGCAAAATGCCCCCGTAACTTCGGGAGAAGGGGGGCCCCAACCTTGAACACCACTTGCTGGTGGGAGGGGATCGGGGCCGCAGAGACCAGGGGGAAGCGACTGTTTACTAAAAACACAGGTCCGTGCGAAGTCGCAAGACGATGTATACGGACTGACTCCTGCCCGGTGCTGGAAGGTTAAGAGGACCGGTTAGCCGCAAGGCGAAGCTGAGAATTTAAGCCCCAGTAAACGGCGGTGGTAACTATAACCATCCTAAGGTAGCGAAATTCCTTGTCGGGTAAGTTCCGACCTGCACGAATGGAGTAACGACTTCCCCGCTGTCTCAACCATAAACTCGGCGAAATTGCAGTACGAGTAAAGATGCTCGTTACGCGCAGCAGGACGGAAAGACCCCGAGACCTTTACTATAGTTTGGTATTGGTGTTCGGAGTGGCTTGTGTAGGATAGGTGGGAGACGTTGAAGCCCGGACGCCAGTTCGGGTGGAGTCATCGTTGAAATACCACTCTGGTCACTTTGGACATCTAACTTCGGCCCGTAATCCGGGTCAGGGACAGTGCCTGATGGGTAGTTTAACTGGGGCGGTTGCCTCCTAAAAAGTAACGGAGGCGCCCAAAGGTTCCCTCAGCCTGGTTGGCAATCAGGTGTCGAGTGTAAGTGCACAAGGGAGCTTGACTGTGAGAGAGACATCTCGAGCAGGGACGAAAGTCGGGACTAGTGATCCGGCGGTACATTGTGGAATGGCCGTCGCTCAACGGATAAAAGGTACCTCGGGGATAACAGGCTGATCTTGCCCAAGAGTCCATATCGACGGCATGGTTTGGCACCTCGATGTCGGCTCGTCGCATCCTGGGGCTGGAGTAGGTCCCAAGGGTTGGGCTGTTCGCCCATTAAAGCGGTACGCGAGCTGGGTTTAGAACGTCGTGAGACAGTTCGGTCCCTATCCGCTGCGCGCGCAGGAAATTTGAGAAGGGCTGTCCTTAGTACGAGAGGACCGGGACGGACGAACCTCTGGTGTGTCAGTTGTACTGCCAAGTGCACCGCTGATTAGCTACGTTCGGATGGGATAACCGCTGAAAGCATCTAAGCGGGAAGCTCGCTTCGAGATGAGATTTCCATACACCTTGTGTGTGAGAGGCCCCCAGCCAGACCACTGGGTTGATAGGCCGGATGTGGAAGCGAGGACTAACGACTCGTGAAGCTGACCGGTACTAATAGGCCGATAACTTACACCACACACCCATCCCGTGAACGGATTCAAAAGACGTTCACACCCCGGGAAGGGTACAAAGAAACAAGACTGCTTGCGTCCACTATGTGGTTCCCAAACAACACAAACCCGT
>NZ_JBFTZV010000056.1:0-3939 GCF_056406615.1 Arthrobacter sp. P1_B3 | reverse complement strand
TCACGGCACCAACGCCGCCTCCGCCGTGCTCGCCGGCATGAAGGTGGTCGTCGTGGCCACGGCTTCGGACGGCACGATCGACCACACGGACCTCGCCGCCAAGATCGAGGCCAACAAGGACGTCCTCTCGGCGATCATGATCACCTACCCGTCCACCCACGGGGTCTACGACGCCGACGTCCGCGAGGTCTGCGACGCGATCCACGCCGCCGGCGGGCAGGTCTACGTCGACGGCGCCAACCTCAACGCCCTCGTGGGCCTCGCCCAGCCGGGCAAGTTCGGCGGCGACGTCTCGCACCTGAACCTGCACAAGACCTTCTGCATCCCGCACGGCGGCGGCGGACCCGGCGTCGGCCCGGTTGCTGCCAAGGCACACCTTGCACCGTTCATGCCAGGGGACGCGAACAAGGCGGCGCACGAAGCCGGCGGTACCGAACCAGGAACTGGTGTTGCGATCTCCGCTTCACGCTACGGATCCGCGGGTGTGCTGCCGATCTCCTGGGCGTACGTGAAACTGATGGGCGGCCAGGGCCTCACCGAAGCGACCAAGTCGGCCCTCCTCGCGGCGAATTACATTGCCGCACGGTTGGATGAGCACTTCCCGGTTCTCTACACGGGGGAGAGCGGGCTGGTGGCGCACGAGTGCATCCTGGACCTGCGTGAACTCACGGCCAAGACCGGCGTGACCGCCGAGGACGTGGCCAAGCGCCTGATCGACTTCGGCTTCCACGCCCCCACGCTGTCCTTCCCCGTGGCGGGCACCCTGATGGTGGAGCCCACCGAGTCCGAGGACCTTGCGGAGATCGACCGCTTCATCGAGGCGATGATCACGATCCGCCAGGAGATCGACCAGGTCTCCAACGGAGATTTCACGGTGGAGAACTCCCCGCTGCGCAACGCACCCCACACGGCAGCCGCCGTCGTATCTTCCGACTGGGAGCGGGCGTACCCGCGTGAGCAGGCCGCATTCCCGGTCCACACACTCAGGCAGGACAAGTACTTCCCGCCGGTCGGGCGCATCGACGGCGCCGCCGGAGACCGCAACCTGGTCTGCTCCTGCCCGCCGCTTTCCGACTTCGAGAACTAAGGATCCCTGATGAGTGAGAACTACACCGCTCTCTACGAGCAGCACAAAAAAGCCGGCGCCTCCTTCACGGACTTCGGCGGCTGGCAGATGCCCCTCAAGTACGAATCGGAACTGGCCGAGCACCACGCGGTCCGCAACGCCGCGGGCCTGTTCGACCTCTCCCACATGGGCGAAGTGTGGGTCAGCGGCCCGGACGCCGCAGCGTTCCTCGACTACGCCCTGGCCGGGAAGCTCTCGGCTGTCGCCGTCGGCAAAGCGAAGTACTCGCTGATCTGCCAGGAAGACGGCGGCATCATCGATGACCTCATCTCTTACCGCCGTGGTGAGGACAAGTACCTCGTGGTCCCCAACGCCGGCAACGCTGCGGTGGTTGCCGCGGCACTGGCCGAAAGGGCTGTTTCCGGCAAGGAAGGCGGGTTCGACGTGACGGTGGAGGACGTTTCCGCCGAAACCTCGCTGATCGCCGTCCAGGGACCGAACGCAGAGGCCATTCTGCTGACGCTGGTCCCGGCCGAGCAGCATGTCCTGGTCACCGAGCTGAAGTACTACGCAGCGGTTGAGGTACGTATCACCGTCAACGGTACTGACCACGATCTGCTCCTCGCCCGCACCGGCTACACCGGCGAGGACGGCTTCGAAATCTACGTTCCCAACGAGGACGCCGCCGGCCTCTGGGAAGCACTGCTGGAAACCGGCGCCGGCCACGGGCTCATCCCCGCCGGCCTGGCCTGCCGTGACTCGCTGCGTCTGGAAGCCGGCATGCCGCTCTATGGCAACGAACTCTCCCGCGAAGGCAACCCGTACGCCGCAGGCCTGGGACCGGTCGTCTCGCTCGCCAAGGAGTCGGACTTCATCGGCAAGGCTGCCCTGAGCGAACTCAAGGCAGCCGGCGCAGGCTCCACCACCGGCCGCAAACTCGTGGGGCTCAAGGGCCTGGGCCGCCGGGCCGGCCGCAGCCACTACCCGGTCCTCAAGGACGGCAACGTGGTGGGCGAAGTGACCTCCGGACAGCCGAGCCCCACCCTGGGGTACCCCGTCGCCATGGCCTATGTCGACGTCGACCACGCCGTGCCGGGCACAGCCCTGGACATTGACCTGCGTGGCAAAGCGGAGCCTTTCGAAGTTGTCGCACTGCCGTTCTACAAGCGCCAAAAGTAGCCAGCCGCCGCTGGCTGAGCCTGTCGAAACCACATACGAACTTAAGGATTGAGATAAATGAGCAAAGTTGTAGCCGAACTGAAGTACTCCGCTGAACACGAGTGGGTTGCTGCCGACGGATCGGGCCCTGCGGGGATTGGGATTTCGGCTGTGGCCGCCGACGCCCTCGGCGACATCGTCTACGTGGACCTGCCGGAAGTTGGGTCGACGGTGACCGCGGGGGAGACCTGCGGCGAGGTCGAGTCGACCAAGTCCGTCTCGGACCTCTACGCCCCGGTGACGGGCGAGGTGGTGGAGATCAATGACGACGTCGTTTCGGATCCCGCGCTGATCAACAGCGATCCGTACGGTGCCGGCTGGCTGTTCAAGGTGGCCGTGACCGAAGAAGGCCCGCTGATGTCGGCTGAAGAGTACGCGTCCAAGAACGGCGGCGAACTGTGAGCGCCGCAACGGGTACCGTCGCGTTTGAGCAGGTCGTCTCCGCGAGCCTGGACGCGGACCTGTCCGCGCTGGATCCGGAGATCGCTGCAAGGATCGACGCCGAACTGACCCGCCAGCGGGACGGGCTGGAGATGATCGCCTCGGAGAACCACACCGCGGTGGCCGTGATGCAGGCGCAGGGTTCGGTGCTGACCAACAAGTACGCCGAGGGCTACCCGGGCAAGCGCTACTACGGCGGCTGCGAGCATGTCGACGTGATCGAACAGCTCGCGATCGACCGGGTCAAGGCCCTGTTCGGTGCGGAATTCGCGAACGTGCAGCCGCACTCCGGGGCGCAGGCCAACGCCTCGGTGATGCATGCGCTGATCCGTCCGGGGGACACCATCATGGGCCTGAACCTGGCGCACGGCGGGCACCTGACGCACGGCATGCGGATCAACTTCTCCGGCCGGCTCTACAACGTCATCCCGTACCAGGTCCGCGAACAGGACCACCGGATCGACATGGCCGAGGTCGAGCGCCTGGCYCTCGAGCACAAGCCGGCGCTGATCGTGGCGGGCTGGTCCGCGTACGCCCGCCAGCTCGACTTCGCCGAGTTCCGCCGGATCGCCGACTCGGTGGGYGCCTACCTGATGGTGGACATGGCSCACTTCGCCGGGCTGGTCGCGGCCGGGCTGCACCCGTCCCCGGTCCCGCACGCCCACGTCACCACCTCCACGACGCACAAGACCCTGGCCGGTCCGCGCGGCGGGATCATCCTGTCCAACGACGCSGAGATCGCCAAGAAGATCAACTCGGCGGTGTTCCCGGGCCAGCAGGGCGGGCCGCTGGAGCACGTGATCGCGGGCAAGGCCGTGGCGTTCAAGATCGCCGCGTCCGAGGAGTTCCGGGAGCGCCAGCAGCGGGTCCTGGCCGGGGCCCGGATCCTCGCCGACCGCCTGGTCCAGCCGGATGTGACCGCGAAGGGGATCTCCGTGATCTCCGGCGGCACCGATGTGCACCTGGTCCTCGTGGACCTGCGTGACTGCGAGCTGAACGGCCAGGAAGCCGAGGACCGCCTCGCGGCCATCGACATCACGGTCAACCGCAACGCCGTCCCGTTCGACCCGCGCCCGCCGATGGTGACCTCCGGGCTGCGGATCGGCACCCCGGCGCTGGCGACCCGCGGCTTCGGCGAGGCGGCCTTCGCCGAGGTCGCGGACATCATCGCCGAGGCCCTGACCGCCGACGCCGGCGCGGACCTCTCCGGCCCC
>NZ_JBFTZV010000055.1:0-3964 GCF_056406615.1 Arthrobacter sp. P1_B3 | reverse complement strand
TCGTCGATCAGCCCGGCCCGCATGGCCGCCCCGGCGAGCGTTGCGCCGCCGACGCTCATCGGGCCGCCGTCCCCGGCCTTGAGCCGAGTGATCTCGGCGATCGCGTCGCCGCTGACCAGGCGGGTGTTCCAGTCGACCCTGTCGATCGTCGAGGAGAACACCACCTTCGGCGTGTCCCGCCAGTTCCGCGCGAACTCGATCTCCGCCGGGGTGGCGTCTGGCTGCTGGTCGCCGGTCGGCCAGTAGGAGCTCATTGTCTCCCAGAGCTTGCGCCCGTACAGCGACAGGCTGCTAGCCCGCTCCTGGTCGAGCCACCACTGGAACAATTCGTCGCTCGGCCCGCCCCAGCCGATGTCGTCGCCGGCCGCGGCGATGTAGCCATCCAGGGTCAGATTCATGCCGTAGATTAGTTTCCGCACGGCGCCAGCCTTCCGTCTTGTCGTGGTCGAGGGCGTCATTGAACTCTGTCGTCCCGCATATGATCGGCAGCGTCCTGTCCCTCATGGAGCCACCGTAACTGCCAATGATCTGGATGCAATAGCCTTCGCTCCGCGTTTCAACTGAGCTGACCCGTGAAGGATCCCCTATCAGACGGCCGCACCCTCGGCACGGGCGGGAAACTTTTGCGCATCGGTAGGCTAAGCCCATGGCATTGGGGGATGCGGCGCGGCCGCAGGCAGTTCGGTCACAAAGAGTGGTGCTGGATGCGTACGCGTTCATCAAGGGCTGGCTCATCGCCACCTCGCTCTGGGTGGGCGTGCTACTTCTCCTGGTGGCGGCAGGCTATGGCGTGCCCGCCTCGCGGGACGGCACCGACGCCGGCCACGTATGGGGCTTTTTGGGCATGGCGATTCTGTATGGCTTCGGAGTTTCCCTGGTGGTCGCGGCGCCACTGGCCTCGGTGCTGGCCTATCTGTTGCGCCCGGTCCGGAATCAATGGATCCACATCGGAGCCTTTTTCGCGGTGCCCACCCTAGTGTTCTGGCTGCTCGGAAGCGCCCTGGGCCTCGGCTGGCAGCCCTGGCTACTGATCCCATGGGCCACCGTTGGCGCAGCGGCAGCCATCGGCCGTTGGGCAATCCGCAAAGACGTCCTTGCCTCGAATTCTGCAGCTAACCCGGCCTGACCGCCCGCTGCACGATCCCCTTGCGGGCTGCGAGATGACAAATAGCGCTGCGAAAGGACCGCCATTTATCGCTGCGAGTCACATTGCCGGCCCGCCACAGCTTGATGCAGAGGGGGTATGTCACGCTGCGGCACGGCATCACCCATTTAGCTACCGAGGATCTGTTTTGCTTCGCCAACCAGTGATACCGCGGGGATGCTGGTTCTGTTATGGGATCAGAGCAGGCCGGCAGGCTGCAGGCGAAACAGAGAGCGCATACACCGTGACCACAACACTGAATGAAACGACCCTCGACGTCCCCGTGGACGTCCGGTTCACCGCGCCGGGCATTCCGCTGGCAGTGCGCCACGTCAGATCGTGGACCACGTCGGCTAACTAGTGGACGATTCTCATCTCGTGCGAGGTCTGATTGAGTCGCCGTCCGCCGTCGGGAACGACCGTCACAATGTCCTCGATCCGTACGCCGAACCTGCCCGGCAGGTAGATTCCGGGTTCGATCGAGAAGCACATGCCGGGGTGGAGGATCTGGGTTTCGCCCTCGACCATGTACGGCGGCTCGTGAGTCGTCAGTCCGATTCCGTGCCCGACGCGGTGAATGAAGTAGTCGCCGTAGCCGGCTTCAGTGATCACCGCCCGGGACACGCGATCGATCTCCTGGCACTCGACGCCTGGCCGCACGGCCTCGAACCCGGCCTGCTGTGCGTGTCTGACGACGTCGTGAACCTCGCGCTCCTCGGCGGTGGGTTCGCCGACGTGCACGGTCCGCGTCGTGTCTGATCCGTAGCCGTGTTTGAGGCCGCCGAAGTCGAGGACCACCATGTCTCCGTCCTCGATGATCCGTGGGCCGATCTCGTGGTGAGGGTTGGCTCCATTCGGACCCGAACCGACGACGGTGAAGTCCACCTGCGAATGACCGAATTGGCGAAGGAGGTCGGCGAGATCAGAGCCGACGTCGGTCTCGCTGCGCCCAGCGAACCGCACGGTGACGATCTCCTCGTACGCCTGGTCTGCGGCCGCGCCGGCCGCCGCCAGCCGCTCGATCTCGTCGTCATCCTTGATCGCCCGAAGCATCGGCAGGGCGGTCGTCATCGAGACGTAGGACGACTTGGGCAGTCGATCCTGCAGGCCGAGGAGGTGCATGGCCCAGGCCGAGTCAGAGACGGCATAACGTCCGGTGCCGGCCATCAGCGTCGCAGATTCCGTGTAGGGGTCGCTCCCGTCGGTCCAGTCGGTGATCCGCAGAATCGAGGCGCCGGCGGCCGCTTCCGCGTCGGGCCTCTCGAGCCTCGGAACGATCATGGCGGGCTCCGCGTCGACGGGGATCACGAGCATGGTGATGCGTTCAGTGATGGCCACGGGTGCATACCCGGTGAGGTACAGCAGGTCCGGTCCGGGAGTGACCAGGATGCCGTCGAGCCCGGCATCTTGGGCGGCGTGGGCTGCTCGCCGCAACCGCTCGGCGAAGTCATCGGCGGTGAACGGGGCCGGCTCGGAAAGGCTGCGATGATCACTCATGGTTCGCATTTTCGTGCGCGGGGCATCACTGGTCAACCCGTCGCGGGTTTGTCAGACGCCCTAGCAGTTTCCGGTTCCTTTACGTTCGCTCTCGACCCCGCCCGTAAGCCGTTCGCCTACCGGGCACCCTCCTGTGGCGAGATATTGTCCATAGCGGCCTGAATCTTCCGAATGATTGACCCGAGAATGCCCGACGCGAGAAGTCCGGTACCGAGCGGGCCCGCGGAGTCTTCACCAAGTGGTGGCAACTGCTGAAGCGCCGCCCTCACTTGAGCATTCATGTGCTCGAGTTGCCAAGAGATCTCGTCGGAGATGGCCGTGGGCTGATTCGGAGCGGCCAGCCCGGCCGCTTTCGCGGCGTAGGCGGCTGCGCCGAGAGCGTGCGCGCCCATGTGAGCGACCCCGGCAGCTTGTCCAGCAGCCCGGGCGGCCGCCACAGCCGCAGGAGAGCTAACCGCGTGCGCGGCCCGACCAGCAACGAAGCGCCGGCGAATTTCACCGGCGGCACCAAGTTCACCGTGAGCAAATGCCCGAGTACGAGCGATGGCATCACGTGGTCGACCGTCGGTCGGAGCCTCCGTCTCGAACAGGACCAGGACCCGCTCCGCACAGTCCGCCGCCCACGCTGCGACGAGGCGGCGATCAGTTTCGCTCAGTGACTGCGGGGACGGCATGCCAGCATTTTCGCACGCGGGCCCGCTGGACGATCGTCTACCAGGCACCAGGGGTGACATTTAGCGCTGCGAAAACGCCGCCACTTATCGCTGCGATCCGCAGATTTCGGGCGGCTGCGAGCACGTAGCACCAAGCTGGAGTTCGTGAGACCGCGCGTGCCACCCGGCGCGCGATCCGCGATCGAGTCCCTCAACGCCCGCTACCGGTGAGCGGTGCGAGCGGGCGGGCGCTTACCGAACGACGTCGCAGCGCTGAAATGCCTCAACTCCGCGCCCTCGTTAACGCGATCGCACAACGGATCCCAGACTGACCCTCCATGCCGGCGCAGACGAGTTCGGACATCGGTGCAGACGACTTCGGGCGCTGACAAGTGTGTCTCGAAACCTCTGCATCTCATATCCGGCGAATTCCAGTGGTGCCTGCAACACGGGATTTAGTTGGCTGGGTTCGAGACTAGCTCGGCGAGGACTTCTGCGGGCGTTCGGTAGCCGTGTCGTTTGCGTGGCCGGCGGTTGAGTTCCGCGGCGACGTTCTCGAGGATTCCGGGCCCGTGGAACGACAGATCGGTGCTTTTCGGGAAGTACTCGCGGAGGAGCCCGTTGGTGTTTTCGTTGCTGCCGCGCTGCCAGGGCGAATGTGGGTCGCAGA
>NZ_JBFTZV010000054.1:0-5164 GCF_056406615.1 Arthrobacter sp. P1_B3 | reverse complement strand
CCTTCGAACCGATCATCGTCCACAGCCTCCACAAGAGCATCTCCCACCTGGAAGCCGCCTGCCGCACCCTCACGGCCCGCTGCGTCCGGGGCATCACCGCCAACACCGAACACCTCCGCCTCACGGTGGAACAGTCAATCGGCCTCGTCACCGCCCTGAACCCGCACCTGGGCTACGCCACGGCCACGGCCATCGCGCAGGAAGCCCTCGCCACCGGCAAGGGCGTCGCGGAGCTCGTACTCGAACACGGGCTGCTCACCGCCGAGCAGCTCACCGAGCTCCTCAGCCCACAACGCCTCGCCAACCTGAGAAAATAACCGCCGCACACCCACGACCCCGCCCGACCAGGGAGCAAGGGGCACACCGTCGTGCCCAAAATCCCGACCGACCACAGAGAAACGGAACTCGATGACGAGGGCCGTTCCAGCACCGGGCCACCAACCCGGCCTCTACCCAAGGACTGAATATGAAAAACAAATCAACGATGTGGATCCTGGCAGCGCTCCTGTTCGGAATCGTCAGCGGTCTGCTCTTCCACTGGCTGCTCCCGGTGGACGCGCGCGAATCTGTCGTGGCTGTCCTCGACACCGTGACGCACATGTTCCTGAACCTCATCAAGATGATCATTGCCCCGCTGATCTTTGCCACCCTCGTCTCCGGCATCGCAGGAGCGGCCAAATCCGCCGGCGTGGGCAAGCTCTTTGGCCGCTCGATGATATGGTTCCTGTCCGCCTCCGTCCTGGTGGGCGCCTTCGGCTTCATCACGGCCCATGTACTCAACGTCGGTGACGGGCTCCACCTGATGCCGGGAGGTGGCGCGGGGATGGAAACGAAGCCCCTCGACTACCAGGCGTTTGTTACCCACATCATCCCCACGAGCGTCTTCGCCGCCCTGACAGAAAACAACCCCCTTCAGATCCTTGTCTTCGGCGCTCTCTTCGGCATCGCCCTGCTGAACCTCCGGAAGATGGGCCGCTCCTCCATAGCGGATGCCATCGACGAACTGATGGGCGTCATGCTGAAGGTCACCGGATATGTGATGAAGGCGGCACCCGTCGGCGTTTTCGCCGGCATCGCGGCAGCCTTCACCTCCAAGGGTCTCGACGCGTTTGCCACTTACGCGTCGTTCATCGGCGGATTCTACATCTCCCTCTCCGCACTCTGGGCGATCATGATCGCCGTCGCGGTCGCCTTCCTCGGACGGGCCGCCTTCCGACTGGTCCGGATAGTGCGCGAACCCATGGTCATCGCGTTCGCCACCTCCAGCAGTGAAGCCGCCCTGCCCAAGCTCATCGAAGGCCTGACCAAGTTCGGCATCGACAAGCGCACCACCGGCTTCGTGCTGCCCCTGGGTTACTCGTTCAACGTGGACGGATCCATGATGTACATGACCTTCGCGTCGGTCTTCCTGATCAACGCCTACGGCATCGACATGGACCTTGGCCAGCAGATCGCGATGACCGCAATGCTCCTGCTCAGCAGCAAGGGCATGGCCGGCGTGCCCCGCGGGTCACTCGTCGTCGTCGCCGCCGTGGTCCCTGCCTTCGGCATCCCCGCCGCCGGAATTGGAGTCCTGCTGGTGATCGACCAGCTCCTGGACATGGGGCGCACCGCCACCAACATCCTAGGAAATGCCATCGCCACCGCGGTCATCGGCCGGAACCACGACAAGTCCACGTCCCTCCTCACGGCGTCGCGCGCCGGCACCTCCGACGACGGCCAAGACACTGAGGACAGCCGGCAACCCGAGCTCGTTTCGAGGCACTGACCGGCACCCGGTCGGCCAACCAATTATCAACCTGCAAACCGACCCCCACACCGGATGAAAGGCCATCGCCAATGACCGCTGACTTTGAAGTCCAGAGCCCGATGGACGTGCACTGCATTGAGCGGACGGAAAGAGCGAGAAGCGCACCCATCAAGTCACAAATCATCGACTACCTGCGAAGCCATGGTGCAAGCAAAGTAGCTGACATCAGCGACGGCATCGCGTCCTCGCGGGGCGCAGTCAGATACCACCTGGCAGCGCTGGAGAAGGCCTCGATCGTCCGTTCCAACATTTCCCCCGGAGCGAGAGGTCGGTTCACGCCCTTCTACGGCATCGCTCCTGAAAAAGCGGAGTCGGACTCCTAGCCGGGCGGCGCTGGCTACCATGTTTGCGGACGACGGCGGGACCTCCCGCCGTCGTCCTCTGTGCTCTTGCGGCCGGAATCTCATGCCGTCCGGGCATTGACTCTAGGACCGAAAGATGCCGCCGTATTGAGTCGGGCATCCAGATCCCCGGTAAAAGCACTGGATTGCATTATGGACGGTGGGGCGTAGGACGAGGCTTCGGGCACGTCGTCAAAACCGGCGAGGCTGATGTCTTCGGGACCCTATATTTCCCCTTTCCCGGAAGGCCCGGAGCATGCCCAATGCCATGTGGTCTTTGGCGGCGAAGACAGCCTGCAGTCTGGCTCGTGGGCGGGTTGTAGGCCGGCGGTATAGCCGGAGTCGGCACCAAGCTCTCCCCCAGGCCGCCGGTAAACAAGAAATCCGGAGAAAAATCTCCAAGAAATCCCCGCAGGTCATGTCGCCGACAGGACTCCACGACATGAATAGGTACAAGACCGACAACGGCCAACACAAGAAGGCCAGAAAGGAGGCCGAATGACCGCACATCCCAGCAGGCGGAGTGCCCACCAGCCAGCGCCCTGAACCCGCCGTCCACACAACTTCATAGGCCACCGCGGCGGCCAGGCACCAGGCCGCGATAAGCGTCAGAAGGACCCAACCCGGGTTAATGCCCACATGCTAAGGCAAGGACCCCCTCGAACTGCATTCCAGCCCCGCGAACAATGGGAACTCCCGGAAACATGCGGAATACGGCCCAGTCCGATCCACATACGGCCCAATCCGGAGCCCGCAGCGTGGACAATGTACACACCTCGATTGGCCGTCCCAACTCCCCTCCACCGGACCACCGCACCCAAACCGTAGGGCGCTGCTCGCCTTTTAGTACTGACGAAATTCGGCTGCCTGGAAGTCGGCATGATCGCCCTGCGTGTCGGCAGACGCCAGCACGGTTGCGCCCCACTCACGGATGGTGTTGTTATCCAGGTCACATTGCGTCTATCGTTGTCGGGGGCCACAGCGTGGTGGCCCCGATTTAGAGCGGAGAACTTTGTGAACGAGAAGCTGCGGGTGCTGGTCCGCGTGGACCTCGACGGCGCCAAGGCCCACGTCAGGGTCCAGGGCCACGTGACGGCTCAGAG
Source organism: Arthrobacter sp. P1_B3 (assembly GCF_056406615.1). Taxonomy (NCBI): domain Bacteria; kingdom Bacillati; phylum Actinomycetota; class Actinomycetes; order Micrococcales; family Micrococcaceae; genus Arthrobacter; species Arthrobacter sp. P1_B3. The sequence continues at coordinate 1,910 of NZ_JBFTZV010000054.1, read as the reverse complement.
CGTCCATGGCTGCCTGTATGACGTGGTCAAGCGCGCCAGCGCACTCGCCTCCGGACTGGCGCTGGAACTGGATGTGACCCGTGCACACGTTGACCCCGACGCGATGGGAGAGCTTCAGAGGTGCGCAAAGTCGCACCACCTGCCGGTGCACGCCGACCCGCTCCAGCGCGACTATCGGATCAGCATCCTGACGCCGGGCCACGCGACGTCCGCGGCCCCATCACTAGTCCTGGCAGCCTGACAAGCCCGCACCAGCTGCCGCGGCAAGCCCCGCGTTAGCTCACAATCCAGTTCCGCGCGCCTGAATCCTCCGCCCATGCAGCGCGCCTATTGTTAGCATGCGACGTGAGCAACGGGACGATACGCCTACCGATCCTCGCCGCCGCGCAAGAGAAACAAAAGCCTTAGGTCAATGCGTCTCCCGATAAATATGTGGGATACGCACGAACGCTTGGCTGACGTCTTGAGGTGAGTCCTTGCGGAGCCAGACTCGAGTGGCCATGCCCGGGTCAGTCCAAGATGAGGAGGGGCGGGGCTGTCAGCGGGCCCAGTCCTGGCGGGTTCTTTCAGCTGCGTCCTGAAGCAGGGGCAGGTACACGCCCAACAGCGTGTCCATGCTGGTGGCAACAACAGGCTAAGCAAGCCTGTGCGCGGCCGTTTCGTCAGCATTGAACTCCACTGCGGGCAATTTTTTGCCGTCCCCGGCCGACGCTGAAGCAGCAACTCCGTGTTTACCCGGGGGATTCGTTAGGCTGCGAGGCGTCAAAGAAGCGATAGTCCGAAGGAGTCCGTCTGGCCGCAGCTTCGCGTGCCTTGGCCTGGATGAAGTCCCTGTCCTCGCCGGTCAGCACGGTTTCGCCGTGTGCGTCGGCGTCGGCGTTTTCGCCGGTTTCCTTGTTGATAATGGCCGTCAGGGTGCGTGGCAGGACCACGCATCCCGGGTTATCCATCAGCCACTGCTGGGTGGCGGGATCGAGCCGGTTCCATTCTTCCTTGATGTGCATCTCAGTCACTGCTGCCTTTCAGGCATCCGTTCGACGAAAGAACCCCTCAGGCGTTTGCTGTCAGGGGCCCTGGCAGGTGCGAACACGTGGTGCGGCCGCGCAGCCTTGGGGTCGCGTCCAGTTGTCCAGTTATTGTCCGGCTGCGGTCTCGTCCTTCGGTTTGCTCCGGGCTTCGCGCTGGTGGTGCTCCAGCTTGTCTTCCGCATCGCGGCGGCGCTGGCCAACGGTGCGCATCTGGTTCGTGGGCGGCCTTCGGTGATCGACTGGAGGGGCCGTCTGCTCGTGTTCTTCCTCGAAGTCAGGAGCGGATCGGTCCGGACGGCGCCCCTTGTTCTCGCCCATACATGCATCGTCCCATCTTGACCGGGTGCTTACCAGAGCAGCGGCCACACCCTGTCGCTGCGAGCCTACGAGCAGCCCTAGTAAGGAAGGAACTGCGGCGCATAAGCCGAGTCATACAATTTTGATGATCTGGGCTGTGATGTTCGTTCGGGGATTGTTAAAGGCAGATGGGCCAGTGGCGGTGAATTCCAGAGGGTGGTCCGGACGAACCACACCGCCGCATTGGCCACAAGGCAGCAGCGCAGCGGCTAGATCCTAAAGAGTCCGGCAAGCCTTAGCCCGCAGGACAATGCGGTGAGCCACCGGATATCAGCCCACCCCGGCGGTGGCCAGCGGCGGTATTCCGATCAGCCTGCGGCGGGCAGTGCGTCCGGGATGCGCGGCTTGGCGTTGCCGGCGAAGGTGAACTTCGCGTCGTCGCCTTCGCCCTCCACATCCACCACCACGATGTCGCCGGAGTGCAGCTCGCCGAAGAGGATCTTCTCGGAGAGCTGGTCCTCGATCTCGCGCTGGATGGTGCGGCGCAGCGGCCGGGCACCCATGGCGGGGGGTCGTAGCCGCGGG
>NZ_JBFTZV010000053.1:0-5178 GCF_056406615.1 Arthrobacter sp. P1_B3 | reverse complement strand
GTGTCGTGTTCCTGCCGGTACTTCTTCAGCCAGTTACGCAGCGTCTCGGCACCGACCCCGTACGAGTCGGCGACGGACTTGATCGTTTTCGAAGTCGAGACGACTTCCTCGCACAGCTGGTCCTTGAACTCCTGGCTGAACCGGCGACGTGATGCAGGCATTCTGCACATTCCTCATTTCAGTAGTCCCCCGATTTTAAGGGGGCCACTGTCCGAGAACTCCGTGGCGGCCCACAGCGGACTGGAAGAGGAACCGGCTGCGGGTATTGCTCGGGTCGCTATCCCACGCGCGAGACGTCCCTTGCTGTGCTTCGCCCTGAACTGGCAAGACAACTTCACCCGACACTGAATGGAGAGGTGACTGCCGAAGTGCTGTTGCCTCACACGGGCAAGGTGGTGTGGTGGCTCTGCAGCAGCGGCTACGTCACGCAGGATTCAGTGGCCGATCGGGCAAAGGGCATGGTTTGCCAGCAGTGCCCGAACGCGCGACGCACAGTGACACCCGGGGACGGCGAGAACTGGGCTTTCGACGCATTCTCAAAAACGATCGTTTGTTGAGTGCCAACATGACGGCCAGCCGTGGTGCTGCTGTCCCCGGGTGTGACTGTTAACTTCGTTTGGCGGTTAATTCACAGTTCAAAATGGCGGTTCGTGCTGCGTTTAGGTGTCCCCGGAGCGGGCACAAAGTCGGGCTAATGCAGCTGATGCTTGGCCTTCCTCCCGAAGATCGGATCTGAATAAGGCCATAAGTACCGAGGGAGCGAGTACCCGCTACTCGTGACAGAGAGAGCAACCGTGTCCTATGATTCAGGCGCCGGAAAGATCCGGCGCCTGAAGCGGCCAGTCTCACCGCGCCTGGCTTCACAGCCCCAATAAACACCGGTGACACATTTTCCGGGGAGAGACCATGAAGAAAACCCTGCTCGCGTTGGCCACAGCAATCGCACTGATGTTCGCCGCCCCGATGGCCGCAACAGCCGCCACAGCGATCAACAGCAGCAACAATAGCAATAACAGCAGCAACAACAGCAACAAGAACAAAAACGACAACAAGAACAAAAACAACAAGAACAAGAAGGCCCCGGCCCCGGTCTGCCAGCCCGGCACGCCGCCACCTTCCAACCAGTACCCGGGCGTACCCGTGGTGGCAACCAGTTTCGAATCCCGAACGCTGGAGGGGTTTATTGCCAGCACGTCGGGGACCGGGACGGCCTCTGTCACTTCCGACCAGCACCATTCAGGGGGCTGCGCGRCCTTCCTGCACGTCACGGATGACTCAGGCTCGGTGGCCAAGATGTCAGCAACCCTGCCGGCGGGCTCCTCGGGCGCCTACGCCGACGGCTGGTTCAATATCAAGACGGCGGGCAACGTAGGAAACAACGTCCCGTATTTCCGGTTCTTCAATGGTGGCATCCGTGTGGCCGATGTTTTCCGCGACAACGGCAGCGGCCAACTGTGGCTGCGCGTAGCGTCCCCTTCGGGCACTTACGGATACACCAACCTTGGACTGGCGGTACAGCTCGGCTCCTGGCACAAGGTGGTGATGCGCGTGGTGGCCAACGGTGCCGCCTCCACCGTTGAGGTCTGGTTCGACGCCAGCCTCCTCTACTCCAGCCACCAGGTCAGCACAGGGTTCACGACGCTGACCCGGGTGCAGCTGGGGGCGGAGCACCCCCGGCAGGTGGGCGACAGCTATGTCGACGATGTCATTATCAAAGCTTCATAACGCCGCTGCCATACGCGGACTGGCTACTGGCGCATGTGATTGAGATCCCGCCCGGCAGAAGCTCGAATCTGATCAGCTGGAAGGGACGTTCTGCAGCAGGGTGGAGGAAGCCGAACTCGAGGTCGATGTGCTCGTCTTTGAGGATGGCGCCCGCGATGACGGCGATCTGGCTGTCATCATGTTCCAGGTAGTCTCCTCGCACTGTGCCATATTCGACCGTTGTCATTTTCAGGAGTCGTCTGCACCAGTTCATGGGACAGGACGGGGCGAGGACTGTTGACATCGGGATGCCAGAGGTCCGTGCACCGTCATGCATTTTTTCAACAGTCGTCTGCACCAAAGGTCGAGCTACGGGACTGCAACTGCTTCAGGGTTCGTCGCCGGGACCCAGCGGTACAGTGTGGGCACCGAGACCCCGAGGCTGGCGGCAACTTCCTTTGGCGGCGTTCCCTGGCTGAGGAGCTTCCGAGCTGAGCGGAACTTGGCTTCAGTCATTACACGTTTGCGTCCGCCGACCCGGCCCTGTTCGCGCGCTGCCTGTAGGCCTGCCTGGGTGCGTTCGACCATGAGCTCGCGTTCCATCTGCGCCAGGGAGGCCATCACGTTGAAGAAGAAGCGGCCCGAGGCGGTGGTAGTGTCGATCGAATCGGTGAGGCTGACAAAGCCAATGCCGCGCTCGTTCAGGCCTCCGGCGAAATCCAGGAGGCCCTTCACGCTGCGGCCAAGACGGTCCACCTTCCACACGATGAGAGTATCTCCCTCACGGAGTGCTTCCAGCGCTTTGGCGAGACCTGGGCGGCCGGCCTTGGTACCGCTCATTGTGTCCTCAAAGATGCGGTCACATCCTGCACCTTTTAAGGCAGCCAACTGCAGATCAAGGTTCTGGTCGCGCGTGGACACTCTGGCGTAGCCGATACGGTGTGCAGCCATATGGGTTTCTCTTCTCAAAACTCGATGCGGACTCCTGGCTCGACCGTACAGTTCCGAGAACTATTTATGAGAACCGCCCGGCGGGGCGGGGCTTCTCATTGCAATGGCGGTTTCCCGCCGAACTGCGCGGCCTTCGGGTCCCTGGCCGCAAGCGCCGCCATTCTCGATTTAAGGTGTTCTTGAAATCCTTCGTTTCCGAGAAGGTCGCTGGCATTCCCATGGCCGGCGTTCGTGGGGACTGCGGTTTCATTCGAAGCGTGTAGCCGTCATTGGGGTATTGCCCCGGATGAGACCGAATGTCGCGGTGACCGCTCCGAGGGCCAGGAGCAGGCTGAGGCCCAGAGCCGTGAAGTAATCGGGGGCCGGCCAGGTCATCTGGTAGGTGTCGTCAATGAAGGTAACCATCAGCCAGGCCACGAGGAATCCGAGGCCGACTGAGAGCAGCAGCACGGTCAGGAGCGGGACTGCTGCTTCACGGGTGATGATGCGGCGCAGGACGGAAACCGGCATCCCCATCAGTCGCATCAGACCCAGAACTCTCTTACGGTCCAGAACGGCGGAGGCGGTGGCGACGGCAAGGGACAGGCCGGCGATTGCGATCGCGACAAACATTCCGCGGCATGTGGGGGCTACCCCGGTTGACGGACATACGCCCTTTGACGGGTGCCGGACTCAGTTTCCTGGCGGCGGCTGAACGGAAACACGCGGTGCCGCCGTGTCTTCCTCGCACATCGTTGCTGGGGGTCCCTCAAGCTCCAGCAGGCGCCGCCTGCAGACGATGCCGCGGAATGGGAATCTCACTGCTGATGATCCGCGGTGTCGCGACTCGCTCCCTTCGTGCCCGGCGATCCAGATTGGCCCGGGGAGTCTGGACATTCGGGCACAAGTTGTGGTTCTCCGCTGGCGTTGGGCCACGCAACAGTCCGGAGGTGACATAAAAGTAACACCTGATATGTGGGTGTTCCTTGTCAAGAGGGCAAGGGTGAGCGGTCCAAGGCTCTCGTGTCTTGGACCGCTCTTTCGTATCCGTTCGTGGCCTCATCCGGCGGGCTGGCGCGTCGTGATCGACGGCGCTGTCAGACTGATATGCGCGGGTTGGTTACCGCAGGACGAGGTGTTCGGCTGGAGGGGTGCCGCGGGTCTAGCAATGTCGGGCGTCACCGGTGTTTGTCGGTTGTCCATAGGTGTTTCGCGGGTCTTCTCCACGCTGCCAAGCCATCGGAGTCGGCGGGGGGAACGGCACGTCTATTCATCCGTCCATGGATGTTCCTGTTGGACCGGGGCTGCCAGGGACCAGCACCAGCCGGCCAGTTCGCGGGCGATGGCGACGTTAGCGATGACCCGGCGTTTGTGCCGGGCGTCGAATTGCTCCCATTTCCGGTGCAGCCGGTGGTTGCCTTGATGGCCTCGGACCCGGGAGGCCTCGTCGGCTGCTTCCCACCGGGTGCGCATCTCACGGCTGGGGTGGGTGTAGGGCCGGCGGTGGTGCCAGGCGGCCTCGACCAGCAAGCGCCGGGCATGGGTGTTCCCGGTCTTGGTGATCGCGCCTTGGGACCGGGAGGCGCCCGAGGAATGCTCGGAGGGGACAAGGCCGAGATACGCGCCGATGGTGGAGCCGGTGAAGCGGTTCCAGTCGCCGATTTCCACCGCGAGGCCGAACGCGGTCAGCACCGAGATACCGCGCAGACACATCAGGGCCTGAACGACCGGTGCATACGGCCCGGTTGCCGCCATGGCGATGATCTTTGAGTCCAGCCGGTTTCTGCGGTCCAGCGTCAGCTCCGCCGTTTCCAGGCTGGCCTCGTACGCGGCCTGCAGCGCAGGGTCGTCGAAGTGTTGCCGGTGCAGCCAGGTGTGGTGGGCGTCGGTCCAGGCCTGGCCGCCGGAGTAGACCAGGCCGTGACGCAGCAACAACTTCGAGACGCGGTGTCTGGCCCGCATCAGATCAGCCCGCACGTCCTCGCGGGCCCGCACCAGATCCCGGGCGGCCTCCTGTGAGGGTCCCGGGACGCGGACCGGGGTTATCTGGCCCAGCAGGGCCAGCCGGGCGAGATGTTCGGCATCTCGGRCGTCAGTTTTCACCCGGTCCCCGGACGGTCGCTGGAGCTTGGACGGCGCCGCGACCACGCACTCGATCCCCGCTGATGTCAGAAGCCTCGCCAATCCGAATCCCGTCGGACCGGCTTCGTAGACAACCAGGATCGGGCCCGGCAACCCTGACACCCAATCGGCGATCCCGGCGTCGTTCGCCGCAAGACTCTGGCGCAGAATCTCGCCGGTTTCGCGGTCAATGGCGCAGCCCTTCACACTGCGCGCATGGACATCCAAACCGACGTAGGTACGGTTATTCATGGCTGGAACCTCCAGACGTTCAAATGTGGCTCTACCAGTCCACACCCCGCACGAGACTGCGGAACAGGCCCCCGGACCGGCAACCCACGAACCTCTTTGAACCCGAGGTTCCAGTCCTACGTCAGGACCGGCCCACCACACTTCCGGCCCACCACACTTCATATCGTCTAG
>NZ_JBFTZV010000052.1:0-6397 GCF_056406615.1 Arthrobacter sp. P1_B3 | reverse complement strand
GTCATACCGCGGCCTTCGGACCCGCTGCCCGGACCCTGCCCCCCAGGTCCGGGCAGCGGCCAGGACAGCGGGCGGCGTGATGCGGCCACTGCCGGCACCCGGACAAGGGCGGTCCGCGCCCGTTCGTGCCTCCGCGCCTCCGGCTCCGGCTCCGGCTCCGCCTATCGCCGGGGTGTCGGTGGACACCTCCGGCCCGGACGTGCGCGTGGACTTCGAACTGACCAGACCGGCAGGCAAGGGGAGCTACCTGGTGGGGCTCCTTGCCGGCGACGGGGGCCGCACCTCGATCCGGCACCTCACGGTCAGCCTTCGGGACGGGCGCGTCACCGGCCTGTCCACTTACGATTTCGGGACTGTCATCCGCCGTGCATCCCCGCGCCTGCGCGTCCTGCGTCAATGCACCGCGGCGCAAGGCTCGCCGACGCCGCGCCGGGGACCGAAGCATTCGGAGGACTCCGTGCCAGGCCGGACAGGAACCGGCCGGCGCCAGGGCGCCTCAGGGTCGAAGCCGGTCTTTTCATCGGCACCGTCCTGGTCCGGGACCTCGCCCCGGTGGCGCCTGCTGCACAACGGCTACCCCGTCGTCCACCTGGCCGAAAACACCGACCTAGACATCAGCGCGCTCGCCCGGTCGGGCCTGGAAACCGGCGTCCCGGACCTCAGGACCGTCCTGCCATGCGCCGAACGTCTGACGCCGAGACCCTAAATTTAAATTCAGGCCGCCTGCCTGCCGTTGCCGGTGAAGGCATGCCCGCCCCGGCAGGGGCACCGGGGACAGCGCTGCACGTCTGCCGCGGTAGTTCCCGGTTCCATCGGGTGATCTGCCTCGCTTCTCTCCACGGGGTGCTGAGCCGTGTTCAGACGTTCCTGCCGTCCTCCGTCCGCGACGGCGGTGCCATAGGGACTATTATATAAATTGATGTATTCATCAAATAGTAAATAACCTGAGGCCCCTGGCCCCCTTCGAGGGACTCGCAGCCGCTCCTGAACTCCTATTGGCCTCCGGCCGCGATGCTCCGATGAACCACCCATCACCGTCTAGGATCATCCCCGCCAACGCCACAAAGCGCGGGGGAAGGAAGAGAACCTTGCCAAACACCACACAGTCCACCGTCATGGATACCGCCCCGGCCGCCCTGGCCCGGCTTTCGGACTGGGTCGGCGAAGTTGCTGGCCTGACCCAGCCGGACCGCATCCACTGGGTCAACGGCTCCGAAGCCGAATACCGCCAGATCACCGACGGGCTCGTTGCGGCCGGAACCCTGGTCCGCCTGGACGCGGACAGGTTTCACAACTCGTTTGCCGCCTTCTCCGACCCCAAGGACGTTGCCCGGGTCGAAGAGCAGACCTACATCTGCTCCGAACACGAACGCGACGCCGGCTTTACCAACAACTGGATGGCGCCGGCACAGATGAAGGAGAAGCTGAACGGGCTCTTCCGCGGCGCCATGCGGGGACGCACCATGTACGTGATTCCGTTCGTGATGGGCCACCTCGACGCCGAGGACCCCAAGTTCGGCGTTGAGATCACCGACAGCGCCTACGTCGTCGCCTCCATGCGCATAATGGCCCACACCGGTTCCGAAGTCCTGGCCAAAATGGTCGAACTGGACGCGGACTTCGTCCCCGCACTGCACTCCGTCGGTGCACCGCTGGAGCCGGGGCAGCAGGATGTCAGCTGGCCCTGCAATGACGACAAATGGATCGTCCACTTCCCTGAGGAAAATGCCATCTGGTCCTACGGGTCCGGGTACGGAGGCAACGCGCTGCTGGGCAAGAAATGCTACTCACTGCGCATCGCGTCCGCGATGTCCCGGCAGGAGGGCTGGCTCGCGGAGCACATGCTCATCCTCAAACTCACCAGCCCGGAGCAGAAGGCCTACTACATCTCCGCCGCGTTTCCCTCGGCCTGCGGCAAGACCAACCTCGCGCTGCTGAACCCCACAGTGGACGGCTGGAAAGTGGAAACCCTGGGAGACGACATCGCTTGGATTCGTGTCGGAAAGGACGGGGAACTGCGGGCCACCAACCCGGAGGCGGGCCTCTTCGGCGTTGCACCCGGCACCGGATGGCACACCAACCCCAACGCGATGGACGCCATCGCCAAGGGCAACACCATTTTCACCAACGTGGCTCTCACCGATGACGGCGGCGTCTGGTGGGAAGGCATGACCCGGGACACCCCGGAACACCTGACCGACTGGACGGGCCAGGACTGGACGCCGGGCTCCGGCAGGCCCGCGGCCCATCCCAACTCGCGGTTCTGCACCCCCATCAGCCAGGTCGATATCCTGGCCGAGGAATACTACCAACCGCAGGGCGTGCCGCTCTCGGCCATCTTCTTCGGTGGGCGCCGGAAGACAACCATCCCCCTGGTCACCGAGTCCAGGGACTGGGTGGGCGGTGTTTTCATGGGGTCGACGCTGTCCTCTGAGACCACAGCGGCTGCCGCCGGCCAAGTCGGGGTCGTCCGCCGCGATCCGATGGCCATGCTCCCCTTCATCGGCTACGACGCCGGAAACTACCTCAACCACTGGCTGGAGATCGGCCGGGCAGCCAATCCCGCCACATTGCCCCGGATCTTCCTGGTCAATTGGTTCCGCCGCGACAGCGTTGGTGGCTTCCTGTGGCCCGGATTCGGAGACAACTCCCGCGTCCTGAAATGGGCCATCGAACGGCTCGAGGGGACAGCCGCTGCCATTGAAACTCCCATCGGCTTCGTTCCCGCACCGGAGTCGCTCGACGTCGAAGGCCTCGATGTCACCCGCGGACACCTCAGTGCCGCCCTGGCGGTCGATTCACAGGAATGGGCCCAGGAAATCGACAGCATCGATCAGTGGTACGCCCGGTTCGGTGACTCGCTGCCCCCCGAACTGCCGGCCGAGCTGCAACGCGTCAAAAACCGATTCGCTGCCCGCCGGGGGACGCCGCGCATCAGCTCCCGATAGGAGCCAGGGGTGGCACCCGGTGCCCGGAACCGTCGTGCACCGAGCGCCACCCCGGGTTCGCAGATGTCAGAGACCACCATCGGTGTGGGGCATTGTGCCCATGAAATCAAGGAGACCGCATGAACGAAAAGATCAAGGTCGTTGGCTCTATTGTGGAGCTTGACGGCGACGAAATGACCCGCATCATCTGGCAGTTCATCAAAAGCCGCCTGATCCTTCCGTATCTGGATGTGGACCTGAAATACTTCGACCTGTCCATCCAGAATCGTGACGCGACCGATGACCAGGTCACCATAGATGCAGCGAACGCGATCAAGAAGTACAACGTGGGCGTCAAGTGCGCCACGATCACCCCGGATGAGGCCCGGGTCAAAGAATTCGGCCTGAAGAAGATGTGGGTCTCCCCGAACGGAACCGTCCGCAACATCCTGGGCGGGGTCGTCTTCCGCGAGCCGATCATCATCTCCAACATCCCGCGCCTGGTCCCAGGCTGGAACAAGCCAATCATCATCGGACGCCACGCCTTCGGCGACCAGTACCGCGCCACCAACTTCAAGGTCCCGGGGGCCGGAACGCTAACCCTGACGTTCACGCCCTCCGACGGCGGCGAAGAGATCAAGCAGACGGTGGTCACCTACCCCGACGGGGGAGGGGTGGCGATGGGCATGTACAACTTCAATGACTCCATCCGCGACTTCGCCCGAGCTTCCTTCGCCTACGGGCTGCAGCGGAACTACCCGGTGTACCTCTCCACCAAGAACACGATCCTGAAGGCCTACGACGGCCAGTTCAAGGATCTGTTCCAGGAAGTGTTCGACGCCGAGTTCAAGGATCTGTTCGAAGCCGCCGGCCTCAGCTACGAGCACCGCCTGATCGATGACATGGTCGCGTCGGCGATGAAGTGGGAAGGCGGCTACGTCTGGGCCTGCAAGAACTACGACGGCGACGTTCAGTCGGACACGATCGCCCAGGGCTACGGCTCGCTTGGTCTGATGACCTCCGTGCTGATGACCCCGGACGGCAAGACCGTCGAGGCCGAAGCCGCACACGGCACCGTGACGCGCCACTACCGCCAGCACCAACAGGGCAAGCCGACCTCCACCAACCCGATCGCCTCGATCTTCGCCTGGACCCGCGGCATCATGCACCGCGGCAAACTGGACAACACCCCTGCCGTCATTGACTTTGCCATCACTCTCGAAGACGTCGTCATCAAGACAGTCGAAGCCGGTCAGATGACCAAAGACCTGGCGCTTCTGGTGGGCCCGGACCAGGAATGGCTGAGCACCGAGGAATTCCTCGCTGCACTGGACGAGCACCTGAAGGCACGGCTGGGCTAGCCCATCTCCACGCGCCCGTTGACGTTACGTGGGCGACAGTTACCCGGTGTTGCGTGCTCACAGTCCGCGCTTACGTTGGCCAAACTTTGAACTTCACCCGTGCCACGCAGGAGAGTCTGTACATTTCGCAGCAGGGCATCAGCCAGAGCATTGCTGAGCTGGAGCGGGACGTTGGAGCCGCCCTGCTGGAACGGACGACGCGCAACGTGGCACTCACGGAGGCAGGTGAAGAGTTCCTGCCTGCAACCCGACGTGCTCTCGTTGAGCTCGACGCCGGCGTGGAGGCCGCCCGGCGTGTGCAAAGGAGACAGCTGGGCGTGCTAAAGATGGGTTTCACTGTTTCCTCTGCGCTCGAACTCATGCCACCGATCGTCGATACGTTCCGGTCCCGCTATCCGGACTTGACCATCGAACTGGAGAGTTTCAACCTGAACGATCCTTCATGCGGCCTGCTATCCGGAGAGTCTGATGCCGCCTTCGTACGACTCTCCATCGACGTCCCGGATCTGCACATCGAGCACATCTTCGTTGAGTCCCGAGCGGCCGGCTTACCACGTGGACGTTCCCTGTCGGCTTCGGAGTCCGTACGTCTGAAAGACCTGGCGGATCAGACCATCAGTGCGCCTCGCCGCGCTGATCGAGCTGGCGGGCGTTTTGGATATTGCGCGACAGCGGCCTGGAGGAGGAGTTACCGCCGCGGATCGGGCCGGTCACCTCGTCAGTGGAGGAGGAAATGGAAATTGTGTCAACTGGCATGGCGCTCAGCGTAACCATGATCAGCATGGCTCGGCTCGCGCCTCGGCCCTCAATCGTCTACCGACCCATTGTGGACGTGCCCGGCTCGGTGCTTGCTTTGGCATGGCGCGGCCCGTCACGGCCCACACAAAGGCATTCCGCGCGGTAACCGCCGAAGTGCGCGACCGGGAGACCGCCATCGTCGGCCGCATAGAGGCTGGTCACTACCACTGAAGCTCACTGGCGAATGGGCGCCCCGGGAAGAACCGGGAGGCGCCGATAATGGACCGTCCGTTAGCTGAGGCAGAGGGCGCCTGAGCTTCGGCTGACAGGAATTACGTTCCGAAAGGCTCCTGGCCCAGAATATAGAACAGCCGCACCTCGGCGTGGGTGCGGCTCGTGGCTGCGATGCTCTGAGTTGGCCAATTTGGCGTGTGTACATTGTGCACATTTTGGGCGGTGGATCGGATCGTACTGCTGCCGGACTGGCCCGGATTCGTTATGTTTCCGGGAGTTCCCAGAGTTTGCAGGGGTTGGAATGCAGTTCGAGTCCCACCTTGGGCACAGCATAACCCCTCGTCAGAGGGGTTTTTGCTTTAACGTGTTGACATAGCTTGTGGTGGCGTTCCTCTGACGCTAGGTTCGCGGGCTGTGGCCCGGCCGCCGCGGTGGGCCTATTCAGGTGTGTGGGGTGGCGGTTCAGGGCCCTGGCTGGCGGGCCCTCCGCCTGCTGGGATGTAGGGTAATTTGTCCTCTTCTCTGGCGTGTTCTGGTGGCCCTTATCGGCCATACACCTTCATGTCCAAGGGGTGTGTTGACGACATGACCAAGAATGATTTGTCCTGGTTTCCCACCGTTCAGTTTCTTGCGGTCCAAAGCAATCCGGCTACGGCGGGTTTGTCCGGCGAATGCGGGTGTGGATACTGTCCACACTTAGGTCTGCTTTTTTCGTTGACCCTCAGGCTGTCTCCGTCTTTACTTCTCGGCCTACATAAGTTCATGCGGCCGCGAGTCTTCAACGACCTGATTCCCGTGAGACGCAAGGTTCTCGGGGGGAGCTGCAGGCGCAGGCTGTGGGGGGCCGGAGCGGTCGCACCGAAACAGGAGTTCATGCCCGCACGTTAGTGGTCGTGTTAGTGGATAGCTGGCCAGTCGCCACGTTCGCGATCAATTCCGCTCTCAGTACACCTGATATGTAGGTGTTCCTTGTCAAGAGGGCAAGGGTGAGCGGTCCAAGGCTCTCGTGTCTTGGACCGCTCTTTCGTATCCGTTCGTGGCCTCATCCGGCGGGCTGGCGCGTCGTGATCGACGGCGCTGTCAGACTGATATGCGCGGGTTGGTTACCGCAGGACGAGGTGTTCGGACGAGGTGTTC
>NZ_JBFTZV010000051.1:0-7832 GCF_056406615.1 Arthrobacter sp. P1_B3 | reverse complement strand
CCGTTTTGAGCGCTCAAAACGGCCCCCGCTGCGAGCTAGTTGGGTTGTTTCCTCGTTAGGATGGGGCAGTGACTGAACCCAAGACGCCGGACGCTGCCGCAACAACAGGCCCGGCCAAGAAGCACTCCCGGTCCGGAAAGTCCAACGCCACCATCTACGACATCGCCAAGGTTGCCGGCGTCAACCCATCCACCGTCTCACGTGCGCTCAGCAAGCCAGGCCGCGTCAGCGCCAAGACGCAGAAACTCATCGAGGATGCCGCCGCCGAGCTGAACTACCAGGTCAATCCGTTCGCCCGTGCGCTGCCTACCGGCCGTACCAATACCTTCGGCCTGATCGTCGCGGACATCACCAACCCCACATTTTTCGACATCATCCGCGGGGCGGAAACGACGGCCACACTGCGGGACTACACCATGGTTCTGGCCGAGTCCGCCGAGTCCGGTGTCACTGAGCTGACGGCAGCCCGCCGGATGATGGCTACTGTGGACGGCCTCATCCTGGCCAGCCCCCGCATGGACGACGACGACATCCGCACGATCGCCCGCGACAAGCCCGTGGTGGTCATCAACCGCGAGGTCGACGGCGTGCCGTGCGTGGTTCCCGACGTGAACAAGGGCATCAGCGAGGCGGTCCGCAGCCTGGCCGGGAACGGGCACCACAAGGTTGCCTTTGTCGCCGGTCCGCCGCAGTCCTGGATGTCCGCGCGCCGCTGGGAAGGCGTGCAGGCGGCCTGCGAATGGTCCCGGCTCGAGGCCGTGCGGCTGGAATCCACCAAGCCCACCGTCGACGGCGGCCGCCAGGTGGCGCGCGACGTGCGGGCCAGCGGTGCCACGGCGGTGCTGACCTACAACGACCTCCTGGCCATCGGGCTCATGCAGGAACTCCAGGCCGCCGGCATGGTGATCCCGGACCAGATCAGCATCGTGGGCTTCGACGACATCTTCGGGGCGGATTTCACCACACCTCCGCTCACCACCGTGCGCTCGCCGCTGGGGGAGTGCGGCTCGGGCGCTGCCACGCTGCTGCTTGATCTCCTGCACGGCGATCTCCCGCGAGGCACGGGGGAGACTGCCGCCACCCTGCGCGTCGAGACGGAGCTGGTGCTGCGGGGCTCGAGCGGACGGCTGCTGCCCGCGGGGTAGCCTTGCCGGCGAAGCCCCCGCAACTTGATGGCAATTAATGGCAACCGGTTGACAAATACCTGAAGCAGGCCGGACCATTGATTCATGTCACAGTCGATTGCCGCCAACCCAGACCGGCTCCTGCCCGCGGATCCCGGAACGCGCAGCATTGCGCGGGACCTCCTGCAGCGCGTCCAGGACCTCCCCATCATTTCCCCGCACGGGCACGTTGACGCCGCAGTCATCGAGCACAACAGCCCGTTCCCGGACCCGGCAGCGCTGCTGGTCAGCCCGGACCACTACGTCACCCGGCTGATCCACGCCAGCGGCGTTCCGCTGGACCGGCTGCGGGGCTCGGCCACCGCCGATGCGGACTCCCGCACGGTCTGGCGCGAGTTCTGCAAAGCCTGGCCGCTGTTCGAGGGGACGGCCTCCGGCTACTGGCTCCGCACCCAGTTCGACAGCGTTTTCGGCCTCCGGCAGGAGATCAGCGCCGAGACCGCCGACGCCAGCTACGATGCGATCTCCGCCAAGCTGCAGGAACCCGGCTTCCGGCCCCGCCAGCTCTTCAAGGACTTCAACATCGAGGTGCTGGCCACCACGGACGACCCCCTGGACAGCCTCGCCAGCCACCAGGCGATCGCCGAGGATCCCACGTTCCACGGCCGCGTCCTGCCCACCTTCCGCCCGGACGCCTACCTGAACATCGCGCACCCCACGTGGAGCGCGAACGTGGACCGGCTCATCGCAGCAGCGGGCGACGGCGCCACCGGCTACGCCGGCTACATCACCGCCCTGGAGAACCGGCGTCGCTACTTCGTGGACCACGGCGCAGTCTCGGCCGACCACGGCGTCCGTACCCCGGCAACGCTCAAGCTCGCCGCCGCCGACGCGGCCAGGCTGTTCGACCGCGCCCGCTCGGGCCAGGCCACGGCGCAGGACCGCGAAGACTTCGAAGCCCACATGATGTACCAGATGGCACGGATGTCCGTGGAGGACGGGCTGGTCATGACCATCCACCCGGGCTCGTTCCGTAACCACCACGAACCCACGTTCAACGCCTTCGGCGCCGACACCGGCCACGACATCCCGTTTGCGGTGAACTACACCGAGGCCATCCGCCCGCTGCTGCAGGACTTCGGCACCGCCAAGGACTTCCACCTGGTGCTCTTCACCATGGACGAGACCGTGTTCTCCCGCGAACTCGCGCCGCTGGCCGGCTTCTATCCGTCCGTCTACCTCGGCGCCCCGTGGTGGTTCCTGGACGCACCGGACGCCATGCTGCGCTTCCGCTCCGCCGTGACCGAAACCGCAGGATTCTCCCGCTCGTCCGGCTTCATCGACGACACCCGCGCGTTCTGCTCCATCCCCGCGCGCCACGACGCCTCCCGCCGGATCGAGGCCTCCTTCCTGGCCAGGCTCGTCGCGGAACACCGCGTCAGCGAGGACCGCGCCCATGAACTGATCGTCGACATCGTGGACGGCTCGCCCCGACGGGTGTTCAAGCTGTGAGCGTCGACCAGCACTCCGAGGTGCCACCCGCCGTCGAACTGCCCCCACTGAACCGCCGCCTGCGGCCGTCCGCCAAGGCACCCGTGCGGATCATTCACCTGGGGCTGGGCGCCTTCCACCGCTCGCACCAGGCTTGGTATACGCACCAGGCGTCCGACGCCGCGGACTGGGGCATCGCGGCCTTCACCGGCCGCCGCCCCGACGCGGCGCTGGCACTGGCTGAACAGGACGGGCTCTACACGGTAGTGAACCGGGCCGACGACGGCGACTCCTTCGCCGTGGTCAGCAGCATCGTCGAAGCCGTGGACGGGGCGGATGTGCAGCGACTGGCGGAGCTGGTTGCCGCTCCGGCCACCGCGGTGATCACTCTGACCATCACCGAAGCGGCCTACCGGCTCCGGGCAGACGGGCAGCTTGACCGAGCTGCGCCCGACGTCGCCGCGGACCTTGCGCTGCTGGCGTCCGGCAGCGCAAGCCCGACGACGCCGCTGGGCCGGCTGGTGCTGGCCCTCGCCGGCCGCCGGGCTGCCGGGGCGGGACCGCTCGCCGTCGTCTGCTGCGACAACCTCTCCAGCAACGGCACCGTGGCACACAACGCCGTGGCAGGCATGGCCGGGGCATGGGACGCCGGGCTGGCCGGATGGATCGACGCCAACGTCAGCTTCGTCAGCACCTCGGTTGACCGCATCACCCCGCGCACTACGGCCGCGGACATTGCCGCCGTCCAGGCCGCTTGCGGCTACCGCGACAACTCGCCCGTAGTGGCCGAGCCCTTCTCCAACTGGGTGCTCAGCGGGGACTTCCCCGCCGGGCGGCCGCGCTGGGAAGACGCCAGTGCCGTGTTCGTGGCAGAGATCGAGCCGTACGAGAACCGCAAACTGTGGCTCCTGAACGGCGCGCACTCCCTGCTGGCCTACGCCGGCCAGCTTCGCGGCCACACCACCGTGGCGCAGGCCCTGGCGGACCCGCTGTGCCTGCAGGCCGTCGAGAAGTTCTGGGACGAGGCGGAGGCGAACCTGGCCGGGCCGGAGGGTCACGCCGCGGATCTTCAGATCCCGGCCTACCGCGCCGCCCTGCTGCAGCGATTCGGCAACGCCCGGATTGCCCACCACCTCGCACAGATCGCGATGGACGGCAGTACAAAGCTGAGGATGCGGGCCGTTCCCGTGCTGCAGGCCGAGCGTGCCGCGGGCAGATCCGGCGCCGCCGCCGCTCTCATGATTGCTGCCTGGATGGACTACAGCGCCGCCTCCGCCGCGTTCCAGGACCCGCTGGCCGACGAGGTCGCCGCAGCCAACCGGCTCGCCGGCGCCGAACGGATCCGCGCCTTGCTGGCCCTGGTGGATCCGGCCCTCGCAGAAGAGCGTTCCGTCGTGGATCTGATGGAAAGCTTGAGCGGAACGTTCGGGGAGCAGACGCTCTCCCCGTAACGCCTTGCGCGCAAGCACTGCTGCCCGGCTCCCGGACCATCTGGAGCCGGGCAGCAGTGTTTCGCCAAACTTTCAACAAAAATTATGGCAACCGCTTGCCATTTGATTGCCAAGTGATTAGGATTACAGCAAGAGCAAAAACCGGCCCCCAGCGCCGGCCCTCAAAATCCTCCCCCCGGCACTGCCCGCAAAGACGCGATAGGACCCCAAATGCTCAAGCCCCAGGCCAGCGAAACCCGCGAGATCGTCAACCTCGACGGCCTGTACCGCTTCAAGGTGGACTTTGACCGCGCCGGCCACCGGGACAAATGGTTCAAGGCGCCCCTGGAAACCGGACTGGAAATGGGCGTCCCGGCCAGCTACAACGACGTCTTCCCGGACAAGGCCATCAGGGACCACGTTGGCTACGTCTGGTACCAGCGCGAAGTCCGCGTCCCGCGCGGCTGGGCAGGCGAACGCATCCACGTCCGCCTCGACTCCGCCACGCACGAGGGCATGGTGTGGGTCGATGACACCCTCGTGGCCCAGCACACCGGCGGCTACATGCCCTTCAGTGCGGACATCACCGAGCACGTCACGCCCGGG
The DNA here is from genome assembly GCF_056406615.1 of Arthrobacter sp. P1_B3. Lineage (NCBI taxonomy): Bacteria > Bacillati > Actinomycetota > Actinomycetes > Micrococcales > Micrococcaceae > Arthrobacter > Arthrobacter sp. P1_B3. Next base: position 3,181 of record NZ_JBFTZV010000051.1, on the reverse strand, counting down.
CAGCTTTTCCGCCTGACGGTGTCCGTCAACAACGAGCTCACGCAGGCCACCATCCCGCCCGGCACCATCACCGTCACCGAGGACGGCCGCCGGCAGCAGAGCTACCTCCACGATTTCTACAACTACGCCGGCCTGCACCGCAGCCTCTGGCTGTTCAGCACCCCCGCGGTCACGGTCGATGACATCACCGTCGCCACCGGCTTCGAAGGCACCACCGGCAGCGTCGACTACACGATTACCACTGCCGGCGGCACCGGCAGCGAAACGGTCACCGTTTCCGTCCGTGACGCCGACGGCGTCGAGGTCGCTCGCGCCGACGGCGCCCGCGGCACCCTGACGATCGCCGACGTCGTGCTGTGGAAGCCAGGCGCCGCCTACCTGTACAGCCTCACGGCGGAAATCCGCGACGCCGGCCGGCTGCTGGACAGCTACACCCTGCCGGTCGGTGTCCGCACCGTGGAAGTCCGCGGCAAGGAATTCCTCATCAACGGCGAACCGTTCTACTTCACCGGTTTCGGCATGCACGAGGACCACGTGGCCATCGGCAAGGGCCACAGCAACGCCCAGATGGTCAACGACTTCCAGCTCCTGGACTGGGTGGGCGCGAACTCGTTCCGGACCTCGCACTACCCCTACGCCGAGGAAGTCATGGAGTTCGCGGACCGGCACGGAATCGTGGTGATCGACGAAACCGCCGCCGTCGGGCTGCACCTGGGCTTCGGCGCCGTCTTCGGCGGCATCGCGAAAAAGACCTACGAAGAGGGCGGAGTGGACGCCAACACCGCCGCCAACCACCGGCAGGCGATTTCCGAACTCGTCGCCCGCGACAAGAACCACCCCTCCGTCGTGATCTGGTCGATCGCCAACGAACCCAACGGCTCCGAGGAAGGCGCCCGCGAGTACTTCGCACCCCTCGTGGAGCTGACCCGCAGCCTGGACCCCACCCGGCCCGTCGGCTACGTCAACGTCCTGTTCGACACCCCGGACAAGGAACTGCTCGGGGACCTATTCGACGTGATCATGCTCAACCGCTACTACGGCTGGTACATCGATAACGGCGACCTCGAAACCGCTGAACAGCACCTCGAGAAGGAGCTGCGCGAATGGGAAGCCAAGTACGGCAAGCCCATGATCATGACCGAGTACGGGCCGGACACCATGCCCGGCTTCCACTCCATCTATGAACAGCCCTGGAGCGAGGAATACCAGGCAGCGTTCCTGGCCATGTACCACCGGGTCTTCGACCGGGTCGACGCCATGGTCGGTGAGCAAGTCTGGAACTTCGCGGACTTCCAGACCTCCAACGGCATCATGCGCGTGGACGGCAACAAGAAGGGCGTCTTCACCCGGGACAGGCGGCCCAAACCCGCCGCCTATGCCCTGCGCCGACGGTGGACGGCACTGGCCGGCACCAAGAACATCACTTCTGAGGCGTAGGCCTTAACGCACATTTTTCGCCGGGCCCGAGGTCCGGCAACGGGTAAAGGAGCCCATTCATGAAAAAGCTGAACAAGCTCAGCATCATCGGCTATGGCGCCGGCGATGCCGCCAACAATCTCGCCTTCACCACCGCCACGATGTTCCTGCTGGTGTACTACACGGACGTGGCCGGGATCTCCGCCGCGGCCGCCGGCACACTGTTGCTGGTGGTGCGGATCTTTGATGCCTTCGCCGACGTCTTCGCCGGACGCGTGGTGGACCGGACCTACAGCAAGCGGTTCGGCAAGTTCCGCCCGTTCATCATGTTCGGCTCCATCCCGCTGCTGCTGCTGAGCGTGGCAACCTTCTCTGTCCCTGCGCTCGGCGAGTCCGGCACCCTGCTCTACGCCTACGTCACCTACGCCGCCCTGGGCCTGGCCTACAGCCTGGTCAACATCCCCTACGGCTCCCTCGCCGGCGCCATGACCCAGGACCCGGCCGAACGCGCCAAACTCGGCTCCGCCCGGATGATCGGCGGGATGCTGGTCGGCTCCGCCCTTGGCATCTTCGTAGCCCCGCTGATCAAGCCGGGCGCCAACCTGCAGGCCACCTTCACCAGCATCACCCTGGTGTTCGTCGTCATCGGGGCGGCTCTGTACCTCTTCACCTTCCTGACCGCCAAGGAACGGGTCCACCGTACCGTCCCGAACGTCACGTTCAAGCAGAGCATGGACACGCTCAAGGGCAACCGGCCGCTGCTGATGCTGTGCCTGAGCTCCTTCTTCTTCCTGACCGGCTACCTGGCCCTCACCTCGGTCCAGCTGTACTATCTCCGCGATGTCCTGGGACGGCTGGATCTGTACCCCGTGCTGTCCATCACCCAGCTCGTCCTGACCTTCGTGCTGGCGGGCTTCATGCCCAAGCTGGTCCGGAGCCTCGGCAAGAAGCGCGTCTACATCTTCTCGTCGCTGCTCACGGTCATTGGCGGCGCCATCGTCTTCTTCACCCCGGCAAGCCAGGTCTGGCTCGGATTCACCGGCCTGGTGATCAGCCTCGTGGGCGTCCTCGCGGTCAACATCGTGGTCTGGGCACTGGAAGCCGACACCGTCGAATACGGCGAATGGAAGACCGGCGTCCGCACCGAGGGCATCACCTACGCCCTGTTCTCCTTCACCCGCAAGACCGGCCAGGCAGTCGGCGGTGCGCTCGCGGCCTACGCCCTGGCCCTGGGCGGCTACAAGTCCGGCGCCGTCCAGACGCCCGACGCCGTCTTCGGCATCCAGCTCGCCGCCGGCGCCCTGCCGGCCGTCATGACCATCCTGGCCGTGCTCGTGATGGCCAAATACACGCTTACCGATGCCATGCACGCCCGGATCCTCACCGAAATCCGGGCCCGCCGCACCGACGGCACCGGACCTTCCGAAAGCGCCGGAGCTTCCGACGATGCCGCCGCGGCTGCCGCTGTTCCCGCCGACGCCGCTTCCGCGGAGGCCGCGCCGCTGGCGCCCCGCAACTAAGACACCCCCGTTAGACCAGAAAAGGACCTGTTGTGAAAATCATTGCCGCTGAAGTCTTCGTGACCAGCCCCTCCCGGAATTTCGTGACCCTGCGGATCACCACCGAGGACGGGGTGACCGGGATCGGGGACGCGACCCTGAACGGGCGCGAGCTCGCGGTGGCCGCGTATTTGAAGGAGCACGTCGCGCAGCTGCTGATCGGCAAGGACCCGCACCGGATCGAGGACACCTGGCAGTTCCTGTAC
>NZ_JBFTZV010000050.1:0-8183 GCF_056406615.1 Arthrobacter sp. P1_B3 | reverse complement strand
GAAGTATGCAGCGGCTTTTTTCAGGAACGCAGCCTCCGCACGCAGCTCCTGGTTCTCCCGCTCCAGCTCCATCAGCCGGGCCCGCTCCGAGCCTGTCAGCGGAACCTCGGTGCCCGTGGTGTCGTGTTCCTGCCGGTACTTCTTCAGCCAGTTACGCAGCGTCTCGGCACCGACCCCGTACGAGTCGGCGACGGACTTGATTGTTTTCGAAGTCGAGACGACTTCCTCGCACAGCTGGTCCTTGAACTCCTGGCTGAACCGGCGACGTGATGCAGGCATTCTGCACATTCCTCATTTCAGTAGTCCCCCGATTTTAAGGGGGTCCACTGTCCGAGAACTCCGTGGCGGCCCACAGGGATGGCCGGAGCCCTGCGACGGACAGCACTGGACCCAACAGCCGGCCGCGCCAGCGGACGCCCGAACGGGTGCGAGCCCTGTAAGCAGGCTCTGCCCAGCTCTTCCCAAGATCCACGCATACGACCCGGGGTGGCGGTTTTCAGTCTGTTCGTGTCCTCTGTCAGGACCCGCGGCCGGTGCGGAGGGACGCCCCTCCGGCAATCCCGCATCACTGCCCCGCCCGCGCTACGCGTCCCGTTCCCCGGAAGGTATGGGCGATGGGGCACGTGTGTCTGGATGACCGTCTTATAGGCTTTTCCTTCCGGCAGGCTGTTGTCGGGGATATTCTGGGGAAACCAGCAGCGCGAGCGGGCCGGTGATCATGGCTCGTTGGGGGGTTGTATAGCTTCATTGGCAGCCGCCCTGCAGTGGCAGGGCTGGAGGCCTTCCGGTTAGGAGTTGCCTTGAATTCTTCAATGACGAGACCACCCAACCGTTCTGGCGGCGGGGTTCAAAGGACGTTCGGCGTCGAGGAGGAATTCCTGCTCGTCGATGCCACGACGGGCCAGCCCGTACCCGCCGCGGAAGCGTGCTTGGCCAAGGCCCCGCAGCGCCCTGAAACCAGTGGCGGCCCATTCTTGGCTTTGGAGGTCCAGCAAGAGCAGCTTGAGGCCGTTGGCCCTGTCTGTTCCACGCTGCAGGAAGTGATTGCGGGCGTCCGAGAGGGCCGGCGGCTTGCCGATGAGGCGGCCCGTTCGGTGGGCGCACGAGCGGTCGCCGTGGCCACCAGTCCCGTCCCGGCCACTCCTACCCTCGTACCGCAGCCCCGTTTCCTGAGCATGGCAACACGGTTCGGTTTGACGCTCCGGGAGCAACTCACCTGCGGCTTCCATATTCATGTCCGTATCACCGACGGTGAGGAAGGGGTGGCAGTCCTGGACCGAATCCGCGTCTGGTTGCCCGTGCTGCTGGCGCTCAGCGCGAACTCCCCTTTCTGGCAGGGTGCCGACACCGGATACGCAAGCTTCCGCTACCAGGCTTGGACCCGCTGGCCGACCGCCGGGCCCTGCGAAAGGTTCGGATCAGAACGGGAATACCTCCGGTACGTGCAATCCCTGCTGACAACGGGCGTACTCCTCGACGAAGGCATGGTGTACTTCGACGCGCGCCTCTCCCGGAACCATCCGACGGTGGAGGTGCGCATTGCCGACGTGTGCATGGAGGCCTCACATGCGGCCGCGATTGCCGCGATGGTGCGGGGACTCGTTGAACGGGCCGCCCAGGAATGGCGCGCCGGGATTTCTGCGCCCCGCCTGTCCGCCGGTCAACTGCGCCTGGCGGCGTGGAAGGCAAGCCAATCAGGAGTCGACGACACCCTCCTGCACCCCCTGTTGAACATTCCATGCCCGGCCGGAGAAGCGGTCCAGGTCCTCCTCTCCCATATCCGGCCAGCCCTGGCCGACAGCGGGGACGAGGAGCAAGTGACCGCGGAAGTGGCCCGGATCCTGTCCTCCGGCACAGGTGCGCGCCGACAGCGCGAGATCATGATGAGCACCCAGAGCCTGCCCGCCGTGGTGCTCGAGGCCGTCGGACACACCCACGGGACCGCCCCGGCCCCGCATCGCCGGTCCCGGCGCCTGCAAACTAGCTGACTGACCCGACCGTACAGCCACGACAGCGTTCGGTGGACGCCCTATTGGGTGCGGGCCCGCGAGCATGCACCACCCTGGGCTCTCCCCGGGATCGTGGCGGGCTCACCAGCTTTACGGAGCCGGGAACGCCGTTCCCGGGATCCGGGGTTCTTAAGTCCGGCCGGGCAGCAGGTGGGGTCCCATCCGGTCGGTCCGGGTCGCGGTGAGTGCGTCGGCAAGCCGCCGGACGTCCCTTGCCCGCACTTCGTCTGTGGGTGGCACGGTGTAGGACTCGCTTGTGCAGGTCAGCAGCGCTGCCGTGACCTCCGCGATCAGAGCCGGGGATGGGCTAAACCGGTATCCGCCGTCGGCAGGGTCTTCAGAAGAATTCAGCGCCCTGGTGATGAACACGGCGGCCTGAGTCCTGCTCGCCATGCCGAGTTTCCTCAGAACGGTTGAGGTCAGATTCTTCACGGTCTTTTCCGCCAGCGACATCTCCTGGCTGATCTGGCGGTTGGTCAGCCCTCTCCCCAGTCGGATGGCGGTATTCATTTCCTGTCTCGTGAGGGTCAGGAGTCTCCTATCCAGGGACTGGGTTGCGGGCCCGACGAGCGGGGTCTGGAACCGGCCGCTGTACGCGGTGTGCCCGGCCAGGGCGCGGCGGATGAGCCTGAGCTGTTCGCTGCTGCCATCCTGTTTGGACAGGCACCCCCACGCGCCGGCCAGAATGGAGTTGATCAGCAAGGCTTCATCGGCATCTCCGGTCATCAGCAGGCACCGGATGGTCGGGTCCGCCGCCGCGATGGCCCTGCACACGTCGGCACCGGAACCGTCCGGAAGATCATCGTCAAGGATGACCAACTCCGGGCGGAGGGCAGGGATTCGCCGGAATGCTCGGTGCGCGGACCCTGATTCTCCGGCGATGCTGAGACCATCGGACTCCAGCAGATGGCGCAGGCCCCGTCTCACGACCTCGTGGTCGTCCAGCAGATATACGCCCCGGCCGGCCAAAGGGTGCTGCGGGTGGATTTTCGATTCAGCCACATCGCCATGAAGTTCCTTCGCATTTAAGGCACCGAAGGCGTGCTGGATGATGCCGTCCGGTCCCCATCCAGCGCGCATTCATGCGCACGCTGCCCGACAGACCCCAGAGTAAACCGATAGTGGGTCTCTGAAGGTGTCCCGCAGACAACCGGTGTCGCAACCTCAGGCCGCCGCTAGAGGCCCGTCGCGAAGCATGGCCCAGAACACGCTCAGGCGGCGTCGGGCGCTCTTGGACGCTGCGCGCTGCTCCGATGGCGCTCATGACCCCGTGGTTCGAAGGTGTCGGCCGAGGATTTCAGCGCGTTTCCTGACAGCGCCAACGTAATCGATGAAAGCCTGCTGCGTGTCGGACACGAACTCCCACAGCAGCAGCCCGCAAAGCGGGCCAGTGAACTCTTCTTTTACGAGCAGGTGCGTCATGCCGCCCAGCGGTTCAAGCCTGAAGGTGCGCACCCCGGTGAGCAGGCCCAGAGGCAGGCCCTGGGTCCAGGTCATCACCTCGCCGGGCATCTGCTGGACGCGCAGCCGGAAGGTGCGCTCCCCTCCGATGTGAGTTCGGATTCTGATGGTGCCACCGTTGCGCAGCTCGCCCCGGATGCGCGTGATGCCGGATTCCCAGACGGTGAAGTTCCGTGCATCGGTGATGACGTCCCAGACAGCGGAGCTTCGAGCGTTGATCAATGTCTCAGCCTCGACGGAGCGCATGGACCTAGCTGGTCCCGCGCTTGGAGGGCGCCGGGTTGTCGGCACATGGTTCGTCGACAACAGCCCGCAACCCGAGGCATTTGCAGCGGGACCGGCCCGCCGCTGCGACCATTCAGGCTGCGGCCGGCCCTCATGACCGATGGCGCCGGCCTGGCGCAGCGCCGGGTTCTGGACGCCCCTGACGCTGCAGCCCTCCGCCGCCGACAGGTCGTGCATCACCGGCACGACGTTCCTTGCTGATTCTTCGGACAACAGGCTCTCCCTTTCAAAACGGAAGTACGAACCGGACACCAGCCCGGCTCCCAGCACGCAGCCAGAGACCATTTGACGGTTCACGCCCCTCAGCCTCCGACCGCCGAATGGGACATCCAGCGACAGCCCGGGAGGTGTTGCGCTGAATGACACCGAACTCCAAGCGAGGACTAAAACAACGCTGCGTCCAGGGTCATTGCGTCTGCTGCCTCGCGGTACCGGGTCCCTGGCGCTCTCAGACCAGTGCTTTGCTCTTGATCCTTTCAAATTCGTCAGCGCTGATGGTTCCAGAGTCCCGAAGGGCCGTGGCTTTGGTGATCTCCTCGCTTGGACTGGTTGTCGCGACGCTGCGGATGTACGCATCCGAGGCCTCGTGGTGCGCCCGCGCCCGATCCATGGACCGCTCAGCCATGCCCTTACCCCGGGCAATGAGGTACACCAGCAGACCCAAGAAGGGCACGAAGGCCAGGAAGAGGATCCAGAGGGCTTTCCACCAGCCACTCAGCTTGTCATCGCGGAACAGGTCGCCGATGACGGCGAACAACACCCAGAGGAAGGCGACGAATGCATACACGAAGAAGAACCACCAAAAAATATCCCAAAAGTTTTCCCAGAAACTCATGTCAACTTCCCTGCTTTCGATAGGAGCGGTGTTGTAGGGGACTGCAGCCTGGGCAGACCGAGGCTGGCTGCAGGCCAGCCCGGAGGGGCCTTGAGGTCAGCATTTGGTCGCCGTCTGGAGGTCACTGACCGCGGCCTGGACGTTGGCGGCGTCGTCCCGCAGGGAGGCGGCCGCCTGGGTCAGGGTGGCGTCATTCGGGACGGCTCTGACGGCTGCGTCGAACTTGTTTTCGGCCGTTTTTACGGCGTCCATCTCGTCTTTGGCTACGTCCTGGCTGGCCTTGACCAGGTCGTCGTAGGTCTTCGCGACCTGTTCCCGTGCCGATTTGATCTGTTCTATCGTGGCACCAGGTTTAAGTGTCTGTTTGAAATTTGTCAGGGCTCCGGCGAAGGCGCTGGCAGCAGCGCATGCTTGTGAAACGTTCTTCTCGGCTCTGGCGCTGCTGACGCTGGTGCCGGGGGTGGAGGGGCTGCAGCCCGTGAGCAGTGCGATGGCTGCCCCGGCTGCGATCGATCCTGCAAGGATCGGGTGTGGTCTGGACACTGGAGGCCCCTTTCCGAAATGGATTGCGGCAGGGAACCCTGCCACACGCAAGTCCGACCATTGTCTGCCCGTACCGCGGGTGTGGGCCTCATCCGGGGAAGGTGATGCGTAGTGCCAGCACCCGGAATCCCACGGCGCCCCGCCACGAAATGGCCGCCAACCGCGGGACCTCGTACCGACAGTTGGCTGCAGTAGCAGATCCCGGCCATTCTGGGCTGACCGTCCTTCAAACAGAACGGGGTGCTGGTCAGCCGGCCCGGCGCTACCCGGGGATCCGGCACTCCTCGGCCATGAGGTGCCAGGCCTTGCCGGTAGTGCTGACCGTGAGCGCGTACGTACCCGGATTCAGCGTGACGCCGGTCATCCCGGCACGCGCCTTGTCAGGGAAAGAACTGTAGGGCCGGCCCCTTCGCCGGTTGAAGGTAGACGCCGGTAGGCCCGGTATAGGCGTACTCGATGTGGAGCTTGCCGGTGACGGTCACGACGGGGCCCGCGGGTTTGGTGCCGGCGGCCTCCGCGACAGTGATCCACTCGTTCATCGGTGCCGGCGGCGCCGGGTTCAGCAGTCATTCATGGCAGTGACGGTGGCGGTGAGGGTCCCGGTGACAGGAGCCGCGATGGCGCAGAACACCGCACCCCGAGGGCGGAGGCCAAGACGGTCGAAGCCATACGCAGGCCGCGGCGCAGGGAGTCGGTGCCGGCGGCCAACGGCATGGAAGCACCGTCAGCGGCGTATTCCTTGGTGATCCGGAACAGGTCAGAGAGCCACCAGATCCCAAACCCGCCGGGCGTCAGCAGGCCGGCGGAGGAAGGACCGGTCCGCGCCGGTGACACCCAGGAGCAATGCCAGCAGCCAGGCGGTGCGCATGGAGCGCATCAGCAGCAGCCCACCTTCGAAGAATGCCTATACTGCCCGTCGGGGGGCACATTCCGATTCTCGAACAGCCACGCGGGGATGCCCACGGTCTTTCGGCGCACGTGGAACGCCGCAAGTGCCCTGATTAGGCGGCCATGGATGGCGCCCCGGCGGACACGCGGATGAAGGTGTTGCCGTCACGGAGCACGGCCCAAAGGACGTTCAGGCGGCGCCGGGCCACGGCAAGCATCGCCTGGATGTGAGATTTGCCGTCGGTGCGTTTGCGGTCKTAATAGGTCCGTGAGGCGGCAAGGACATGACGAGAGTTTCCCAGGAGTTCCGGCCGCCGACCGGGATGAACATGAGGATTTGATCCCCAAGTCGCAGCAAGTCATGCAGTTCCAAACGCTCCCAGCCATGAAGGTGTCCCCAGCAACACCGCTGTCCACGTCAAAAGAAGGAGCCGCCAGACAGCAACGGCCACCAACAAGAATGGGCCCGCAGGGGCCCATAAGAGGAGATTTGTACACATTCAGAGGCTCACAAGCCCCTGAACAGGGAAAACACGTGCCCGAGGTGGGACTCGAACTGCATTCCCTCCCCTGCAAACACTGGGCTCCCGCGGAAACATGCGGAATCCGGGCCAGTCCGGCCCCAGTACGACTCGATCCGCAGCCCAAAGTGCGCACAATGTACACACGCCAAATTGCCCAGTTCAAGGGATTGCGGCCCCTCTCCCCAATCCGGGGTGCAGCTGTTCTGTATTCTGCGCTCGGAGCCGTCCGGAACGGAATTACGGTCAGCCGCAGCATCAGGCGCCTCTGCCGCGGCGGACAGAAGATCCGTCATCGGCGTTCAGGAACGACGTATGGCGCGGGTCACCGTCACGGGCTGCCTGCCTTCTATTTGCAGCACCGTGACATGAAGGCGCCGCAGTCGCTGGGATGAATTTGCCCAACTTCGCCGTTCACCAGGACGGCAGTGCCGGCACCGGGCCGTCCATTTCAACATGCTCGGCGTCCCCACGCGCCAACCACTGGAGCAAGCCCTCACGATCAGACACAACCCGCAGGGCGCCGTTGCCAATGACCCACTCGTCACGCTCTTCGGTCACCAGCGTCATTCCCGGGGCGCCCTTAGCCCGCAAGGACCGCACCACAGCTTCGAGGGCATTCAAGAGCGAATCCGGGTCCGCCTCCTCGATGGTCCAAGCGGTGCCGAGGTCTTGGTGATGCACCACCACCTCGGCAATTCGAAGCGCCACGATGGATGTGGCGGGGAGGCCCTTGCCGTTCACCTGGACTTCCGGGGCCGCGAGGTCCCCGCCCAGCCGCAGGGCCTGTTCGGCAAAGTTTCGGGCAGACTCCCGGAGTTCCCCAATGAGCTCCTGACGGGGAAGGGCGGCGACGGCCGAGATCGCTTGCGAGCGGGCTTCGCGTGATGCATATAGGGGCCGCTCCTCGCCGGAGGCAGCCCATTCGATGAGGTTTACCAGTGCCCGGCCGCTCGAAGCAACGTGGGCGATGACATCGGCCCGTGTCCACCCCTCGCACAGTGAGGCGACGGTCATCTCATCGTCGGACAGGGAATCGACGGTGGCCAAGAACATCTCGGTTTCCCTGCCCAGGCGGGACAGGTCCGAGTGCAGGCGTGCGGCGTTGATCATCCTGCCAGCCTATCCGCGGGCCCGGGGCCGAACCACTCTTAGGTGCCTGCTGGTCGATATCCAGATCATATGGATTGAGACGGCACCTTCGCTGCCCGATGCTCCCCTGACGCCTTGCACCGCGGGGAACCACATATGTGGCGCTTTGATACTTCAGGAATATGAATCCCACCCGGGCAGGAACCCGGGTATTTGCCGTATATGGCTCACGTCACACCTCTGTAAGGCTGGGACGCAGCTGGAGGACGGCCGCCTCGTCCTCCCGAGGCACAGCCCCTCCACATACTGTCCAGAGAGGACTTGGGACCATGACACAACCACAAACCGTTATCGCCGAAAATCCGCGAAAGGAGGCCCGCACGGCCAACTGGGTGGCATTGATCATCTGCACCGCCCTCGTGTTCGACGGTTACGATCTCGTCGTTTACGGCACAGTGCTACCCGGGTTGCTCGCGGACCCCAGCCAAATCGGGTCGTTTGATGCAGCCGCAGCCGGCCTTCTCGGTTCATGGGCCCTCATCGGAGTAC
>NZ_JBFTZV010000049.1:0-9693 GCF_056406615.1 Arthrobacter sp. P1_B3 | reverse complement strand
CTACACACCGGAGCCGGGGATCCTCACATGGCTCGAAGCACTCTAACTATGCCGACAAGACCCGCCAGGAACCCGCTCTGAGCAGGTCAAACATTTCATCGATCGGCATAACCCAGAGATCGGCATAAGCGATCAACGGCGTCATCGAAACCACCCGCCGAATCGCCCGCGGCTTCCGCAACTTCACCAACTACAGACTCAGATGCCTACTCGCCGCCGGCGGCCACCGCCCCTACCGGGCGAAACAAACCAACCATGCCTAAATGCGAGGGGCCGGTTATCCCGGCCCCGCAGAAAACCGACCACCAATTGGATGCTTCCCGGCAATATTCCGGAAGCCTCTTCGAACAGGTGCTTTTCCTCGCCACCGAAGCGGTGTTCCAAGCCCTCTGGGAGGAATCCAGCATTTCTGCCCAGCAGCTCTGGACCCGGCACGCCAATCTCGAATAGTAGAACCCAGAATGGCGACGACGACGGCGGCGGCGACCGACGCAGCGGAAAACACTAAGCAACCACTCACCCCTAAATTCCTTCAACCTAACAATTCCTAAAGAAAGAGCCGATCATGAAACTCCAAGTTGCAATGGACCTCCTCACCGTCGAAGACGCCCTCGAATTGGCCGCCAAGGTAGCCGAGTACGTGGACATCATCGAACTCGGAACACCCCTGATAAAGGCTGCAGGTCTCTCCGCTGTCACCGCCATCAAAAATGCCCACCCCGACAAAATCGTTTTCGCTGACATGAAAACAATGGACGCCGGAGAATTGGAGGCCGACATCGCCTTCAAAGCCGGCGCCGATCTGGTATCTGTCTTGGGCAGTGCAGACGACTCGACCATCGCCGGCGCCGTGAAAGCCGCCCGGGCACACGGCAAAGGCATCGTTGTTGACCTCATTGGGGTACCCAATAAAGTCTCCCGCGCCAAGGAAGCTCGTGCCCTTGGCGCCAAGTTCGTGGAATTCCACGCTGGCCTTGATGAGCAGGCACAGCCCGGCTATGACCTTAACGGGCTCCTGGCCGCCGGCGAAGAAGCGCGCGTCCCCTTCTCAGTAGCCGGAGGAGTGAACCTCTCGACGATCAACGCTGTCCAGCAGGCAGGGGCGGACGTGGCCGTAGCGGGCGGCTCAATCTACGGAGCCGCGGATCCCAGCCTGGCCGCCAAAGAACTGAAGGCCGCCATCATCTGACGTTTCTCTTCCATGACCTGCGGCGGCCCGCCCGTGCAAAACGTGCGGCCGCCGCATCCAGTCCACTCACAAGGAACCGGACCGATAGAAAGCGGGTATGCGATGAATGCTGGAGCCACGCTTCAGCCTCGGCCCACCCATCAGCCCATCCATCAATGGGAATACCTGAGCCTAGGCGACAGCGTAAAGGTGTGTCTGGAGGATCTCCAGTACGCCGGATGGGCAGAGGCGGTCGGAGACCGGGGGCATCTGATTTGGGTGATTGAGAACGGTACGGCTGACCGCCGACTGTTCCTGCGCGGGGATGGCGTCACACTATGTCCGATCTGACGTTGCTTCCCAACCCGACTCCGACCAGGTCCGCGGTACACGGTCAAAGCCCTTCCCTCCTGGCGTATTCGGAAGAGCGGCGCGAGGTGTCCACTGCTAACCCAAATCTTGTCGAGCAGTTACTGAACGAGGCTGAGTCGTCGCTCATCGAAGTGGCTCTGAACCGCCGGCCCGCCGGCATTTTGGTCACCCGCCATCACTCAGGCCGGTACGTCCTAGAGCTCAGTGAAGAAGTGCCGTTCGGGGAATCTCGGGAGCGGTCCGCCTGGTAAGAGCGCGTACCTGCTTCCGGAACCACGTGGTCGTTAGCCATGCATCCGTTCGAGAGCCAGCACGCAACGCAGCCTGAACCTAGGAGTAGTAGTTCAGCCGTGCTTCAATCCGTTGCCATGCCGTCCGGCCGAGGGCTTAATCCGCTTTGGGATCCGTGGGATCGCCGTTTGAACCGGATTGCCGTCCTCGCTGGTGCTCTTTGGAGTCACCGGTGACCTTGCCCCTAGGAGCTCATGCCGGCGGTGTCTGACCTGGCGAACCCCTTTGGCAGCGCATGGGGGTCCTGTGCAGGAAAACTAAGGCCTTAGGTGAAGCTGTGCCGCCGCCAGGATGCCGAAGGCGCAATGGAGCAAGGACGAGCGTTTCATGAGACTTTGGCCCTTGCGGGGGGTAATCCCCGTATGGCTCAGACGCTTACACGCAGTCTTCTTGAGACCGCGAGGGCCTACCACGTTGGGCCCGGAATGCGCCCCTATTTGTGCAGCAGTACCGAAATTACCGAGCATGCTATTTTGCTGCCGTCTCTGCGGGGACAGCGGCGGAGCTAGGCAAGCAATGCGTTGGCACTTGCAGTCCATTCGGCGTGCGGTCGTTGTGCAGTTCGCCTGGATTGTGATGCCAATATCTGCTGGACAAATGGGCTCCATTTGTCTGCAAGGCCCTCACATATGACGCACACGTTGTAGGGACTGGGCTTCTCATGCCTCAACATTTAGAATCGTGGCCACTGCTTCTAGCCGGGTCGAAGCGTGACGCCGTTCAGCTCTGGAGCTGTGCTGCTTTGAGTGTGTTGCGGAGGAGTTCGGCGATGGTCATCGGACCTACCCCGCCGGGGACTGGGGTGATTTTTGACGCGACCGTGCTGGCTGCGCTGAAGTCGACGTCACCGGTGAGTCCGTCCTCGGTGCGGTGGATGCCGACGTCGATGACGACGGCCCCGGCGGAAATGTGTTCGGCGCCGATCAGGTGGAGAACACCGGCTGCAGCTATCACCACCTGCGCCTGGAGCGTGGCGGCAGCCAAGTCCTTAGTCTTCGAGTGCGCTACGGTCACCGTGGCGTTCTTCTGCAGGAGGAGTTGTGCCAGCGGTTTGCCGACGAGGTCTGAGCGTCCGATGACCACCACATTGGCGCCCTGCAGCTGGACCCCCTCATTCTCTAAGAGAGAGATCACTCCGAGCGGAGTGCAGGGCCGCAGTCCCTCAACGTTTCGGGCTAGCCGGCCGGCACTAATAGTAGTAAGACCGTCGACGTCCTTTTCCCAGGGGATCCGGTCAATCAACGCTGTTGCGTCCAAGTGGGCGGGCAGCGGAAGCTGCAGCAAAATGCCCGACACTGCAGGGTTGGCTGCCAGTTCATCGAGTGCGTGAGCTACCTGTTCCTGGGTAGCGTCTTTGGGGAGGCGGCGGTGGTGGTCCTCAATTCCTGCCTGCTTGGATAGTCGGCGCTTGCTGTCGGCATAGACCTCGGATGCCGGGTTGTCACCAACAAGCACGGTCGCAAGGCCGATGGGCCGGCCGGTGGACTGTTTGAATTGCTCGACGTCGGTTCGGAGTTGTTCCCGGAGCCTCGTGGCGAGTGCTTTTCCGTCGATGATGTGGGCTGCCATGTCAGAAGACGATCGTTGTGTTGCCGTCGCGCATGACCCTGTCTTGGCAGTGCCAGGTAACGGCCCGGGAGAGCACGCTTCGTTCGACGTCGGCTCCGGAGCGCATGAGCTCCGCGGTGGATTCACGGTGGGTGACGCGGATGACGTCCTGTTCGATAATCGGGCCCTCGTCCAGGTCCTTGGTCACGTAGTGAGCTGTGGCTCCGATGAGTTTGACGCCGCGGTCCTTGGCTTTCTGGTACGGGCCGGCGCCGATGAAGGCGGGCAGGAAGGAATGGTGGATGTTGATCACCGGTACCTGGACATCGTCGAGGAACTCAGCGGAGATGATCTGCATGTACCGTGCCAGGACCACGAGGTCGACGTTTCCGTTCAGGAGTTCCAGGTGCCTGCGTTCGGCGTCCTTCTTGTCCCCCGTCACGGGGACGTAGAAGTAGGGGATGTCGAACGGGCGCACCTGGTCGGCCAGGCCGGGGTGGTTGGAGATGACCATGACGACATCCATCGGGATCTCTCCGCGCCGGTGCCGCCACAAAAGGTCCAACAGACAGTGGTCGGTCTTCGAGGCGAAGATCGCGACCCGCTTGCGCTTGGAAGCATCCGTCAGTTTCCAGTCCATCTGAAGCGATTCGGCAAGCTTCGCCTGAATATCGGCCTCAAGGACCTCTCGCTTGGCGGCGAAACCGGGAAGGTGGAACACGGTCCGCTGGTAAAGGGTCCCGTTTTCGGCGCCGGTTGTGAACTGGTCCAGGGACACAATGTTTGCCCCGTGCTCTCCCAACAGCTGCGTCAGCTGGGCGACAATGCCCGGCTTATCAGGGCAGCTGACAGTGAGTCGGCCGATTTCAGCGGTGCCACTAGCCGTAACGGGCTTGGCCGGAAGGGTGGTGCTAGACGGTTGCAAGAAGATCACCTCGTGAAAACGATAGGTTGAGTAATGGGTTCGCCGGACCAGGGAAACTCCTGGTCCGGCGGGCGCGCATGGTTTAGCGGCGGTCGCTGAGCGCCGAAGACGCGCCGGCGACTAGGTCGATTCCCTTTGGTTCCCTAATAAAGGCTGCGCCGATGTACGAGGCAATGCAGAGAATCATGATGTAGGCGGCGATGGAAAGCGAGCTTTGCGTGGCTCCGAGGAGCCACTCTGCTGCAAGGGGGGCGAAGGCCCCGCCAAAGATAGCGCCGATGGCGTATGCGATCGATATTCCCGAATAGCGAATCTCTGCCGGGAACATCTCAGCGAACAGGGCCGATAGTGGCCCGTAAGTCAGACCATTTCCGATGGTCAACCCCACCAGAGCCAGAAGGTAGAGCCACACGTTCGCGGCATCTATCAGCAGGAACAGCGGGACCATCCAGACGAACATCAAGATATAGCCGACCTTGACGGTCTTGATGCGTCCCCACCGGTCGGAAAGATGGCCGCCTACCATCGTGAAGACAAGCCAGCTCATGCCGGCGAGYGTGGAAGCCAAGAGTATTCCTGGCCTGTCCATCTTGTGAACCCGGATGGCGTAGGAGGAGAGGAAAGCAATCAGCAGGTAGCCGGCGGCGTTGCTGCCGATGAAGACCAGCGCTGCCAAGACGATCGCTTTGGGATTCCGTTTGATGAGTTCGCGCAGCGGAGATGCAGTCTCCCGTTTTTTGGCCGCCATTTCCTGGAATACGGGACTCTCGGAGACCGCGCGGCGGATGAAGTAACCGACAATAATCATCACGACGGAGAAAAGGAACGGTATCCGCCATCCCCAGGTCAGGAATTGTTCCGGGGTAGTTACGGACGTCATGATGAAGACGACCAACGTTGCCAAAATCATGCCGGCCGGAACGCCGATCTGTGGGTAGGAACCGAAGATTCCTCGCTTGCCAACAGGTGCGTGCTCGACAGCCATCAATGCGGCACCGCCCCATTCGCCACCCGCGGAGATGCCCTGAATGATGCGCAGGAGCACCAGGAGCAGCGGAGCAGTGATTCCGATCTGGGCATGCGTGGGCAGTATGCCAATAAGGGTTGTTGCAGCGCCCATCAGGATCAGTGTGGCGACCAGGACTTTTTTGCGTCCGAACTGATCGCCGAAGTGCCCGGCGATGACGGCGCCCAGTGGTCGGAATAGGAAGCTGATGCCCAGAGATGCCCAGGACACCATCTGGGCAAGGACGGACCCTTGACCCAGGGGCGCGAAGTACAGCTGAGCAAAGACGAGTCCGGCTGCTTGGGCGTAGATGAAGAAGTCGTACCACTCGATAGTGGTGCCGATCATCGTGCCGGTAAGTACACGCCTGTCTTCAGCCGTCATTTTCTCTCTTGCCCCGGCGGGGGCCATGACTGACATATTCGCGCTACTTGGCGCTGGGCAGAGAGGTCCCGGAGCCGACGAGTGCCAGCTCCGTGCGCCGATTGTCCTGCTTGAAAGGATAGGCATGAACGGTGGCCCGGATCTTCTTCTGGCGATGTCCCGGGTCACCCCACAGGACTTCTACCTCAGTGCCGGGTTCCGTGTAGGCCAAGTCGAGCACCCCGTGGGAGAGAACCTTGCGGAAGTAGTAGCTGTAACCGCGCGAGGTTGTTGAGCCGATAATGGTTTCCCCTTCCAGCACCGTGCTGGTGTACATCGCGAACCACTGGCCGCGCGGCCAATCCATGAAATCGTACGGTTCGCCGTCCTGGAAGAAGGAGTCGTAGACGTCCTTGACGTCCTCTTCATTCCAAACGAGCGTGACAATCCCGCGCTTGGGGTCGGCCGTCTCCCTCTCCAGAGCTGCCCGACCGTAGAAATCGTGATCGAACTTGACGTTTCTGGTCCATCCCAGTTCGACAGGACTACGGAACCATGCGCTGGGATCCTCGCCGTCAAAGCTTCCTTTGACCTTCATGCACCGCTCGAAGCTCTGGTACCACTCCGGGCTGCCGTCGTCTGTCACCTCGACGTTGTACTGCTCGTAGTATTCCCGTTCAGTTTCGCCGGTAATGGCGGGGAGGTAGTCATGGGTGACGGTGGGGAAGCCGGCCTCCAGGTGGTTGACCATGGCTGTTCGGGCACCCATGCGGCGGATGTTGAACGCCTTCCCGGCTTCGAGCACTGCGGCCCGGATGACTTCGGCGATCGATCCGGGACCCTGCAGCTCGAATCCGATTTCGCCGGCCATTCCTTGGCGGAGAAGGCGAACCTGATGTCCGGCAATTGTGGCTTTCCGGAAATGCATGAACTTGATGTCCCGCAGCGACTCGAAGGTCAGGAGTTCGAGGAGTTCAAGGGACTTCGGTCCCGAAACCTGGAACTTGAACTCGCTGATTTTCAGGGACAAGTCGGCCTTGTAAGCACCCTTCTTGAAGTTGTATTCAAGCCAGGTGCTGACCGGCCCGCGTGCATTGAACAGGAAGTCATCCTCTGCCCAACGGGCCAGGATGCCTTCCCCGATGACCTTGCCGTCAAGATTGCAGAAGATGGCGTGCTTGGCTTGTCCGATGGCGAATTTGGCGAAGCTGTTGACGGCGAAGTCTGAAAACAGCTGCAGTGCATCTGGGCCTGTGACGCGCAATTCGTCCAAATAGGACCAGTCTCCGAGGTAGACGTCCTCCTTCCACGACATGTTCTCGTCCTGCCAGCCCGAGTACTCGAGCCTGCCCCACGATGCGGCAATGTCGAGTCCGGCACGCATGGTCTGAATGTTTGATCTCACGGTTTCTCCTTTGAAGCGGGTCTCGGCACCGGCGACGCTTAGGTGCCCATGCAAAACACGTTAAAGGGCCGGAGTTTCTTTGAAAAACGGAAAATAGTTGAGGTATTCAGCACTAAAAGTTCGGTATCAGCGGGGCTGTTCGTATGCATCCCAACGCCCAAGCGGATCATGAGAGTCCGGCGCAGTTTCCTTTCCTTCACTGCACTTGCGGTTTCCCTCTCAAAAACCAACTAGCATTTGGGTATGCCGTCGTTCAACCTAATCCAATTGCAGTATTTTTGTTCGGTGGCCGAGACCGGGTCCTTCGCCGGGGCAAGCATCCGCGAAAACGTTTCGGCTACTGCCATCGCCGCTTCCATCTCACAGCTGGAGCGGGGCATGAAGACTCAGTTGTGCGTGCGGCGCCGGGCCCATGGGGTGGACCTCACTCCCAGCGGGCGACTTCTGCTGAACGAAGCGAGAGCTCTTCTGCGGGCAGCCGAGGAGGTTGACCTGACAGTGGCCGGTCAAGGCGAAGAGCTTGTGGGCCCCATTACAGTGGGTTGCTACCCGACGTTTGCTCCCACTCTTATCCCTGCGCTCATCGACGAATTCGCGGCTCTACATCCGCGCGTGGACGTCGACTTCCGGATCGCACCTCAAGGTGCTCTGATGGAGCTCCTCGGCGAGGGGCGGATAGACCTGATCCTGGTCTACGATCTGAATCTGCCATTGGACCTCCAAGGAGTTGTCCTTTATGAAACGCCTGTCCACATCATTGTGGGAGCCCGACATCGGCTGGCGGGAAGAGGATCCGTGGCACTTGCAGAGTTGAGAGATGACCCATACGTATTCTTCGACTCCCCGCCGGCGAGCAACCACGCGATGGAGATCTTCAAGGACTTCGGCATCAGACCCAACATCCGGTACCGCAGCGAACAGTATGAGTTGACTCGTGCCTTGGTCGCCAGGAACCTCGGTTACTGCATGATGATTCACCGCTCGCGCTCCAAGACGAGCTACGAGGGTCTGGCACTCGCAACTTTGGAGCTTGAACCGGCAATGCCGCTCGAACGCGTACAGGTTGCCTGGCTCCGCCGAACGCCGCTGACGACCAGGGCTGCTGCATTTACCGAGTTTGCCCGCGATTCTGTCGGTAAGGAGCAACAACGCTGGTTCGACTCAGTCCGGGGTGTGGGCGACAGAGGTTGAAATTAGCACGGTGCCGTATTTCTGTTGCGGTTACGGTTACGGCTACGGCTACGGCTACGGACCCGGCGCCAGCCAGGTGTCACCGAGAACGAACAGGATCCGCTTGAGGCAAGCTGAGAGCGTCACCCAGCGTTTTGACAGCGGTGAAGTCGTTAAACGAGAAGAGGTGGATTCCGTAGAACTGTGCTCCTGCGGCTTGGGAGTTGGTCGCCACCGATGAGATGAACGGCAGGGGATCAAATCGCGTGGAGGACAGAAGTCCCTGCGCCATGTTTGGCCGCCAGCCGGATCAGACGAATCCTACTGACGGGCCCATGCGTACCGAGCGATACCGGGGGAGTGACACCCTCCGAGCTCAATCGTCTGCAATACTCAAACCACAGCCGGAACATCAAAGCACATTTGAGTCACGAGCATTTGCGCATGCAACTGCTTCACCTTCAGCGAGGCCAGGTCTTTCCGCTCACGGTATGGCCTCGCGGACCGGCACCACGCTGACGCCCAGGTCCTCGGTGATCTTGGCCAGCACCAGCCGGTAGCCGGGGGAGTAGCTCCCGTCCACGATCCGGGTCTTGACGGCCGCGTAGGCCTGCTCGGATTTGCTGGCGGTGTGCGTCGCGGTCTGCGTGGCCGTGAACGTGGCGGTAGGAGAGCCCACGGCGGCGGTGTCATTCATTGGCTTTGCCGGCTTCCCAGTTCTCGTAGCGGGCCCGCCAGTCAGCGTTCAGCGGATAGAGTCCGTCCACGCTGTGGCCCTGCTGCACCATCTCGGTGATGAACGTTTCCTCGCGTTCCTGGGCGATGGAGTCGTCGGCGAGTTCCGCGGCCAGCGCCGGCGGGATCACCAGGATGCCGTCCGCGTCGGCGACGATGATGTCCCCGGGCTGCACGGTGGTGCCGCCGCAGGCGATGGTGATGTCCGTGTCCCACGGGATGTGCCGGCGGCCCAGGACTGCGGGGTGCGGGTTGGCATAGTAGGTGGGCATGTCCATGGCGGCCACGGCGGAGAAGTCGCGGACGCCGCCGTCGGTGATGATGGCGGCGGCGCCGCGGACCTGGGCGCGGAGGGCCAGGATGTCGCCGATGGTGCCGGTGCCCTTTTCGCCGCGGGCTTCCATCACGAGGATCTCGCCCTCGTTGACGGAGTCGATGGCCTTCTTCTGGGCGTTGAAGCCGCCGCCGTGGGCCTTGAAGAGGTCCTCGCGGTTGGGGACGTAGCGCAGGGTCCGGGCCAGGCCCACGATCCGCTGCTCCGGCCGGGTGGAGGTCAGGCCGTCGATGCTGACGTTGTTCAGGCCTCGCTTGCGCAGCTGGGAGGAGAGGGTGGCGGTGCAGACGCTTTCCAGCTTCGCCTTCAGTTCCGGGGACAGGATAGGTCCGACGGCGGCGAGGCCGGCGGCTTCACGGGAACCGTAGGCTTCCTC
>NZ_JBFTZV010000048.1:0-12330 GCF_056406615.1 Arthrobacter sp. P1_B3 | reverse complement strand
CGATGTCCAGATATAAAGGACCTCTCAGGTGCCCCATGGATCTAAGGTAACCCTGGCGACAGTCCGCTGGTGCCCTGACTGATTCCGATCGTGGTGGTTGCCGCCCGGCCAAAGACGCGCAAGAAATAGACGTAAGAACCAGGCGGAAAGTCATATCACCCAGACCCCGTGGCAGCATGAACTCGTGTCCGCAGAAATAGGCACGAAGGGACGTCGCCGATGAGCCACGGCATCACCTGGACACCGGTGTGGACACTGTACACACCCCCGTTGGCCGGACAAACAGCCGCCAGCTTGTCCCCGAGGCTCCAAGAAGCAGCGAATCGCAGCCAAGCATCCGGAAAAATTTCGCACAGGTCATGTCATCACCACAACCCCAGAACATGAATAGGTGAAGGACCAATTGCGCCCACCAGAACAAGCCAGAAAGGAGACCCGGATGACCCCACATCCCCGCAGGCGGAAGGCCCACCAGCCAGGACCTTGAACCCGCCACCCACAACTTCACAGGCTACCGCGGGGCCAGGCACCAGCCGCGGAACAGCGTCAGAGTGACCCGGGCAGGGTCAATGTACACACGATAAAGCAAAACCCCCCTCTGACGAGGGGGAATGCTGTGCCCGAGGTGGGACTCGAACTGCATTCCCACCCTTGCAAACACTGGCCCCCCGCAAACATAGGGAATCCGGCCCAATCCGACCCACAAACGACGCAGTCCGAAGCCCAAAGTGTGCACTTTGTACACACTTTCTTTTTGCCACACTCCAGGCAACCCAAAGCGCTGAGTAGGAACCAGCGAAACGGCCAGGCAACAATGCTGAACTAAAGTTCGCGCCTTCCATGAACCAACCGGCTGGTGTAGGCGCCGAAGCCGTCCACGAGACGATGGCTGTCCCGCCTCAAGTATCGTGAAGCAGGCCGCACCGAAATCTTGGCGTTGCCACAATCTGGACGAGACCGGATGAGGCCTGTTCGCTCTTCCACAAGCCAAAGTCAGGAATCCTGCCACTCCTCTGCGGATCAGGTGCCTGCGACGGATTCTCCCTAGCCCTCGACAGCTGCCACGACCGGTTTCGACGCCTTCGTCGATGAGGACGTTCCCATCCCGCAGGAACGCGACCCGTTCCGCCTCAATTACGAATAGGTCCGGGAAGGATGATTCGTTGCACCGCCCCGCCGCGTTTATAGACTGAACGGGGATTCACCTACTTCGGCTGGCAGGGGATGGGAATGAAAACGGCCACTTTCCGGGAACTCCACCACACTGTGGTGCCACTCCTGCTGCCCAATGCGTGGGACCTCGGATCCGCCTTGGCATTTGCGACAGCAGGATTCCCGGCCGTCGGCACCACCAGCTTTGGAATTGCGGCAAGTGCCGGCCTGCCCGACGGAGGCCGGTCCAGCAAGGCGGTCACCGCCGCACGGGCGGCGCAGCTGTGCCGCCTGCCTGTCCACGTCACGGCTGACATCGAGGACGGCTACTCCGATGACCCCGCCGAGGTTGCGGAACTTGTGGCCCAACTGGCTGCCCTGGGCGTGGCCGGGGTCAACCTGGAGGACAGCACCGCCGGGCACCTGGTCGATCCAGCAGCCTTTGCCGACAAAGTTGCCGCCGTCAACCGACGCAGCCCTACTATGTTCATCAACGCCCGCGTGGACAACATATGGTTCGGCGAACAACCCACTGTCGATGCCGTCCTGCTCCGTGCCTGTGCCTACGCCGACGCCGGAGCGGACGGCATCTTTGTCCCCGGACTTGTGGATCCGGAGGACATCCGGATCGTCACCGCTGGCATGGGGCTGCCGGTCAACGTGCTGGCACATCCCTCCCTGACCGTTGCCGAGCTGGGTGAGCTGGGGGTCCGGCGGGTGAGTTCCGGCTCCCTGCCGTACCGCGCAGCAATTGACGCGGCGGTGAACGTGGCCAACGCCCTACGTGACGGCAAACCAGTGCCGGCCGCCACTCCGTACTGGGAAATGCAATCGCGTCTCGTGTCATTCAGCCAGCCCCACACGGACTAACCGCCGTCAGTGCCACCCCGTCTACTCCCTACGACCGCAGATGCCACGGAGCTCAGTAACCCCACGGTCAGGTCCGGGATCGTGGCAGCAACAGATGAAATCCTGCGCCGCAATTACCCGTTCGTGGCCAGCCACCATACGCTGACCCGGGAGGGCGAATGGTGCCTGCGGGTTCGCGCGCGAGCCCGATGTGAAGGACAAAGACCCGGAAGATGACCTGGTTCACGGTGCGGGCCCGCACATCAGCAGACGTGCTGCGCCCCTGTGCACTTACAGGTCGCCGCGTCCTCCCCGGAGCACCTGCGCTGCCACGTAGCGGGCACGCTGCCGACGCGAATCCGAGCACAGCACAAGCGGTCTCAGCCGGTGCTGGTGCGGGATGGCCACAGAGCCCGCACCGTGGGGATCCGGCGTGACTCAGAAAGGAATAGGCAGCCGCCGCCCCTCCGGCGGGCGCTGCACTCAGGCGGCTAGGCCCCTGAGGCCGTGCCACAGCCCCATCTGCCGTGGACCGGTATTCGGGCCGGATTGTCCCGTCGCCGCCCATCACGCTGCCTTCAGCCAGGTCGCGACCTCTGATGCCCAGTAGGTAAGCACCATGTCCGCCCCAGCACGCTTAGTTCCAAGCAGCGACTCCAGGACCGCTCCGCGGCGGTCGATCCAGCCGTTCGCGGCCGCAGCTTCGATCATCGCGTACTCACCCGAGATCTGATAAGCCGCGACCGGCACGGGGCTGGTCTGGGCTACGTCGGCCAGGATGTCCAGATAACTCATCGCGGGTTTGACGATCACGATGTCGGCGCCTTCTTCGACGTCGAGTTTGACCTCGGTCAGCGCTTCACGGCGGTTCCCCGCGTCCATCTGGTAGGTTCTCCTGTCCCCCGTAAGCCGGGAATCGACAGCCTCCCTGAAGGGACCATAAAACGCTGACGCGTACTTCGCTGCGTACGCCATCACCGCAGTGTTCGTGTGGCCCGCGCTCTCCAGCGCCCGGCGGATGGCTCCGGTGCCGCCGTCCATCATCCCTGACGGCGCCACGATGTGGGCGCCGGCGTCGGCCTGGGCGATGGCCATCTGGCCATAGATTTCCAGGGTCTTGTCATTGTCCACGTATCCGTTGGCGTCGAGGACGCCGCAGTGCCCGTGATCGGTGAACTCGTCCAGACACAGGTCGCTCATCACGACAAGGTCGTCGCCCACTTCTGCCCGGACGTCGCGTATGGCTGCGTTCAGGACACCTTCAGGGTCCAGGGCGGCGGAGCCGGCATGGTCGCGGTGAGCGGGGATTCCGAAGAGCATAATGCCGCCCAGTTCCTGTTCGGCAGCCTGCGCGGCAGCCCGCTTCAGGGAGTCTGCGGTGTGTTGCACGACGCCGGGCATGGATCCGATCGGTGCCGGCTCGGTGAGGGCTTCGCGGATGAAGACCGGAAGGATGAGATCCGAGGTGGCCAGCCGATGCTCCGTTACGAGACGTCTGATGGCCACTGTGGTGCGGAGGCGACGGGGTCGTGTCTGGGGAAAGGTCATGTCTGTCCTTTTTCTCGTGGTGGGGGTCGTCCCCGTGAATCGCGGAAAACACCGGGCATAGACAAGCTGTCCCCACTGCTGTGGGGCGCGGTGAGGACAGCTTGGGGCAAGGCGGTGAAGGCCGACGGTGGCGGCTATGACTGTCCGATTGCTTCGACGAACCCGATAATTTGTGGGATGACAATCTCCGGAGCCTCCAGGATGTTGCTGTGGCCGATCCGGTCGAGCCGCACGAGTTTGGCATTGGGGAGCCCGTCGGCCATTTCGTCGCACCACACCGGGGGGCCGGTGCTGATCTTCCTCGCCCGAGACGATGAGCACAGGGATGCCTAATTCCGGGAGAAGGGGCAGCGAGTTGCGCCTTTCAATCACGCCTTTCATGGCCGGCAACAGGCTCTTGGGGAGCGAGGCAATCCGCTTACGCCACAGGTCAAGCATGTCAGCTTGTGGGGATCTGACTGTGTCGTTTTCCCCGACCATCGAGGAAGAGCGAGCGGAGGCACAGGATCGTCGGCAGGCTGGACTCGCCGGTATCTTCGACGTGCAGAGTCGTACCGTTTACGGCAATGCGTGAAGCTGTCACGTTATGGCCTCTCAAAAGTGATTCCTGTGATCGGCGAGTCCGATGGAGTCACGCGAACGGCGTTGATGCCGTCGGACTTCAGGAAGAGTGCCCGCCCGAAGAACGTGCCCTGGACCAGCCAAAGGGCAGAACCATCCGGCATCACGCCGTCGACGCTTCCGGCGGCTATCAGTCACCCTTCCGGTACAGGCGCACCGTATTACTGGATTCGAGGTCGGCCCAGTTCTCGATGAATTCATTCATCCGGCGTCCTTTCCAGGCAGATGGACTGCCGAGTCAAGCGGCCGTTTTCACGGGCATGAGTGAGGCCGCTCCCAAGCGCAGCCGGGACGGCTTTTGCGGCTTCCGGCGAATGCAGAAACGTGGGCCTGCGGGCGAGTCTCACCTCGCCCGCAGGCCCGGCGCATGTGCCTATTTGTAGTCGTTCCTGTGCAGGAAGGAGCGAACGGCTTCGTTGTACTCGTAGGGATTCTCGATCATCGGGTAGTGCCCGGTGCCGGCGAGTACCGCGATTTCGCTGCCTTCGATGTGCGATTGTGTCGAGTTGACTTGATCGGGATAGACCAGCCAGTCAGCGTCCCCCGCCAGCAAGAGGACCGGAGCCGTGACCTTGTGCATCTGGTCCCGGACATCGAATCCCGCGTAACCTGTGAGGTCTGCAGCGGCGACTTTGGCGGTGTTGCGCTGGATCTGCCACACGACTTCCTCTGCCCGGTCTTCGGGGGTCCGGTCGCCGGTGAGGGACTGGGACCAGCATTCGAGGATCTGCTGCCCGTCGACCTTGAGCATGTCCAGGAAGAACTCGGACACTGTCGGAGTGTAGTCGGCGCCCTCGGACGAGATGATCGCGGAGTAGGCGTCAGGCCGGCGGGCGCCCAGTTCCAGAACCATATTTCCGGCCATGGAACAGCCGACGATAGCCGGCTTCTCCAGGCCCAAGGCGTCGATCAGCGCCTCGTTGAATTCCGCGTGGCGGGTCAGGCTTTCGAACGGGCCGTCTTCAGGAACGAGGGTTTTGGAGTGGCCGGGTGCGTCCACTGCAATGACGCGGTATTCGTCCGAGAGGCCCTCCAGCACATGGCGGTACATCAGGCTGTCCTGGCTTGCGGCATGGAAGCAGATGAGGGCGGGACCTTCGCCAGCCTCCTCATAGTAGGTGCGGATGCCGTTGACATCGATGTATCGTCCGATAATTTCCTTGCCGGACGGCCGTGGGGCCGGGGACGGTTCCGGGCGGGGGCTTGCTTCCTTGCCCACTCGCTTCATGGCCTCCAGCAGCAGCCACATGACCTTGATGTTCCTCATCGCGAGGACGGCGTCACCACCGAGAGTAATCTCGCCCAGCCCGGGCGATGTCCCGCGGTACCAGTCCGTTTCTCCACTGACTACTCGTTCCCATTCGGCACGTGGAGCGCTGATGATAATGTCGGCACCCCTGGCCGAGGACCCGTCTGTAACGCCGGCAACCTTGCCCCCGCGAATGTCCAACGAGGCAGAGCCCTCCTCGTAATGAAATTGGATCCGAGCCTCGAACCACTTGGCGGCTTCGGACCAGCGCACGTCGGCGTTCAACTCCTCGCCCAGCAGCTCCCACCATTTTCCAGAAAGTGTTTCAGTCATCATTTCTCCTTGATTCGGATAGGACTGGCCCGTTAGGGCCACCATCGGCCCGTCCCGAGTGTCAGTCCTGCTTTGTGTTGAGGCCCCAGGTCTCCGAACCTCGTCGCTGGGGTATCGAAGTGTCCTCAATGGCCCTCAGGCCTAAGCTGAGTGGTTCACATCACAAATTTTAGACTTTGGATACGATTCACGCAAGTCTTGGGGACTGGTTCGCCATTTGACCGGATATCGCCTGCTGAATGTATCCAATCGCTGCTTAAGCCCTTAGTCGGCGGACCTACATAACCCCCGCCTCGATCCAGTGGCCAACGAAGCCTTGGTGCCGGCGTGGAGTCGCGGCATCCGCAATACCTTCCGGTGGCGAGGCTTGACCCGCGGATCGCGATGGCTGCACCCGAATGGGACTCCAGAAATGGGGGTCTCCTCTCTGGAGTAATCGCAATGGCTGCGCACTCTACTCACGGCCAGATGCGAGGATGCCCCCCACTGCCGGGCCCGCCGTGGAGGACTCACGTCCACGCCCTGGCCCCCGTGGCGCCCCCGGTCCACCAGCCCGCCGCGGTGAACGTGCACCCCCCAGCCGCCTACAGCAAACCCTACTTTTCCGAAAGTTGGATACATGCAACGCCAAAGAACGCATTTTTTACCACTTTAGCGACAACTATTGCCTTGATCGTATCCAAAGGCCTAGGGTTGTGGTGCGGAACACTACATCATTGCTTAGGGCTGCGACTATCCCTCTCATCGAGGAGACGGCGATTGGGCACCCCGGCTCGGCAGAGAGTAGGACTCGCATCGTGCGCGGCCAAAGAAGGCCGCGCACCGCTATTAATGTGCGCGGGTTTCCCGCCCCAAAACGGGCCYCAGTTTCACCTGACGGTTTCGTACTCCCCTAACACCAGCTTGATTTCTTGAAAGAGGCCGACCGATGTCTAGTTCTTCGCCACCTCGCGTTGCTCAGCAGCGGACGTATGGAGGAATTCCCAGCTACTCGCTGTACGCACTCGTATTTCTCTGGCTCATCTATGCACTCAACGCCAGCACCCGCCAGCTTCTATTCTTCGTTCTTCCCTCAATAGTCACGGAGTATCAGCTCACGCCTGAAATGACGGGTATCGTGTCGGCGATCGTGACCGTGTCCGCGTCCCTGTTGGCACTCCCGCTCGGCCCCTGGTTCGACAAAGGCGGACATGGGTGGGCCCGCAAGTACCGAAATGCCGTCATGGCGGTCGGATACTTTATCTTTACGATCTTGGGCGGAATCGCCGCGTTGACGTCTTCGATCTGGTCCTTCGTCACCTTGCAGAGCGTCAAGAATGCCTTCGGAGGAGCGGGAGAGGCCATCGAAGTCTCCACCATGGCAGAATCTGCCCCCGTCGAAAAGCGCGGCCTGTTCCTTGGGCTGCAGCACACCGCATACCCGTGGGGAACGCTCATCACCTCACTCCTCGTAG
The DNA here is from genome assembly GCF_056406615.1 of Arthrobacter sp. P1_B3. Lineage (NCBI taxonomy): Bacteria > Bacillati > Actinomycetota > Actinomycetes > Micrococcales > Micrococcaceae > Arthrobacter > Arthrobacter sp. P1_B3. The sequence goes on along the minus strand of NZ_JBFTZV010000048.1, from coordinate 5,124 downwards.
GTGGCATCCTCACTTTGGCAGGCACCGAGAACTGGCGCGATACGTTCTTGATAGTTCCGCTCTCTATGGTCCCGATCTGGATCAGCTACTGGCTGTTTGCCACGAAGAAGCGATACACCCGGTTCGAGGAACAAACTATAGCGGCCGGTTACACCGCTCCCCTGCGCGATGGCGACGAACCGCACGAGCCCGCGGCACCGGGCGCCTTGGGACGTGCGCTGCGCAATCCAAACATCGTTGTCCCTTCGATTGCGGCCCTTCTCGGCATCGCCGTCTACACCGGCATCAGCTTCTGGCTGCCGCAGTACATTGCGTTCGTCGGCAACTACAGCTTCGCTGAGGCGGCTGCTTATGCCGCAGTGTTCACGATCACCGGGGGTGTGGGACAGATTCTGTGGGGACATGTCTCGGACACTCTGGGGCGTAAGTTCACCTCGATCATAACGTTCGTGTGGCTCGGGATCGGCATCTTCATGCTGCAGCTCTCGTCCCAAGGCCTCATCTGGCTTGTCGGGCTCCAACTGTTCCTCGGAATGGCCACCAACGGGATCTTTCCGGTGCTCTACAGCTTCGTCGCGGATGCCGCTGAGAGGGGTGGCCTGGGTACTGCCAACTCTGTTCTGCTGACGACCATGTACCTTGGAGGAGCTTCTCCACTTGCCTTGGGCTTCCTGATCTCAGCGGGCGGCGGATACACGGCCGCCGCCGGCTACAACTGGAGCCTTTACATCATGGGCGGAGCCTGTATCCTCGCCGCCTTGCTTCTGGTCCTTTTCACACGTGAGACCGTCGGCAAATTCAAGTCCAGAGACCGCGCCCTCGTCTCCCCCCAAAGCTGCGGCCAGGCCCCGGTAGACACTTTCGCCTAATCGCCCACCTTCCGTAGTTGGCGGCAGATTCGCCCTCGCTGCGCCAAGCTCATCCTCCCGTCTCACTCGAAACAACATAGGAGTTGTATAGACATGCCCAGGACCCAAGAAGTTGTGAAGGTGCGCGACACGCACCTCTTCGTTGATGACACCGGCGAAGCGGATTTGCCCGTCATCCTCTGCCTGCACTCGCTGTTCCTCGATTCCCGCATGTTCGACGGTCTGGTCGAGGCTGCCGCAGGGAAATTCCGCGTCATTCGTCCCGAGTTCCGAGGTCAAGGAAGAAGCGACCTTCAGGATGTGGACGTCATCACTATGGATGAGAACGCCGAGGACATTCTGGCCCTGATCGACTCAATGGTTCTGAAAGATATCAATCTCCTCGTCCAGTCAATGGGCGGTGATGTTGGCGTGCGAGTGGCCGCGCGCAGACCCGAGCTGTTCCACAAGATGGTGATGGCCGGCTCCTCTGCCCGCGGTGAAACGCATAAGGAATACGTCGACTGGACCGAGCGCGCCAGTGTCCACGGGTTTGTGGGCGATGTGTTGGAAGAGACGATGGAAATCATGTTCGGGGCGACCTGCCTTGCAGACCCGGAGCGCGCAGACATGGTGTCGCTTTGGCGGGACCGAATCAATGCGGTGCCCCGGCGCCTCCGCCCGGCGATGATGGGCGTGATGACCAGGGAGAGTGCATTGGACCTTCTTCCGAAGATCGACTTCCCGGTTCTGATATTTTCAGGGACCGAGGATAGTGCGCGACCGCCGGCCTGGGCTCAAGAAGTGGCTGACGGACTTCCCAACAGCGAACTAGTCATCTTCGACGGCGTCGGGCACAGCCCAACCCTCGAAATTCCTGAAGTTGTCTACCCGCGGCTTTTGGGCTTCTTCCACTCCTAGATAGCTCATTTCCTCTTGGCTCTGGCTGGGTTCGGTCCTTCTTCTGGCGCCGAACCCAGTGGGAGCCAACGAACGTCACGCCACATGGCTGCCGGTGAACCATGGCGACTCTCCGCCGCTAACAATCCAGACATCATCCCAACGGAAAAGGGGAACCTGTGGAAACCACCCGCATGGCCGGGAGGACAGGCCGGAACATAGCCGAACAGCTACGCGCCGACATTCTCCAAGGCCTCCTCACCCCAGGGGAGCGAATCGGGCAGGAGGTGCTGGCCGAACGCTTCGACGCCAGCAGGATCCCGGTCAGGGAGGGTCTTAAGATCCTCGAAGCCGAAGGGCTGGTTACCATTGTCCCCAACAGCGGCGCGTGGGTTTCCAGTCTGGACGCCTTCGAGTTCGACCAGATTTACAAGCTGCGTGAACAGGTTGAAAGTCTGGTGCTCCGCGAAAGTATTGACAGGCTGACACCATCGCAAACTGACCGGCTCCAAAGGCTCGCCGACAAAATCACCGAAGCGTCCGATGCCGAGACATTCATGCGCCTCGATCAGGAATTCCACCTGTCGACATATGCGGGAGCCTCTTTTCCCCTCCTGCACGACATCGTCCATCGGTGCTGGAATTCCACAGTGCATTATCGCCGCGTTTTCGCGCAGGAACTCCAGCTCGAGCAGCAGTGGGCGACAGATGCAGAACACCACCTCATCGTGGACAGCATTGTCAGAAAAGACCACGAAACGGCGGGAAATCTCATCCGCGCCCACATCCGGAGAACACGTCTGACGCTGGCAGCGCGGCCAGACATCTTTCAAAAAAGCTCAGCGCCCGCAAACTGACCAAACCCCGGGGAAGGCGTTGTTCACTCATCCGGACAACATCCCGTCACGGTTGCCCTCGGCGAACCAGCAGTCCAATACAGAAGGAAGAAACAATGAAGTTACCGGCCACCATTCCTCCAACACGGCCCGGTGCGCCCCAATCCAGCCCACGGCCTGCAGCAGCGGCCGCGATCAAGTCGGCAGGGCATGTCATCGTTGACTCACTTGTGGCCCACGGTGTCCAGCGCGCCCACGTAGTCCCCGGGGAAAGCTTCCTCGACGTCCTGGACGGGCTGCACGACTCCACTATTGAAACCATTGTGTGCCGCCACGAGGGCGGGGCCGCCTACATGGCCGAAGCCGACGGGAAGATGAACCAGCTTCCCGGCGTCGCAATGGTGACGAGAGGCCCAGGGGCAGCCAACGCCCATGTCGGCCTGCATACCGCTTGGCAGGACTCCACGCCGATGGTGCTATTCGTCGGTCTCATCCCCTTCGCTCACCGGGACCGCGAGGCATTCCAGGAATTCGACATCAAAGCCTGGTTCGACACCGGGGCCAAGCGGGTGATGGTTCTGGATCACGCGGAGCGCGCCTCCGAAATTGTGGCCGAAGCTTTTTTTGCGGCAATGAGCGGCCGGCCCGGCCCCGTGGTCGTCGGCCTTCCCGAGGACGTCATTCGCCAGGACATTGACTCAACACTGCACCCGCCCATCCCCGTTGCAACCGGAGGAATGACCACCGCGGATTCCGGTGCCCTCGCCACCGCCTTGGCAGCATCCACTAAACCGCTGTTTGTAACCGGCGGGAACGACTGGACGCAGGAAGGCGCGGACCTGCTGACTCGATGGTTGGAGAAGCACCATATTCCTGCGGCAGCCGAGTGGCGCACTGAGGGCACCGTCCCGTTCCACTCCCCGTCGTATGTCGGACCGATCGGCTATGGGCGCCCGCGGCCCACCTACGACCTGCTGGAGGAGACCGACCTGCTTGTCTTTGTTGGCACGGTCCCCGGTGATGTCATCACCGACGGGTTCCTCTGCAGGCAGGACTGGAACAAGAAGAACTTCCTGGTCACCATCGACCCCTCCCTCCGCGGCCGCTCCGGCCCGGTGTCATATCAGATCGTCGCCAAACCCGACGTGTTCATCCGGGATCTCGTCAAAATCGACCTACCGGTCAAGAGCGAGTGGAAGGCCTGGACCTCGCGGATGCGTACCGAGCAGGAATCTTTCGCCGCCCTCCCTCCGGCCTCGCCGGTCGACGGCCAGGCCCGGATGGACACGCTAATGGCCAACCTCGTTCCGACGCTGCCCGCTGATGCGATGGTCACCCTCGGTGCCGGCGAGCACACGAACTGGGCGCACCGGTACTTCCCCACCCAGCGCTACGCGTCCATGATCAGCGCCCGCAACGGTTCCATGGGCTACTCCGTCCCCTCCGCCATCGCCGCCTCCCTGGCCTACCCCGGCAGGCGTATCGTCACCATCGCCGGCGACGGCGAATTCCTCATGAACGGCCAGGAACTCGCAACCGCCGCTCAGTACGGCGCCACTCCCCTGGTGATCGTGATGGACAACCAGGAATACGGCACCATCCGCACCCATCAGGAACGCCACTACCCTCACAGGGTTTCAGGCACCCAGCTCAAAAACCCGGAATTCGCGCTCATGGCCCAAGCTTTCGGCGGCTTCGGCATCAAAGTCGAACACGACCGGGACATCCCCAGCGCCGTTGAGGCGGCACTGGCGGCCATCCATGAGGACCGCGTGTTCGCGCTCATCCACTTGGTCGTCGAGCAACGGGTCAAAGCCTACTAAGGCCTCTATGCAAACACGGCGCGACGGCAGCCGCTGCCTGACCCCGACGGCCGGTGTCCCCCCGCACTGCCGCTGAATACTTAACGCCTCATTGAATGGAAGAAAAGAATGTCTGTTCCCGCCATTAAAGAACTCGAACTACTGGACTCGGTCCCGACGGGCCTGCTGATCAACGGTGAGTGGCGTCCGGCCGCGTCCGGGAAGACGTTCGAAGTCGAGGACCCGGCGACGGGCAAGGTGCTGTTGAGCATCGCCGATGCCGGTCCTGAGGACGGCATGGCGGCCCTGGACGCGGCTGCCGCGGCGCAGGAGTCCTGGGCGAAGGTCCCGGCCCGGGAGCGCGGGGAGATCCTGCGCCGCGCCTTCGAGCTGGTCACGGCCCGTGCCGAGGACTTCGCGTTGCTGATGACACTGGAGATGGGCAAGCCTTTGGCCGAGGCTCGTGGCGAGGTCACCTACGGGGCGGAGTTCCTGCGCTGGTTCTCCGAGGAGGCCGTCCGTGCGTTCGGCCGCTACTCCGTCTCCCCGGACGGGAAGTCCCGGCTGCTGGTGACCAAGAAGCCGGTGGGCCCGTGCCTGCTGATCACGCCGTGGAACTTCCCGCTCGCGATGGCGACCCGCAAGATCGCCCCCGCGGTCGCGGCCGGCTGCACGATGGTGCTCAAGTCCGCGAACCTGACCCCGCTGACCTCGCAGCTCTTCGCGGCAGTGATGGTC
>NZ_JBFTZV010000047.1:0-12476 GCF_056406615.1 Arthrobacter sp. P1_B3 | reverse complement strand
GCCGCCGTGGGCCTTGAAGAGGTCCTCGCGGTTGGGGACGTAGCGCAGGGTCCGGGCCAGGCCCACGATCCGCTGCTCCGGCCGGGTGGAGGTCAGGCCGTCGATGCTGACGTTGTTCAGGCCTCGCTTGCGCAGCTGGGAGGAGAGGGTGGCGGTGCAGACGCTTTCCAGCTTCGCCTTCAGTTCCGGGGACAGGATAGGTCCGACGGCGGCGAGGCCGGCGGCTTCACGGGAACCGTAGGCTTCCTCCCGAGGCAGATCGTCGGTCTTGGGCCGGGCGCCGAAGTCCGCGAACGGCGTCGTGCCTTCCGCCACCCGGGTGACCAAGCCGCCGGTTGTCCAGGCAGCGCCGGTGAGTCCGCCGGCGCTGCCTTCAACCTCGACGACGTCGCCCGGCTATCGCTGAATCGCCGTCGTGCATCAACCCTTTGGTCTTCATTTTTCTGGCACCTGGCGGTCGCTATCAGGGTTCAATGGCGTCCAGGACCTCGACTGCATATTGGATGACAGCCAGTGACCGGGCAGTTTGCGCCGTTTCTTTTGGCCAGACCGCAACAACAGAGGTCTGTCCGGCGCGGGGGCGAAGGTGCCTGGTCACGAGTCCCTTGCCCTCGCTGGAAACCGGGATCTGGTTGGGCCGCGACATCAAGAGACTATAGCCGAGCCCCCGCCCGACCATTGCCCGGACAAGATCGATTTGCGGGACTACTGCACCCACACTTGGCTTGAGTCCACGCTGAGCGAACATCAACTGTGTATATTCCGTGCTGGGGGCCGTGTTAAGCATGATGAGTGGCTTGGCCGACAGATCCGCGAGATCCACGTCGTCTTCTTCAGCAAGTGGATCGTTGGCCCCCAGAACGGCCATGACTTCGGTCTTGTAGATGACCCTGCGCTCCACGTCCGCTGGCAAGCCAATGTCATAGACGATGGCCGTGTCCAGTGTTCCATCTTCAAGCGCCGGCAGCAGGTCTGAGTGGTCCCCTACCGTGATGCTGATTTCGATCTTGGGGTGCAGGTTGGCCATGCCTTCAAGCACGGCGGGCAGGACGTTGCTTGCCAGGCCCGTATAGCAACCCAACGACACCGGCCCCTTCAGCTCGCCGCGCAACTCACCCAATCCGTCTGCCAGTGCACTGGCCTCGCGAAGCAGTTCTTTGGCCCGCTTCGCGAAGTGGCGCCCTGTCGGCGTCAGGTGCATGCCCCGGGCCTTCCTCCGGATGCACAGTTGTTCCCCCAACGCTGCCTCAAGCTCGCTGATGGCGTGCGAGAGCGCGGATTCGGAGATGTGGAGCTGTAGCGCCGCGGATCCCAGGGTGGTGTGTTCCGGCAGCGCGGCGAAGAGTTCGAGCTGACGAAAGGTGAATTTAGGCACGAAAATCTCTTCTCCTAAAGAATCGAAATACTTCCACTAATATTCACAGTTTACTAGAAGAAGGTTGGCTGTGACACTGATTACACAACGACGTGCCAGGAGGAGTAGGACCACAATGACGACACAAGCCCCACAGTGCCCCTTCCACGGGAACTCGGAGACCCGAAGCGTTGACGCGGAATCGGTGCGCGGCAGCAGCGATCAATCTCGCACCACCGCTTCGCACGACGCCGCCGACTACCCCGTGGCTGACTGGGTTGACGTGGCTGAACTTGCATCGGATCCCTACCCGACCTATGCCAGGCTGAGGGCGGAGTCTCCGATCGCCTGGGTTCCGCAGCTCAACAAATTCCTCGTCACTAACTACGCCGGCTGCCACACGGTGGAACAGGATCAGGAAATCTTCAGCGCCAACGTCTCCGGCTCAACGATGACCCGGGCCGTTGGAGCCCGGCCGATGTTGCGCAAGGACGATCCAGAGCATTCGGCAGACCGGGCACCCGTAAATCCTGTACTTCGTCCCAAGTCCATCAAGGAAGTCTGGGGACCGGTTTTTGAACGCAACGCCGAAACCTACCTTGAGAAGTTCGCCGAGATCGGTCCCCGGGAAGCAGACCTGAACCGGGACTACGCCGCGCCCGTGGCCTCGCAGAACCTCATTGACCTGCTGGGGCTGAAGGACGTTTCGGTCGATCAGGTACGCCGCTGGTCCCACGACTTCATTGCTGGCATGGGAAACGTTCTGGACGATCAGTCGATCTGGGACCGATGTGACTCCTCGACCGAGGAGGCCGACCGCTTGCTCGAGGAGTTGATCCCCTACTACCGGCAGAACCCGGACGCCTCGATGGTGTCCGCATTCGCAAACAGCGGGCTGCCAACCTCCAACGTCACCGCCAACATCAAGCTGACTATCTCCGGCGGAATGAACGAGCCCCAGCACATGGTCACCAACATGGTCTGGGCCCTCAGCAACCACCACGAACAACGCGCGCAGGTCCTAGCCAACCCCGCATTGTGGGCTTCGGTGTTTGACGAAGCTGTCAGATGGCAATCGCCGATCGGGATGTACCCGCGCGAAACGACCCGGGAAACCGTCCTCGAAGGGGTCCGGATCCCCGCTGGCGCCGGTATAGGCGTGGTCGTTGCATCCGCCAACCACGACGCCGCCCACTTCGGAGAATCCGCTGCAGACTTCGACATCCACCGGCCCAAGCGCCCCCACCTCGCTTTCGGCAGCGGCGTCCACCTCTGCGCCGGGCACTGGGCCGCAAAGACTTCAATCGGCCAGGTGGCGGTACCGCTGGCATACAAGCGCTTCCCAGGGCTGCGCGTAGATGAACGGCGGAATGAAAGCTGGGATGGCTGGGTCTTCCGCGGACTGACCAGCCTGCCCGTCACCTGGAACTAGAAGCACCACCAAATACCAAGGAGCAACGATGCCCACCGTCACCTACACTCAGCCAAACGGCACCCAGCAAACCCTCCAGGTCCAGGAGGGCACAACACTGATGCGCGCCGCCGTCACCAACGGCATTGACGGCATCATCGGCGAATGCGGCGGGCAGGCCATGTGCGCCACATGCCACGTCTACGTGCGGCCGGAATATGCACAGGCGCTGCCCGAAATCAGCGACGATGAAGACGAAATGCTCGACTGTGCCACAGCCGAGCGGTTGGACACATCCCGTCTGGCATGCCAGATCAAAATCGACGCAGAACTCACAGAGATTGTCGTCGACATCCCTGCCGGCCAACTCTAGAAGCGGGGAAAATGACATGAGCGTTGTCATCATTGGCGGCGGACAGGCCGGCCTGCAGGTCGCCGATACGTTGAGGACCGAGGGGTATGCGGGCAAGATCCATGTGATCGCTGAGGAATCCGGGCTGCCCTATCAGCGTCCGCCGCTGTCAAAGGACTACCTGGCCCCGGGCAAGGAACCGGCTCCCTTGCCGTTGCGCGGCGCATCCTTTTTTGAGGACAAGAGCGTCACACTCCATGAAGGTGTCCAGGCACTCGCCATTGACCTGGCCGAACGGAAGGTGAAGCTCACCGAGGGTTCACTCGACTACGACCACCTCGTCTTCGCGACCGGCGCCCGAAACAAGATGCTGAACTGTCCGGGCGCGTCCCTGTCCGGCATCCATGGACTGAAAACCCTGACAGATGCAGAGGCGCTGCACCGGGCGCTGCCCACCGCCCGCAATGTCGTCATCATCGGTGCCGGATTCATTGGACTGGAATTTGCCGCCGCCGCCCTGGCCCACGGATGCAAGGTGACCGTCCTGGAATTCGCGCCTCGCCCGATGGGACGTGCACTGACCCCCGTCATGGGGGAGTGGTTTGCAGCCGCTCACCGCTCACAAGGTGTCGACCTGCGTCTCGGCGAAGGCATCGACCGCTTCGAGCCTGGCACGGATGGCTGCGTCGGAGCCGCAGTGTCAACAACAGGGGCGTCATATCCTGCTGATCTGGTCCTCGTGGGCATCGGCGTGCAGCCCAACGACACCCTGGCCTCGGACGCCGGCCTCGAAACCAGCAACGGCATCGTTGTCGATGAAACGCTGCGCACGGCGGACCCTGCCGTTCTGGCGATAGGCGACTGCGCCAGTTTCCCCAGCGCGCACGCCCAGGTCCGTCTGCGTCTGGAGTCGGTCCAGAATGCCACCGATCAGGCCCGGCATGCCGCCCGTACCATTCTCGGGGCTGTACACCCCTACACGGAGCTGCCCTGGTTCTGGTCCATACAGGGCCCCTACCGGCTGCAGATGGCAGGGCTCGCACGACCCGACGACGACATGCTGGTCGTGGGTGACCAGGCGGCAGCAAAGTTCTCCGTCCTCTGCTTCAGGGACGGCGTCCTCACGGCTGTGGAATCGGTCAACGTCACCGCGGACCATATGGCTGCCCGCAAACTACTCGTCGCCGGCGCAGGCATCACCCGCGCCCAGGCAGAAACCGAGGGGTTCACCCTGAAGGCAGCTGCCAGCACCCCGTTAGTGCCAGTAGTGGCCTGACACGGATTACCAGTCTCCGCCCAAAAAATCGGCAGCAAAGTTTGATGCCCCAGGGTTTCCTCTCTGGGTACAGCTCTTAAACCAACTGGAGAACCATGAGCATGTACACACACAGTTCGAAGGCGAACCAACGTCGCGTCGCCTTTGCAACCGTCATCGGCACCACCGTTGAATGGTACGACTTCTTCATCTACGCCACGGCCGCCGGCCTGGTCTTCGCCCAGCTGTTCTTCGAACCAGCCGGCTCCTCCATCGGACTGCTGTTGTCATTCGCCTCCGTCGGCATCAGCTTCCTCTTCCGACCCCTCGGCGCCTTCCTGGCCGGCCACTACGGCGACAGGATCGGCCGCCGCGCCATGCTTGTGCTGACCCTGATCCTCATGGGCGTCGCAACCACCCTGATCGGCCTCCTGCCGACCTACGCGACCGCCGGTATCATCGCCCCGGTCATGCTCCTGCTGCTGAGGATCCTGCAAGGCATCTCCGCCGGCGGTGAATGGGGAGGCGCCGTCCTGATGGCAGTCGAGCACGCCCCCAGCGACCGCCGCGGACGGGCCGGGGCGTTCCCGCAACTGGGCGTTCCACTGGGACTGCTGCTGGCCTCCGGCGTCACAGCACTCATGACCGGTGTAGTTTCCCCCGGGGCAGCCTTCCTCGAATGGGGATGGCGGGTACCCTTCCTGCTGAGTATCGTTCTCGTTGCCGTGGGCTACTTCGTACGCCGCGCGGTGGACGAATCCCCTGTATTCCAGGAAATCGCTGCAGCCAAGAAACAGCCCAGGACACCAATCGTGGAGCTATTCCGGCGCCACGGACTCCTCGTAATCATCGCCGCCCTGATCTTCGCGGGCAACAACGCTGCAGGCTACATGGCAACGGGCGGCTTCATCCCCAGCTACGCGACCAGCCCCGCTGTCGGTCACGGACGCACTGACGTGCTCGTTGCAGTCGCTTACGGTTCTGCTATCTKGCTCGTCTTCACCTACCTCGCCGGATACCTCTCGGACAGGATTGGCCGCAAGCGCACCTACTTCATAGGCTTCGGCGCCCAGCTGCTGGCCTGCTTCCCGCTCTTCTGGCTGATCAACACAGGGTCCTTGGCGATGCTCTATCTGGCGCTGACCATATTTACCGTCGGTCTGGGACTGGCGTATGGCCCGCAGGCTGCCCTGTACTCGGAAATGTTCCCTGCCTCGGTGCGTTTCTCGGGTGTCTCCATCTCCTACGCTTTGGGAGCGATCCTGGGCGGCGCCTTTGCCCCGACTATAGCCACAGCATTGGTACAGGCCACAGGCGGAACCGATGCCGTTTCCCTGTACCTGGTCGGGATGACCCTCATCTCTCTTGTGGCCGTCTCACTGGTGCGGGACCGCTCAGGTATCGACCTTTCCATCCGGAATCAGGCCGAACAGGAAGTTGGAGCCCTCGTCTTTGACCGGCGCACCGCGGACGTTCCAAATGAGCTCATTCGCACCAACTGATCACGCCGTCATTTGGGGCCGGGGTAGCTGACAAGGCCCTGGCCCCAAGCGCGGCGGATGACAGCGTCGAGCCGGCAACAATGAAGCACAAGACTTGAAGACCACAATGGCTTGCTGCACGGCGGACGGAAGAAGGGCAGCTAATCATGGCACACCGGGTTAGGACAGCTGTAGCCAGGGAAAAGAATGCGCCGATGTCGGTGGAGACTATCCTGGTGCCGGATCCCGGGTTGGAGAGGCCCTGGTGGACATTCTCACCTGCGGCGTCTGCCAAATGGACCCGCACTACAAGCAGGGCGGAATCACTGACGATTTGCCCATCCTGTTGGGCAACGAGGCCAGCGGTGTGGTCAGCGCCGTCGGACCGGACGCCAACGAGGTGGCCCCCGGCGACCGCGTGATTCTGAACTGGCGGACGGTGTGCCGTGAATGCCGGGCGTGCGCCAAGGCCAGCCGCAGTCTTGCTTAAACACCCACAACGCTGCGGACAGATGACCCTCGAGCACGGCACGGAGCTCTCGCCCGCCCTCGGCATCGGCGCCTTCGCCGAGAAGAAGAAGGTCGTCGCTGCCGGGCCGTGCACCGAGGTTGAAGAGGACAGTGATTCGGCAGCCGTCGGGCTGCTCGGATGCGGAGTGATGGCAGGCATCGGTGCCGCCATCAACACCGGTGAGGTCAAGCGCCGCGAATCCGTCGCCGTCATCGGCTGCGGCGGTGTGGGTATCGCCGCGATCGCTGGCGCCATGCTGTCCGGCGCCACCACGATCGTCGCCGTTGACATTGACCCGAACAAGGTGGAGATGGCCAAGTCCTTTGGCGCCACCGACGGCGTCCAGCCGGGAAGATCCCATTGAGGCCATCCGGCACTGCGGGGCAGCGGCGCGGACCTGGTGATTGACGCCGTCGGCCGTTCCAAAAACGCAAAAGCAGGCCTTCTAACGGCGCCTGCGGAGCCTTGGGTGCCCCACTTCTACAAGGGGCGGCCAGTGAGTGTCGGTCATGCGGCTACGTAACCGTTTGCCTATTATGAGATGTTCGGAAAGGAGGGACGAACAGCCATGACCCATGTCGACTCCCAAACTGTCCAATGCCGCCGCGTTGGGTGTCTGGTAGCAGTCGTCACCGACGGTTCGGAGAACATTACGCCAGAGCGGAGCACCATCACGGACAGCGTGAACCTGTCGTGGCCCGCAGCGTCACGACAGACTTCTGGACCAGGGAAGATTATGGGCAGAAAGAGGGTGTGCACAATGTGCACACCCTGGGCTTCGGATCGGGTCGTACTGGTGCCGGACTGGGCCGGATTGCGGAGATATTCGGGGGAGTGGCGGAAATTCAAGGGGTGGAACCCGGTTCGAGTCCCACCTCGGGCACAGCATTCCCCCTCGTCAGAGGCGATTTTGCTTTGACGTGTACAAAGCTTGTGGTCGCGTCGCTCTGACGGTTGGTGTGCGGGCTTTGGCCTGGCCGCCGCGTGGCTTGTTCACGTGTGTGGGGTGACGGGTTCAAGTCCCTGGCTGGTGGGCCTTCCGCGCGCTGTGACTGGGGTTATGCGGTTCCTCGTTCCGGTTTTGTCGGTGTGGGCAGTGGTGGCCTACACCTATTCATGGACCGGGGGAGCGGGGACTACATGACTGTGACGATTGCGCTGTAGGAAGCACCGGGAGGCTGATCATAGGAACACCCGCGTACGCCGTGCGGCGCTGTTGTCCTAGCAAAGAGGGTGTGTACAGTCTCCACGCTGTCGTCTGCTTTATTCGAGGACGTGACGAATTGAGTCCGATGTCAGGTTGGGCCATAAACCCTTCGATCGCGGTGCCCGTGAAGTGGTTCTTGGAGCGCAACGAGACTGGGATGCGGTGTGATCTGCGGCGATAAACGGAGGCGTTTCAGCACTGCTGCATGTCGCTCTCGGTGCCCCGCCGCGGGTATGAGGCAGTCAGGCCGGCTCTCGGCTGCTGCCCGGTTGTCTCGTATCCCTAGGGATACGAGACGGGGGACGAGATCATGCCCTCGCTCCGTGGCTGGTGCATTCTTGCCCTGCGACCTTAATCGACGGTCAGTCGCCTTCGTTCACCTCGTCCGACGCGTCTGGCTATGCGCGGGCACTTCCCGTCTTCGCGGTGCGGGCGGCAATGGCGAGGGTGAAGGCTGTTGCGAGCCCGAGTATCGTCCAGGCGTAAATTTCCCAGCCGGGGAGGTTAGTTGTGGCAAGCCAGCGGATGGCGTAGTTGGTGGTCGCGCCCACGGGGAACGTAAACACCCAGAACGCTGGTGAGAAAGGCAGCTTGCGATATTGGGGGAGGAGCATGACCTGCATTAGCGCCATGATTGCCAGCACGCCGGTGAGCCCGAGTTGCACGGTCCCTACGGGTCCCGGGTGTGACACCATCCAGGCGATGTTGGCCGTTGCAGGCGCAGCCAGGTATGCGGACAGTCCAGTCTTGGCTGCTGGTGCCAGCGCGCCTCCGGTCATGAGCCGGACGGTGACGACGGTGCCCACGACAAGCCAAAAGAATACGCCGACGCCAAACGCAGCCATGGCCGCATCATGGACGTGGAGGCTTGCAAATCCGATGCTCGCAACGAAGGACCCGGCAACGACAGGCAGCAGGTAGCCGGGATGGATGGACTGCATCGATACCCCGCCTGTCACCCAGTGGGCGAGAAGTTGTGCGGCGACGATGGCCAGCGCGGCGATGGACGCCACACACAGCCAGGCACCCCAGGGCGGCAAATACTGGCTGTAGTGGGAGGAAAGCAGGATCCCGACGAGTGGAATAAAGGATGCGAAAGGCCCTGCCACCTCGTGCTTGAGGTCAGAACGGAATGTTCCTTTCCGCCGAAGGCCCCGTAACACGTACAGGACGGTCAGGACCAGCCACAGGGCGGTGGCTGCTCCGTAGAGAGTTTCCTCCGGCCATACCGGGGATCCGAGGGTGCCCCTTGCGGCGGACCAGGCGCCGCCCAGGCCGGAAAGCCCCAACGGTACGCCGAACCGGCTCAACTTATGCATCCCTGGCTCGGCGTGCGGAAGCAGAACAGGTTTCTGCGCCACAGGCGCCTGGGCAACAGTGCTGGCACTAGGTGTCATGGTGCCAGCGCCTCCGGTTGGTGGGGAAAGACGAGGAGTGTGCTTGTGGCGGTGGCGAGGAGTTCACCTTCGGCGGTGCTGAGGCGGCCTTCTGTGAAGATGAGCCGCGAACCAGCTTTCACCACTGACCCCTCTGCTCGAAGGGCGCCCTTCCGGAGCGTGACGGGCCGCAGGTACTTCACCGCCAGGTCGATGGAGGTGTAGCCGAGGCCTGCTGCCAAGGTGGTGTGTGCTGCGCAGCCGAGGGCCGTGTCAAGGAGTGTGCATGTTAGGCCGCCGTGCACCATTCCAAGGGGGTTGTAGTGGGCTTCTCCCGGCCGACACTCGAATTCGACGTGGCCATGTGTAGCTTCGACGAGATCGAATTTCATCAGGGATGCGATCGGCGGCGGGGCTATGCTGCCGTTACGGAGGCCGGAAAAGTAGTCCATACCCGACAGTAGTGGCAGCTGTTGGAGAGCTACTGCCGGGTCCATCCAGGTGAAGGTCTCCGAGCGCTCTGCGGAGGTGTTGCTTGTCATGAATGTATCTCTCTGAGTTCTTAGGAGGTCTTCAGGCTTTGCCGGGGCCATGCCGGGGCGTTGGCTGCCAGCGCCGGGTAAAGATCGGAGATCGCACCAGAGAGGCCAAGCTTCACGCCGGCAGTGATGTCATCCACGATGACCTTGTAATCTCCCTTAGGTGGCGGGCTGTCGCATACACCTTGGCCGTGCCCCTGGCGAGGGCCTGTTCCGCGAGTTCGGGGCCGAGCCCTCCATTCGCACCCGTGACAAGGGCGACGGCACCAGACAGCAGTGGCATGAATTCTCCTGATCTCGGCAGGGCGGCGACGCGGTTGCTGCAGCCTTCGAAAATCAGGTTAGCTGAGTCGGTTTGAATTTCCAACTAACTTGTATGCTTATAGAAAGCACTGAAAGCAGGTAAGTCATGACACCAACCGATACGGCCAGGGATGCGCCCAGGGCATGCTTCATCGCAGCAGGGCTCGAGGTGCTGGGAGAGCGGTGGGCGCTGCTGGCCCTTCGGGAGATGTCCCTGGGCGTTCATCGATTCGACCAGATAGCCCGTAACACAGGCGCCTCCCGCGACATCCTGACAGGCCGGCTGCGGACGCTCGAAAGCCATGGCGTTATTGAGCGCGTCCAATATTCCGAACACCCCCCGCGCCATGAGTACCACCTCACAATTTCCGGGGCCGAGATTGCTCCCATTCTCATCTCACTCGCAGCGTGGAGCAGTACCTGGATGCGCGACGAGACCCCCCGCGCCTCTTACCGGCACAGTTGCGGGGCCGACCTGAAACCGGTGCTGACCTGCGCGGAATGCGGCGAGGAATTCAGACTGGGCAGTCTGATGCTGGGACCGCTTGTGTCTACGGCCGACGCGATACCGGTGGACCAGCAACGACAAATTTGAAGGGCGACGACGGAACACCCCGCGGTCGTCTCCTGTAGCGGCAAACCATGGAATATCGATAAGACGCACATCAGGAGCAGATAGATGTCCGGGAATCCGGCAGAGACACTGCAAATAGTTGACTTTGAAGACCCCAGAGCAACCCGTCTGCGGGATCTGCTAACAGACGAGCTCCTCGCCCGGTACGCTACCGAAGAAGAACCTCATCTTTCCGAAGCAGCGCAGACAGCGCTCTCCGTACCACCGCAAGATTTCATCGCCAGCGTCCTGGTACTTAATACCGTAGGTGAAGCCATAGGGCACGGTGCTCTCCGCCGGTTAGATGGGGAGTGGGAGGTCAAACGGGTCATTACAGACCCTGCAGCCCGAGGTATGGGCGCTGCGACCGTACTCATGGCTGAACTCGAGAGGATTGCCGCCGGTGCCGGCGCCCGTCGCGTTATCCTGCAAACCGGGGGCAAGCAGCCGGAAGCTGAAGCCTTTTACGGGAAACTTGGATACCGGCAGATACCAACTTATCCTCCCTACGAGGACGCCATCCCGACGTCGATCTGCTTTGCAAAACAGCTTCAGCCTATGAAGGACCGGCTCCCGTCCGTTCTCGGCCAGGAATAGAGGTCCGGCCGTCGGCAGAAAAGGTCCAACTCTGACATGAGCTTTTCGTCTCGCTCGAACCACGATAGTGGACCTTTCGTAAGCTACGGCGGCGGGGCAACGGCGCAACTACGGCGCCGGCAGGAGAGTGCTTCACCCCAACTTGGCGTGACGCATGTACTGGTAGACGGTTTCCCTGGGCAATAAGACGAATCCACTCAGCCCGGAGCGCCTTGGCTCAGGCAGCTTCGGGCATCCCAATGCACTGACAGGGTACCTCCGACCTTGAAGGCCAATTTGGAGATACAGGACGCGATTACGCTCTGATGCCGGTATGGAATGCCGAAAATAGCTAGACCGTCGCCTTGAGGGGGACGGGCACCAGTGTCTGGAGTTCCTCGAGCGTGCAGCCGAAGGTCTCCCGCACCTGGACGCCGCCGGGGCCGGTCAGGAAGACGGCCTTGTCCGTGTAGACGCGGGTCACGCAGCCGATCCCGGTGAGCGGGTAAGTGCACGCCTCGACGAGTTTGGACACGCCGTCGCGGGTCAGGAGCGTCATCATGACGAAGACGTCCTTGGCGCCGGTGGCGAGGTCCATGGCGCCGCCGACGGCGGGGATCGCGTCCGGGGCCCCGGTGTGCCAGTTGGCGAGGTCGCCGGTGGCCGAGACCTGGAAGGCGCCCAGGACGCAGATGTCCAGGTGTCCGCCGCGCATGATGGCGAAGGAGTCAGCGTGGTGGAAGTAGGACGCCCCGGGAAGCTCGGTCACGGGGATCTTGCCGGCGTTGATGAGGTCGCCGTCGATCTGGTCCCCGGTGGCCTCCGGGCCCATGCCGAGCATGCCGTTTTCGGTGTGGAGCGTGATGTTCTGCTCCGGCTCGAGGTAGTTCGAAACCAAGGTGGGCTGGCCGATTCCGAGGTTCACGAACGATCCGGGGGCGATGTCGCGGGCCACGAGGCGGGCGAGATCGTCACGGCCCAGCGGCTTGCCGGACGTCTGGAGATCAGCCTGGTTGCCGGTCCGCAGACTCTGGTCATTGGTTGGGATGCTCATCTCAGGCCACCTTCACAATGCTGTTGACGTAGATGCCGGGGGTCACGATGTTTTCCGGGTCCAGGCCGCCGGTGGGGACGATCCCGGAGACCTGGGCGATGGTGTGTTTCGCGGCGGCGGCCATGATGGGGCCGAAGTTCCGCGCGGTTTTACGGTAGACGAGATTGCCCCGGCCGTCCGCCGTGAGGGCCTTGATCAGGGCGACGTCGGCGTGGATGGGGGTCTCGAACACCTGCCACTTGCCGTCCAGGAAGCGGGTTTCCTTGCCTTCGGCGAGCATGGTGCCGTAACCGGTGGGTGTGAAGAAACCGCCGATCCCGGCGCCGGCGGCACGGATCCGCTCAGCGAGGTTCCCCTGCGGGACCAGCTCGAGTTCGATCTCGCCGGCACGGTATTTGGCGTCGAAGTGCCAGGAGTCGGACTGCCGCGGGAAAGAGCAGATCA
>NZ_JBFTZV010000046.1:0-12600 GCF_056406615.1 Arthrobacter sp. P1_B3 | reverse complement strand
CTGTCCTCCGGCTGGCCGTGGCGGCCGGAGGGGTCTTTGTCGGGAAGGGCATTATGGTGCTCCCTTTCCCGGCCGGGCAAGGGTACCTGCGGATGCCCTGGTCCGGCGTGAGTATCCGTCCGGTCCGCGCAAGCCGGGGCCCCGGCAGGGGCAGACTGGCCCATCCCCTGTTATATTGGATGATAGAAGTATGAAATAGTCAAGCAGAGGTTCGTAGTGAGAGGCCGGGAGGCAGGCATGGACGAGTTTTCGGATTTCCGGGCACCGTTATATGAAGTGAAGGCCAATCTTTTCAAGGGTCTTGCGCATCCCGTGCGGATCAGGGTGCTGGAGATGCTCTCCGCGGCGCCCGAGGTATCGGTAACTGACATGCTCGCCGCAACAGGTCTGGAGGCCTCGCATCTGTCCCAGCATCTGTCCGTGCTGCGCCGTTACCACCTGGTGAAGGGCGAACGCAGGGCCCTGCAGATGTTCTATTCCCTGGCGTACCCGCAGGTCGCTGACCTGCTGTCCGTGGCACGTCTACTGCTCAACGACATGCTGCACACCACCCGCGAGCAGCTCGAACATTCCGAGGCCACGTCTCCGGCCGCTGCGTCCCCGCTGGCTGCGGCCGACGGCAGCTCACGATGAAGGCCCTGACCGCGGCCCGGGCGCTTCTGCCCGGCCCGAGGGACTATACGGATCTGCCCCGCACCTGGAAAGGGGACCTCATCGCCGGGGTCACCGTGGGTATCGTCGCCCTCCCGCTGGCGCTGGCCTTCGGGGTCAGCTCCGGCGCCGGAGCGGCCAGCGGACTGATTACCGCCGTGATCGCCGGCATCGTCGCCGCCGTTTTCGGTGGTTCCAACATCCAGGTTTCCGGCCCGACCGGAGCGATGGTCGTCGTCCTGGGTCCCGTCATCGCCACGCAGGGCATCGGTGCCCTGGCCGCGGTTGCCGTCCTGGCAGGGGTCATCGTGGTCGCCGCCGGTGTGCTCAAGCTCGGCCGGGTCGTGACCCTGCTGCCCTGGCCGGTGATCGAGGGGTTCACCCTCGGGATTGCCATGATCATCTTCCTCCAGCAGGTCCCCGCCGCCTTCGGCGTCAAAGCCGGACCGAGCAGCAACGCCGCCGTCTCTGCCGTCCAGGGACTCACGACGGCGTCCCCCGCCACCCTCCTTGCCCCGCTGGCACTGGTGGCACTTGTCGCCGTCATCATGATCGCCGCACCCCGGATCCACGCGCAGATCCCCGGTTCTCTCATCGCCATCATCATCGCCAGCATCGCCGCCCAGGTGCTGGACCTGCCGGTGGCCCGGATCGGCACCCTGCCCGACACCCTGCCGGCCCCGGTTATCCCCGCCCTGGACTGGGGCACCGTGGCTGCCCTTGCCGGGCCGGCCGCGACCATCGCGGCCCTCGCGGCGATCGAGTCGCTGCTCTCTGCCCGGGTTGCCGCGTCGATCTCCGACACCGGCCCCTACGACGCCGACCGTGAACTCCTGGGCCAAGGCCTGGCCTCCGTCGCATCCGGGTTCTTCGGCGGCATGCCCGCCACCGGGGCCATCGCCCGCACCGCGGTGAACATCCGCTCCGGCGGCAGGACCCGGCTCGCGGCCATCACCCATGCCGTTGTCCTGCTGGCCGTGGTCTACCTCGCCACCGGCCCGGTCTCACGTATCCCGCTCGCCGCCCTCGCCGGGGTACTGATGGTCACCGCCACCCGCATGGTCTCCCCCACCACGCTGCGCAGCGTGATCGGATCGACCCGTTCCGACGCCGTCGTGTTCTTCGTCACCGCGCTGATCACCGTGTCCTTCGACCTCATCGAGGCAGTGGCGATCGGCGTCGCCGTCGCGTCCTTCTTCGCCCTGCGCACCCTGGTCAAGTCCAGCGGCGTCCACCGGGAAGAGATCCCCGGCCCGGTCCAGGACGGGGACGAACACATCGCCGTGTTCCGCCTCGACGGGGCCCTGTTCTTCGCCGCCGCCGAACGCGTCCTGGACCGGGTCAGCGCTATCCGCAACGTCGACGTCGTCATCATCCGCATGTCACAGCTCCAGGTCCTGGACGCAACAGGGGCCAGGGTCATCACCGACATCGTCAACGCCCTCGAACGCCGCGGCATCACCGTACTGATCAAAGGAATCCAGGACCGCCACCTGGCCCTGGTCACCAAGGTCGGCGTCCTGGAATCCCTGCGCCACCACAAACACCTCTTCGCGGAATTGCCCCCGGCCGTGGAACACGCCCGCAGCCACGTCGCCCGCGCCAGGGCCGCCCGCATCGCAGAACTTCCCGCACTCGACAAAGCACCCGACGCCGGCCAGGACCCCGACCGTGGCCCGGTCGCGGCAGCCACTCCCGGCCGCACCACGGTCCGCTGAATGATCAGGAGCATCCTTTGCCGCCAACAGCACCCCTGGAATCCCGGACCGAACCGGACCGCCTGCCGCGATACCTCCTGGGTTTCGGACTGGGGGCCCTTCTGCTGTTCGACCTCCCGGCACTCTTCGCGGGGCCTACGAACCCGGTCTGGCTGGCCGCGGCGGTACTGACCGCCCCGACCGTCGGCATCCGCGCCGGGATCGACGGGTTCCGACGGCGCAACAACTCACCGGGCCGGCCCACAGGGGCAACAGCGCTGCACCCGGGCAGGAGCTCGCCATGAGCGTGGGCGACATGGCACTTCCGGCGTGGAAGTACTCCAGGCCCGGAGGGACCGGGTACCCCGCGGACGCGGAAGCCTGGAACCGCTGGTACACCGAGAACGACCTCAGCTGGGCGCCGGCAAGCTCCTCGGTCCGCGCCATCCTGAACGGGCTTGCCCCCGGACGGGCCCTGGATCTGGGGGCCGGCGACGGCCGCAACGCCGTGTGGCTCGCCGGACGCGGCTGGCACGTGACAGCGATGGACTTTTCCGCCGCAGCCCTGGATATCGGGCGCGGACGCGCCTTCGCCGAAGGCGTCACGGACCTGATCACCCGGTCCGTCGCCGACGTCACCACCTGCGCCCCGGTACGCGGAAGCCTGGACCTTGTTCTGGCCGCCTTCCTCCATCTGCCCGGCCCCGATCTCGATCGCGTCATCGCCCGCAACGCCCCGGGCCTAACCCCCGGCGGGCTGTTCCTGTACATCGGCCACGACCCGGCCGACCCGCGGGAAGGCACCGCCGGAACACGTGACCCGTCCGTGCTGCACCACAGCGCGCGGGTTGCCGCCTGGGCCAGAGCGTCCGGGCTGGAGGTCGAATCAGCAGAAATCCGGTCACGGCCCGTCCCCGGGGCCCGCCGGCCCGCGTTGGACTGCGTGGTCCTGGCCCGCAGCCCGGCCGCGCCGGCACAGTCCCCGCCTACGGCATCGTAAACGCCCAACCCGCACCCACCACCAGGAGAGCAAGAAAACACTGGGGACAAGGAAGCAATGGACTACCACCTGAAAAGTATCGAGGCCGCCGCGGCCCGGGGCGGCTACCTACCAGCGCACGGTCATGCCGTCCCCGCACCCGACTGCACCAAACCGGCTTTGTCCGAACACCACGGTTCCGGAACGGAGGCATCCGGCCTGGTTTTGGCCTTGTGCCGGGCCATGGCCGCCCAAGTGCCGCCCGCCGATGCGGCGGCGGCGGCGGGCATGAGCCTTTCTGAACTTTTCAACACACTGCGGGAACACCCCTGACGGACAGCCCGCTCCCGGAACCTGCACCACCCATCCCCGTACTGCCCGCACTCTGCATTGCCCCGCCTCATAAGTCCCGCCCGACCGGTCCCGATATTCAGGAGCAAAACATGACAGCACCGACCGTGCCCGCACCAAAACCCTCAACAGGCCGGGGCTCCCGGATCGCAGGGGTCGGCTCGTACCAGCCCGCCAGGATCCTGGATAACGAGGAACTGAGCCAGATCGTGGATACCACCGATGAATGGATCCGCAGCAGGGTCGGGATCCAGGAACGCCGCATCGCCGATACCGAATCCGTCGCGGACATGGCCACCCAGGCCGGGCGGGACGCCCTTCAACATGCCGGGATCGAAGCCGCGGATCTGGACCTGGTCGTCGTTGCTACCGTGACCGCACTGGACCGCTCCCCGAGCACCGCCGGGCGGGTCTCGGCCGCGCTGGGTGCCCGGAACCCTGCCGTGTTCGACCTTAACGCCGCCTGCTCGGGGTTCACGCACGCCCTTGCCGTCGCTGACCAGGCCATCCGTTCCGGGGCCGCCAACACCGCCCTGGTCATCGGGGCCGAGAAGCTCAGTGACTTCACGGACTGGGCCGACAGGACCACCTGCGTACTCGTCGGTGACGGTGCCGGCGCCCTCGTGCTCACCGCCTCACCAACTCCGGGGATCGGACCAGTCCACTGGGGATCAGTCCCCGAACTGTCCCACGCGGTCAGGATCGAAGAACCCAAACTCCGTTTCCAGCAGGAAGGCATGTCCGTGTTCCGGTGGGCCATCAGCGAGGCCGCCACGCTGGCCCGGAAAACCTGCGAGATCGCCGGCATCCGGCCGGACGAGCTCGCAGGGTTCGTCCCGCACCAGGCCAACCTGCGCATCATCGAGCCCCTTGCCGATCAACTCGGAATCTCCCGCGAGATCACCGCACGTGACGTCGTCACCTCGGGGAACACGTCCTCGGCCAGTATCCCGATCGCCCTTGCCAAGCTGGTGCGTAGCGGACAGCTTCCGCCCGACAGCCCCGTTCTGCTGTTCGGTTTCGGCGGCGGATTCTCCTACGCCGGGCAGGTAGTCCGCACCCCGGCCACCGGCACCGTGTCCGGAGCCTGAAGCACCTGGCGCCTCGGGCACGGCCGATCGGCCGTTCCCGAACAGGCCGACAACCACGACCTCACACCGCGTCAAAGACAAGGGAAACACCCATGCCACTGCTGGATGAACTTCAGGACACCACGCAAGGCGCTTACGGGTCTGGGCGCCCCAACGACCTGATCGACGGTGACCACGGCGTGACCGGAAGGAACAGGAACGGCCGGGACTGAACGAAGCCGGGCGGTTGTCCGGGCCGGCACAATCTGGTCGTCACCAACCTCGCGGTTTGCCCGGTCCCTGCCCGATGCTCGATGCTCGGTGCCCGGGAGATCATTAGGGTCATGGCGACAGTTTCCGACGAGTTCCGGCGCCCGACAGGGATGACCATGAAGATTTGATCCCCAAGCCGCAGCAGGTCATGCAGTTCCAAGCGCTCCCGGCCATGAAGGAGTAAGCAGCAACACCGCTGTCCACGTCAAGAGAAGGAGCCGCCAAACCAGCCGCCACCAACAAAAATGGGCCCCGCAGGGGCCCATAAAGGAGATTTGTACACATTCAGCGGCCCACAAGCCTCCGAACAGGGAAAACACGTGCCCGAGGTGGGACTCGAACTGCATTCCAGCCCCCGCAACCACAGGGCTCCCGCGGAAACATGCGGAATCCGGGCCGGACCGGCACCAGTACGACCCAGTCCGAGACCCAAAGTGTGTACTTTGTACACACCTTAATTTTGATCGCCGGCCCGGCCCCGGTTTATCCGCTTAGTTCCGCCTGAGTCCGACCGCTTCCTGTGCGAGCCTGGTGATCTTGATCTCGGCGCTTCGGTGAGCGCGCGGCTGCCGTTGGAAGCTGTAAACGACGGAATTCGCATGTTTGGGGACAGAACAAATTCCCCGGTGAGGATCGTCATCGAACCCTAGGCGCCGCTTAAACTGCCGCGGGGCAGCTCCAGCCGGGCACGGCACTGCTACAGCCGACTTTTCGGGCTTTGTATTGCGGCTGGCCCGCTGATCATCCAGACTGGCTACAGATCCGCAGGAGATTGCTTCGGCCGATCCAGCCCGCCAAGTACTCCGGCCGGCCCCGCCCCATCAGAGAATGCCGGGCAACCCCTCTGGAACCACCGCTTCCCGCTCTCCGGCTGTGCCCGGTCCCGGAAGCCCGTGCCCGCTGAGAGCCCCGGCACTTCCCGCAGCGAAAGAGACCATGATGATCAAGCGCCACTCGGATGTCGTCCTGGAAGTCACTGCCCACGACCCGGACACCGTCGAGAACGACCTGAACGCCGCCGTGGAGATCGCACGTGAACACGCCATGAAGGAATGCCGACACGGCATCCTCGTTACCCAGCACGGTTACACCAGCTACACCGTCGTCGTAAGCCGCGATGTCCCCTACGGGCAGACACACGAACGGCGCGAAGAGCCCGCGACTCACGGATAGAGACGGATTCGGGTCCGGCATCTGGAGCGGGGTCGTCCTAGCCTTCGCAGTCGATGCAGTATGAGGGGCCGTTCATTTCGCGCGCGAGCTGGGACCGGTGCCGGCCCAGGAAACAGGAGTAGCAGGTGAACTCGTCCTCGCCACTGTCGTCATTCTCTTTCTGGCGTTTCTTGTCTGACGGGAATGCAAGGTATGCCGGGGGCCCGGTGTTTCTGTGCGGCGGGGACTGGCAGGCCTCGCCGGGGCCCGACAACTGGTCCCGGTCCCGGTCCCGGTCTTGGCCGGCAACGTGGGGAAACGCGCCCCAGCGCTGTCCCGGGAGTCCTTATTGGTCTTGCGCCTCCGGGGTCTCGGGTTCGGCCCATTCCAGCGCTGCGACGATGTGTCCTTCGTTGGGCAGTGCCTGTTGTTCGGCCGGGGGGAGGTTGTCGTAGGTGTAGGCGGCGACAGCCATGGGTGAGGTGGAGCGTCCCAGGCTGTACCGGACGCTGCGGTCGTTCTTGGTGCCGCAGATGAGGATCCCGATGGTTTCGTTATGGTGCTGGCGCCGGAGCACGTCGTCCACGAGCGCGACGTAGAAGTTGAGCTTGCCGGCATACTCGGGCTGGAACTTGCCGGTCTTGAGCTCAACGACGACGTAGCCCGTTGGCCGCACTAAGCCGGCACGGAGTGCCGGCTCGCCGGCAGCGGTCACCGATACCCGCTCGCATAAGTTGCTTGAGGCGGCGGGGCGACTGACTGTATAGACGGGCGGTACACCATTGGCATTTGCGCTATCCGGTGAGAGGTCGCCAGAGCGGTGGAAGCGGGGGATTGAACTGTGGTGCAGATTTGCGGATAAGGCCTGAAAGCTTTGTCAGGCGCCGGGATTCCCGGAGTGCTGGCGGTTGTGCCGGTCGTGGTTCCGGCAACCAGACAGCGGTCCGCCTCGCTCATGCCCTGGCGTCGTGTGTGCGGATGCGTGGTCTGAGACGGTGACATCAAGGCTCCATTGTTTTAGTTGTTCATCATGGCTGAGGGTGTGGTGGTTGAGTGAGCGGTGGGCCCGCCAGACAGCGCGGAGGATGGAAGCTCCTCCGGCCGCCGTGGCTGCAAGAGGGGTGCAAAGAACGCGGCGAGCTCGGCCGTTGCCGTGAGCGGCAAGACGTTGGCCACGTACTGGTCAGGACGAACGACTACCACGACGCCGCCGCGGTCGAGACCGCGCAGGTCGAAGATGTCCGCCGTCGGGTCTGTAGCGTAGACCTTTTCGTAATCCGTGAGCTGCAAGGGGCCGACTCGGGGTTTGAACGCCGCGGGTACGGCGCCGAAGTCGATGGCGGTATGGTCCTGCTGGTAGATCACGTTCACGTCGAACCAGGCATCGGGGTCGGCGCCCTCCGGGGTGGCGGCGAGCGGTGATTCCGGTGAGTTTGCGATCCAGTCGGCGAATTGTTCTGTAGGCGACGCGGTTCCGGCTTGCGGGGTTTGGGGCGTGGCCGGGTCGGCGAAGACGTAGATCCGCCACCGGCCATCCGCTTTCGCTTGGTGGCCGAGCTGCACCGGGTTGGCGTCGCAGACCCGTACAACGGGCGCGGACTTGAAGCGTTTGCCGACGGTGAAGCCGGTTGCCAGGTGCTGGTGTTCAGGGGCGGCCACCACCATGGACGGCGCGTACTCGGTCATGAACCCGGCCGGGAACTCGGCGGTGCGGACGTAGAAGTCCTCCAGCTCCGAGGGGTCTTCGAACTCCTCCGGCCTCTTGGCCATGAGGGTGGACCACTCTTTGTCGAAGTCGATGAGGTTCTTTGCCACCACCTGCCGCTCTGCGGAGTAGGTGGACAGCAGGCTTTCCGGGCTGCGGCCCTCGAGGACGTGTCCGAGCTTCCAGGCCAGGTTGAAGCCGTCCTGCATGGAGACGTTCATGCCCTGGCCGGCCTTGGCGCTGTGCGTGTGGCATGCGTCGCCGGTGATGAACACACGCGGTGTGCGGGTGCCGCGCTGCTCCGGCAGGACGTCGTCGAACCGRTCCGTGAGCCGGTGGCCCACCTCGTACACGCTGTGCCACGCGATGTTGCGGACGTCGAGGGTGTAGGGGTGGAGGATCTCGTTCGCCTTGTGGATGATTTCCTCGATGGTGGTGTTGCGCACGGCGCCCTTGTTGTTGGGGTCCACCTCACCGAGGTCAACGTACATCCTGAAGAGGTGGCCGCCTTCGCGAGGGATCAGCAGGATGCTGCCGCCGGAGCCGGACTGGATTGCGCACTTGAGGCGGATGTCCGGGAAATCGGTATTGGCGAGCACGTCCATAACGCCCCAGGCATGGTTGGCCTGATCCCCGGCGAGGGTGCAGCCGATCGACTCGCGCACCTTGCTGCGCGCGCCGTCCGCACCGACAACGTATTTGGCCCGGACAACGCGCTCCTGCCCCTCATTGGGGCCGGAGGTGTGGAGAAGGGTCACGGTGACGGGGTACTCCCCCTCGTCCGCGACGCTCAGGGAACGGAACTCAAAGCCATAGTCGGGTGACATGCGTGTGGGCGAGTCGGCCATGAACTCGGCAAAGTAGTCCAGTACACGGGCTTGGTTAACGACAAGGTGCGGGAACTCGCTGATTTCGGCGGGGTCATCCGGGGTGCGGGCAGTGCGGATGATGCGGGAGGGGTCCGCGGGGTCCGGCTTCCAGAACGCCGTCTCGGTGATCCGGTACGCCTCGGCGATGATCCTCTCGGCAAAGCCGAAGGCTTGAAAGGTCTCGACTGTGCGGGTCTGGATTCCGTCGGCCTGACCAATGGCGAGCCTCCCGGGGCGACGCTCCACGATGCGCGTGGCGACACCGGGGAACTGGGACAATTGCGCGGCCGCGAGCATGCCGGCAGGCCCGGTGCCGACAACCAACACATCGACCTCCTCCGGGAGCTCAGCCGGCCTGTTAATGCCGACTCCTGCTGCCGGCTGGACCCGCGGGTTCCCGGATACGTAACCGTGATGGTGAAACTGCACCGATTCCTCACTTCGTTGTAAGCGGTTAGCGTCGAAGTTCCTCAGAACTAGACGCTTGGTATCTGAAATTTTGACTATCCGCACTTGCCAAGGCGGTACGGACTCCAGGGATCCATCCCAAGTTACTGCTACTGTTGCGTGGCTTCACCGGGACAGGCCCGAACAGAAAAACGTCGGGCGGCGGGCATGGAGCCCGCGAACCTCGGAACGAACCTCCTGGGGATGCCCCGGGTTCAACGCCTGTGGTCGATCGCGGTACCCGTCCAGTTGCCGATGAACCAGCTGAAAGTTCGGGGTGTGCGTGGGGAAATCAGGGGCTATCCGGATTCAAGGCCCCCTGCGAAACAATATTGGCCGCCCCTTTAGTCTGTCCGTGAGGGCTGTTGCTCCATCGATGCAATGAGGCGGTAGCTGAATTCTTGGGCCACTTGGAGATGCTCGGGTTTCATGGTGCAGGATCTCAGGACAGTGGTGTAGTCACTATCAACTACGATCGAAGGATGGTTCCGCGCAAGCCACTTGCTGTCGACCCGATACAGTGCCAAGTGCCAGCCGTCCCGGGCCATGTCCGCAAACGCATCCTCTGTTGCCGCAGATATCTGGCTGCTCGTAGGACGTCGAGGGAAGGCACAAACGATGTCAAGTTCAGGTTCGACCACTAGCTCGGCGCCGTCGGCGGCTCTGATGATTTCAGCTACTTGCAGTGCGGCCCTTCGGCCGTCGGCGATATTCGATCCCATTCCGTCGCGTGACAACCCGAGAGCTTCAACCGTGGCCCAAAAAGCCGCCGCCGACGCCCCCGCTCTCGAGCACTCCAGACTGATCTCCCCAAGATGGAGGTCAGAAGATGTGAAGTAGGTGTAGGGGGAACTGTGCGAATAGAGCTTGCCGACAGATGGGTCAGCGAAGAGAACAGATCCGCATCCGTACGGTTGAAGTCCGTGCTTGTGCGGATCTACGACGATTGAATCCGCCCGGCGAACGGCTAGGAAGGGGGCAGGATCAACCAGCGGTTCCGGACCAGTTGCCAGGAGGGTGTGAAATCCTCCGTAAGCTGCATCGATATGTAGCCGGGCGCCGAATTCGGCTGCCAGGTCGGCGGCCTCATGGACTTGGTCCAGTGCACCAAGACCGGTCGTGCCCAGAGTCACGACAACGGTGCCGACCCCGCCTCGCGCCAGCCTAATCCTTAGATCCGCCATCGAAAGACGGCCCCGGTCGTCTTCCGGAATGGTCTCATGCGGGGTTCCGAGCAACCGGCACATGCGCTCGTGGGTGTAGTGGGCGTTGGTTCCGGACAGTATGACCTTACCTGGATGCAATTCCCTGGCAACCCAGAGCGCCTCAAGGTTAGCGATGGTGCCGGACGATGTCAGATGGCCCAGATGTTCCTCAAAACCGAACATCACTGCGAGTTTGGCCACGACTTCCTTTTCAAGAACCGCGGTGGCCGGGCCCCCGTCCAGAGCATGATTATTCGGATTGATCAATGCTGTGAGGGCCTGTGCAACCCAAGCCACGGGGTGCGGCGGTTTCAGGAGTTGTCCGATATATTTCGCATCCCCGTACGGATACATGTTGGCCAGTCGTTCAACCAGGGAAGACAGGGCGGCTGAGCCTGATGAGTCAATGCTTGGTCCTCCGGCCCACAAAGTGGCGTACGCCTCCAAGTCTTTGGCGCGCTGCCTTAGTTCGGCGATCACGTCGTCGTCCAACCGGACGTCTTGAGCCCTCATTAGTATCTCCTATCGTTCTAGCTGGTCCGGGGAGTCGGGTGGTGCAGCAACAGCTTGCGCAGCAGTTCGGCCAGGATCGAGGCTTCGGTTTCGGTGAGTCCCGCGGCCCAGGCCTGCTCGCGCTGGTTGTTGATCTGGCAGAGATCGGCCACCATTTGCTCGCCTTCGTCCGAAAGCTCCACTATGGTCTTGCGCTTGTCTTCTGGATCCGGCGCTCGGGTAACGAGCCCGGACTTCTGCAATGTGTTGAGCAGGCTGGACATGGAGGCCGTGGAAACGCTGGACAGCCGGGCGAGCTCGTTTGGGTTCACCTGTCCTACCGACCTGATGGTGAACAGCAGGCGGTAGCCGGCGAAGCTGATGCCCATGGGACGGTGCACCGAGACTTCCATGTCTGTGGTCATCCGGTTTGCGGCGCGGATGAGATTAAAGCACAACGCCATGGCGGGAGAATCGACGTCCGGGTACAGCTCGATGGCAGCGGTACGGGCCAATGATTCGTATTCGGAGGACCCGATGCGCTGTATCTTCTGGGTATTAGTGGTCATTCCGTCTCCAGAGTCTTTTTCGCGACGGTGACGCCGAACACGCGTATCTGCGCCAGATGCTGTTTCTTGCTCGCCGATGCTGATGTCAACGATGTTGTTGTGGCCCAATAGGATGTCACTGGGAGTACGTTCAGCACGCTGCCCTGAACGTCCCAGCCCATGGTGACCTGTCCCTCTTCGCCCTCGACTACGACAGCCAAGTTCTTGTAGGACTCGTCGAACGGGTACCGGCATCGGAAGCACTCCTCGACAGTGGCGAATTCCTCTGCGGCTGCAGCAATCACATTTTCTCCAAGAGTAACCAAGCGATGGTGGCTGAATTTAGCTAGAAGTCTAGCCTATTTTTTCGAACCGCGCCAGCTCGAACTGAAGCGCGGCGCGCCCGCATTGGTATTTTTTTCCTGCACCATCCGCTTGACCAGCTGTTATCAGGCGGGTAAGACGCGGCTCATTAGAAGTTGTACTCGCCCACTTGCCACATATTTCGAGCACGGTCTTGTTCGCGCACTCCACCTGTGGCTTGTTGTCCATTGGAGTTTGTTAGCTATCTAGCGATTCTTTTCCAGGCATATATTGAGATCGGTACGTTTGCGAGAAAGGCATGCGGCGCCTACCAAACGACTCAATCTGCAGTGGAGAGCAGCCTGATCGGACCACGTATCGCAAACGATGCTTCGTTTACGGAGATCGCTGACACCGTTCACTGACGCGACTTGCCGATGTTGGCCAGATCCAGGCCAAGTATCTTGTGGATGGTCGTTTGCGATAGATGCAGTCGCTGCGTTCACTAGTGAGTTGTCGGAATCCGACAAAGACTGAGAAGAGACACAATCTGGGCCGCCACGGAGTTCTCGGACAGTGGCCCCCTTAAAATCGGGGGACTACTGAAATGAGGAATGTGCAGAATGCCTGCATCACGTCGCCGGTTCAGCCAGGAGTTCAAGGACCAGCTGTGCGAGGAAGTCGTCTCGACTTCGAAAACGATCAAGTCCGTCGCCGACTCGTACGGGGTCGGTGCCGAGACGCTGCGTAACTGGCTGAAGAAGTACCGGCAGGAACACGACACGACGGCGGTGCCGAGACGCTGCGTAACTGGCTGAAGAAGTACCGGCAGGAACACGACACGACGGGCACCGAGGT
>NZ_JBFTZV010000045.1:0-12714 GCF_056406615.1 Arthrobacter sp. P1_B3 | reverse complement strand
GCGTCGAGCCCGTGCCCGCCAGCGTGCCCGCCAGCGGATCCGGGCCCGCCACCGCACCCGGACCCGCCACCGAGCCCCTGCCCGAGACCACGCCCCAGACCCCGGAACGGAACTCCTGATGCTGATCCTCGCCATCGACACCTCGGCCGTCGCCAGCGCCGCGCTGGTCTCCGATGACGCGCCGGAATCCGTGCTCGCCAGCTTCGCCACCGCAGACACGCGCACCCACGCGGAGGTCCTGGCCCCGGGGATCGACGAGCTCCTGGCCGAGGCCGGCGTCAGCGGCCGCGACGTCGACGCAATCGTCACCGGCGTCGGCCCCGGACCGTTCACGGGACTGCGCTCCGGGATCGTCACCGCCCGCACCCTCGCCTTTGTCTGGGGCAAGCCGCTGTACGGCGTCATGAGCCTGGACGCGATCGCCCTGGAAGTAGCCGAATCCACCGACTCGGCCGCGGAGTTCATTGTCGCCACCGATGCGCGCCGCAAGGAAGTGTACTGGGCACGGTATACCCTATCCGATGCCCAGCTGCCGCACCTGGCGGACGGGCCGCACGTGGGATTCGCCGCGGATCTGCCGGACCTGCCCGTCTACGGTGCCGGGGCCGGAATCTACTCCGACGTCGTCAAGGCGGTCACCGAATTCAGCACCCGGCAGCCGGAGGCCCTCTCGCTGGGCCAGTTCGCGCTCGCCCGGCTCGCAGCGGGCGAACAGCTCCTGGACTCCACCCCCCTCTACTTGCGCGAATCCGACGCCCAGGTGCCCGGACCCAGGAAGCGTGCCCTGTGAGCCCGGAACACGCCCCGCCGCGCAGGCTGCCCGGCGGGGTCACCCTGCGGGACATGGACCCCGCGGACATCCCTGTCGTCCACGCGCTGGAACGCCGGCTCTTTCCCGTGGATGCCTGGCCGCTGCAGATGTTCCACGACGAGCTGGCTCAGACGGACACCCGCCGCTACCTCGTGGCTGAGGTCCACGGCGGAATCGTGGGCTACGCCGGACTCATGTGCATCGAACCGATCTCGGACGTCCAGACCATCGCTGTGGTGCCCGAGCAGGAAGGAAAGGGCATCGGCTCGGCCCTGCTCACCGAGCTGATCGTGGAGAGCCGACGCCGCCGCGCCCAGGACGTGCTGCTGGAGGTCAGGGCGGACAACCCCCGCGCCCAGGAGCTCTACCGGCGCTTCGGCTTCGAACAGATCCACGTCCGGCCCCGCTACTACCGCGACGGCGTCGACGCCCTGATCATGCGGCTCCAGCTGCCCCGCGAACCACTTAGCCCCCAGCCAGAGGAAGCAGGCCGACCATGAACCGCACCCAGCCGCTCGTGCTCGGCATCGAGTCCTCCTGTGACGAAACCGGCGTCGGCATCGTCCGGGGGACCGCTCTGCTGACGAACACCGTCTCGTCCTCCATGGACGAACACGTCCGCTTCGGCGGCGTGATTCCCGAGATCGCCTCCCGGGCCCACCTCGACGCGTTCGTCCCCACCCTCGAGGAGGCCCTCGCCGAGGCGGACGTAACGCTCGCGGACATCGACGCGATCGCCGTCACCTCCGGGCCGGGCCTGGCGGGGGCCCTCATGGTGGGGGTGTGCGCGGCCAAGGCGCTCGCCGTCGCCACCGGAAAACCCCTCTACGCCATCAACCACCTGGTCGCGCACGTCGGCGTCGGACTCCTGCAGCAGGGCGCCGGCACAATGACGCTGTTCGGCAACGCGACGCCGTCCGGCGCCCCGTCGCCGCAAACCCCGCCGCACGCCCTGCCGGAGAACATGGGCGCGCTGCTGGTGTCCGGCGGCCACACCGAGATCCTGCGGATCCGGAGCATCACGGCCGACGTCGAGCTGCTGGGCTCCACGATCGACGACGCAGCCGGCGAAGCGTATGACAAGGTGGCGCGGCTCCTGGGCCTGGGCTACCCGGGCGGTCCGGCGATCGACAAGCTCGCGCGCACCGGCAACGCCAAGGCCATCCGGTTCCCGCGCGGCCTCACCCAGCCCAAGTACATGGGGACCGCCGAGGCGCCCGGGCCGCACCGCTACGACTGGTCCTTCAGCGGGCTCAAGACCGCCGTCGCCCGCTGCGTTGAACAGTTCGAGGCCAGCGGCGAGGAGGTCCCCGTGGCGGACATCGCCGCGGCCTTCCAGGAAGCCGTGGTGGATGTCATTACTTCCAAAGCGGTGCTCGCCTGCCGCGAAAACGGGATCACGGAGGTCCTTCTGGGTGGAGGCGTCGCAGCCAACTCGAGGCTGCGCCAGCTCACCGAGCAACGCTGCAGTGCCGCCGGGATCCGGCTGACGGTGCCGCCGCTGCCGCTGTGCACCGACAACGGCGCGATGGTGGCGGCCCTCGGGGCCCAACTGGTCATGGCCGGAGTGGAACCGAGCGGAATCGGTTTTGCCCCGGACTCCTCGATGCCGGTCACCACAGTCTCCGCCTGAGGCCTCGACCGCCTAAAGCCGGGTCCGGCCTAAAGCCTGGTCCGGGCGAATCTGAGTCCGCCTCCGTGGAGGCTGCAACAGTCCGGAGCTAGGCGTCCGGCCCCTGCCGCATCTGCTTGACCAGATCCAGGACGACGGCGCGCAGGTCCCCGCCGTGCTCGGCGGCGACCCGGCGCTGGCGCTGGTAGCCGGCGCCGCGCTCGATGATCTTCTCGACGTCGGCCAGTTCGGCGCTGCAGCCGAGCTTCGCCGCCACGGGCTCAAGCCGCTTGAGTGTCTCGCGCAGGTGCTCGGTGACGAGCTGCTCGTTGCCTTCGGCGTCGAGGATGATGATTGCGTCCAGGCCGTACCGGGCCGCGCGCCACTTGTTTTCCTGAACGTGCCACGGCGGCATGGTGGGAATGGTGCCGCCGTTCTCCAGCGTGGTGGAAAATTCGTCGACCAGGCACTGCGTCAATGCCGCGATGGCCCCGACGTCCTCGAGGGTCGCCAGGCCGTCGCAAATGCGCATCTCGATGGTGCCGAGGGCCGGGACGGGGCGGATGTCCCACCGGATCTCGGAGAGGGTGTCGATCACACCGGTGGTGAACATGTCCTGCACGTAGGACTCGTAGTCCTCCCAGCTGGCGAACTGGAACGGCAGCCCGGCGGTGGGCAGCTGCTGGAACATGAGGGCGCGGTGCGAGGCGTAGCCGGTGTCCTCGCCGCCCCAAAACGGGCTGGACGCGGAGAGCGCCTGGAAGTGCGGGAAGTAATTGACCAGGCCGTCCAGAACCGGAAGGACCTTGTCCCGGCTGTCCAGTCCGACGTGCACGTGGACGCCGTAAATGACCATCTGCCGGCCCCACCACTGGGTCCGGTCAATGAGCTTGGCGTAGCGTTCCTTGTCCGTGACGGGCTGGAGCTGTGGCGGGCTGAAGGGATGGCTTCCGGCACAAAAGATCTCCACGCCCATGGGATCGGTAACGTCCCGGACGGCCGCGAGCGAGCTGCTCAGGTCCGCTTTGGCTTCCGCGACAGTGGTGCAGATGCCCGTGACGAGCTCCACGGTGTTGAGCAGCAGTTCCTGCTTGATGTGCGGGTGCTCGTCGTCCTCATTGAGTTCGGGATGCCGGGCAGCGACTCCGCGGAGCACCTGGTTCGCCACGGAGGCCAGCTCACCGGTCTCGGCGTCGACGAGCGCCAGCTCCCATTCCACGCCAAGAGTCGACTGCCTGGATGAAGCGAACTCGATCTTCATGTGGTCCCTTCACTGTTTTGCTGTCACTGGCCGCGGTCCTGGTGGGAAATGCGCTGGCAAACACCCTCGGACGTGCCACCGGCGGTGGCACGTGACATTTCCCATCAAGGCGCCGGGCGGGCGGCTGACAGGGCCACGGGTGGTCCAAGTCTAGTGCAGGGGCGCCGCCGGGACGCGTGTCATAGTTACCGCTGGTGCGTGAGTGTATTCACAAAGCAGCTGGTCAGCGACGGTTCATGTTACGACGTGGGGCCGGCGGCCGGGGGGTGACCGGACCCGTCCTGGCGTTTAATGGAGCTGTGCCCATTCTGAACAAAGACATGACCCTGTGTATCTCGCTCTCGGCCCGGCCCAGCAACAACGGGACGCGCTTCCACAACCACCTGTACGAACAGCTGGGCCTGAATTGGATCTATAAGGCCTTCGCCCCCACCGATCTCGCCCAGGCAATCGCCGGCGTGCGCGGTCTCGGCATCCGCGGCTGCGCGGTGTCCATGCCCTACAAGGAGGACGTGATCGCCCTCGTTGACGTCATGGACCCGTCGGCGAAGGCCATCGATTCGGTCAACACCATCGTTAACGACGGCGGCCGGCTCACGGCCTACAACACCGACTACACGGCCATCGAGCAGCTCCTGCACAGCAACGCCGTCCCCACCGACTACTCGGTGCTGGTCCTGGGCTCCGGCGGCATGGCCAAAGCCACCGTGGCCGCGCTGCGGGATGCCGGCTTCAAAGACGTGACCGTCGTGGCCCGCAACGAAGACTCCGGCCGCGCCCTGGCCGAACAGTACGGCTTCACCTGGAGCGCGGAACTGGGCTCCGCGGAGTCCGGCACCGGCACGGCCGACCTTCTCATCAACGTCACACCGGTCGGCATGGCCGGCGGACCGGACGCGGCGGCGCTGTCCTTCCCGCAGGAGGCCATCGACGCCGCGAAGGTGGTGTTCGACGTCGTCGCCCTCCCGGCCGAGACGCCTCTCATCAAGGCCGCCCGCGCGGCCGGCAAGACCGTGATCACGGGAGCCGAGGTAGCCACGATCCAGGCGCTGGAGCAGTTTGTGCTCTACACCGGGATCCGGCCCACGGACGAGCAGATCAGGTCCGCCGAGGAGTTCATGCGGGCCCAATAGTGCAATAGGCCGGCGGCCCGGCAGCTTAGCCCCGGGATCCTGGCCGGGCGGAGCTAGACAGGCTCCACCGAGATGGCCACCCGGTCCTCGCCGATCCTGGTGAGGACCAGGGTGGCTGATTTCTTGCTCTTGTGCTTTGCGCTTCCGCCGGGCAGGAGTTGCTTGCGCAGTTCTTCCGGTGTGACGGCCGTGCCGCGCTTCTTGATGTCCAGGACGCCGATCCCTTCGTCCTTGACCCATGACTTGAGCGCCTTGACGTTGAACGGCATCACGTCGAGGATCTTGTAGGCCTTGGCGAACGGGGTGTCCCGCAGGTCCGGGGCACAGATATAGGCGATGTGCTCGTCCACGAGGTGCCCGCCCAGCTGGAGGGCGACGTCGGCCACCAGCCCGGCGCGGATCACCGCTCCATCTGGCTCGTACAGATAGCCCTCCACGGGACCCACTGGCGCCACCGGGCCGCCGTCGAAGTCCTCGCCGCTGGTGAGTTCGGCCGCACCCTGCGGGCCGAGCAGGAGGGCTGCGCGCCGCACGCCGGGACG
Organism: Arthrobacter sp. P1_B3; assembly: GCF_056406615.1. Taxonomy (NCBI): domain Bacteria; kingdom Bacillati; phylum Actinomycetota; class Actinomycetes; order Micrococcales; family Micrococcaceae; genus Arthrobacter; species Arthrobacter sp. P1_B3. The sequence goes on along the minus strand of NZ_JBFTZV010000045.1, from coordinate 7,355 downwards.
CCGCACCGCGTTGAACCACAGGGCCACCTCGGTCACGTCCCCGCCGACGGAGACCCACTGGGCCTCGCAATCCGCGGGCACGGAATCGTGCGGCATGCCGGGCCCCATCTTCACTCCGACGGCGCGGCCGGAGCCGGCCAGCGACGCCACGAAGGACAGGGGAGGGGAGAAATCCTCCGGATCCCAGATCCGTTTGGTGCCCGACGTGGACGTGGTGCGCCGGGCCGGGTCCAGCCAGACGCCGTCGACCCCCTCGAGCGACACCGAGGTGGCATCCGCATGGACCACGGTGGCATTGCGGAACGGGATCAGGTTCATCGTGGCGCAGGCGGCCGTGGCCTCGTCCATTTCCACTGCGGTGACCACCAGGTCCAGGGACGCCAGGGCCATCGCATCGGCCCCGAGCCCGCAGCCGAGATCCGCGACGTGGCCGATCCCGGCCTCCGCGAACCGCTGCGCGTGCCGCGCCGCCACCGTGAGCCGGGTGGCCTGCTCCAGGCCAGCTTTGGTAAAGATCATCTGCCGCGCGAACTCTCCGAACTTGGCCTCGGCCTTGGTCCGCAGCCGGGACTGCGTGAGGACCGCCGAGACCATTTCGGGGGAGTGGCCGGCCTTGCGCAACGCCGCGGTGAGGCGGAAGGCCTCGTCCTCACGGTACGGGCCCAGCGACGCCAGCAGCTCCCAGCCCTCGGGCGTGAGGATCGGGGCAATATGTTCCTGCGGTGCGTCAGTCATGCCATCCAGCGTAGTTGAGCTCCGCGGGCACGCTGTGACCGGACCGCGGGGGCTAGGCTTGACGGCATGGAAGACAGCGGGACAGGCGACAGCATCGCAGAGGACACAGCCGGGCAAGACACAGCCGGGAACGACTACTCCGGGCAGGGGCGCCGGCGCCCGCAGGGTCTCGCCCCCTACGCCCGGCCGGCGCTGATCGCCGGCGCCGTGATCGCCGTCGTGTGCATTGCCCTTTTGGTGATCATTTTCTTCCTCGACTCCTTCAACGCGACCGTGTATTCCGTCGGTGGCAAGAACGTCCAGGACGCCACGGACGAGGCCCGGGCCATCCGCGACACCTATGCCGCTGCCCGGCTCGGCGGCATCATCTTCCTCATCACGGGCATCCTGCTGGCCGCCGCCGGCGCCGTGCTGATGTACCGACACCGCAACGACGAGGGCCAGGACGTGGACGAAGACGACGGCGAGGACGTGGACTTCGAAGACCTCGCAGGCCAGTAGGCGCGGGCCCGCAAGGCCCGATCGTCCATGGGACATGCCCAGCACCCGGCATCAGGAGTGGGCATGTCCTCCCGGGCAGCCCGCACCCGTGGGGCATGTCCAGCGTCCAGCGCGGGCAGAGAGCGTGATGCCCAAGTGTCCACCGGCCGCCACGAAAAATGGGCATGTCCCTCTGGCCCACCCGCACCCGTGGGGTATGTGCAGCGTCCAGCGCCAGGAATGGGCATGTCCTCCCGGGCAGCCCGCACCCGTGGGGCATGTCCATCGCTCAGCCCGGGCAGAGAGCATGATCCCCAAGTGTCCACCGGCCGCCACGAAAATTGGGCATGTCCCGCCGTGGAAATGTTCACCCGGAACGAATTTCTGGCACTCGCCTTGACCGAGTGCTAACCATTTACATAGAGTCGTCATTAGCACTCTCCCTAGGAGGGTGCTAACACATGAAGCGCGTTCCGCCAGGCACGCTGCCGGCACCGCGACGACGGTCTGTGCGCCTGGGCATCACCGCTTCATAGTCCACGAATTTGCTGACGAAAAGGAGAGGTCCGAGTGTCGGTCTCTATTAAGCCTCTTGAGGATCGTATTGTTGTCCGCCCGCTCGAAGCCGAGCAGACCACGGCTTCCGGCCTGGTTATCCCGGACTCCGCACAGGAGAAGCCGCAGGAAGGCGAAGTTGTTGCAGTAGGCCCCGGCCGCTTTGATGACAACGGCAACCGCGTTCCCATTGACGTTGCCGTTGGCGACGTCGTCATCTACTCCAAGTACGGTGGAACCGAAGTCAAGACCGGCGGCACCGAGTACCTCGTGCTCTCCGCCCGCGACGTTCTGGCGATCGTCGTAAAGTAACTCTCTTGGACCCCCGCGCAGCCGATCCTTTCGCATTGAATGGATCAGTTGCGCGGGGTTCTGTCTTGAAAGGACAAAACCATGGCAAAGCAGCTTGCGTTTAACGACGCTGCCCGCCGGTCGCTTGAAGCCGGCATCGATAAGCTCGCCAACACCGTCAAGGTCACGCTAGGCCCGCGCGGCCGCAACGTCGTACTGGACAAGAAGTGGGGCGCCCCCACGATCACCAACGATGGCGTGACCATCGCCCGTGAAATCGAGCTGGATGACCCCTACGAGAACCTTGGCGCGCAGCTTGCCAAGGAGGTCGCCACCAAGACCAACGATGTTGCCGGTGACGGCACCACCACCGCCACCGTCCTGGCCCAGGCCCTGGTCAAGGAAGGCCTGCGCAACGTAGCGGCAGGCGCCGCACCGGGCGAGATCAAGCGCGGCATCGAGGTTTCGGTCGAGGCCGTCGCCGCCCGGCTGCTGGAGAACGCGCGCCCGGTTGAGGGCACGCAGGTTGCCAACGTTGCCGCAATCTCCGCCCAGAGCGACGAGGTCGGCGAGCTGCTGGCCGAGGCGTTCGGCAAGGTCGGCAAGGATGGTGTGATCACCATCGAGGAATCCTCCACCACGCAGACCGAGCTGGTCCTCACCGAGGGCATGCAGTTCGACAAGGGCTACCTGTCCCCGTACTTCGTCACCGACGCGGAACGCCAGGAGGCCGTCCTCGAGGACGCCCTGATCCTGATCAACCAGGGCAAGATCTCCTCGGTGCAGGACTTCCTGCCGCTGCTGGAAAAGGCGCTGCAGAGCTCCAAGCCGCTTTTCATCATCGCCGAAGACGTCGAGGGCGAGGCCCTGTCCACGCTCATCGTCAACCGCATCCGCGGCACGCTGAACGTCGTCGCCGTCAAGGCGCCGGGCTTCGGTGACCGCCGCAAGGCCATGCTCCAGGACATCGCGACCCTCACCGGTGCGCAGGTTGTCTCCCCGGAGCTGGGCCTGAGCCTGGACACCGTTGGCCTCGAGGTGCTGGGCACCGCACGCCGCATCACGATCACCAAGGACAACACCACGATCGTCGACGGCGCCGGTTCGGCCGAGGACGTCGCCGCCCGTGTTGCCCAGCTGCGCGCCGAGCTGACCCGCACCGATTCGGACTGGGACAAGGAAAAGCTGCAGGAACGCCTGGCCAAGCTGGCCGGCGGCATCGGCGTGATCAAGGTCGGCGCTGCCACCGAGGTTGAGCTGAAGGAAAAGAAGCACCGCATCGAGGACGCCGTGTCCTCGACCCGCGCTGCCCTCGAAGAAGGCATCGTGGCCGGCGGCGGTTCCGCCCTCATCCACGCGCTGAAGGCGCTCGACGAGGACGCTGCCGTCCAGGCCCTCGAAGGCGACGCGGCTGCGGCCGTCGGCATCGTCCGCCGCGCCCTGGTCCAGCCGCTGCGCTGGATCGCCCAGAACGCCGGCTTCGACGGCTATGTCGTGGCTGCCAAGGTGGCCGAATCCGCCGTGAACCAGGGCTTCAACGCCAAGTCCGGCGAATACGAAGACCTGATCGCGGCCGGCGTCATTGACCCCGTGAAGGTGACGCGTGCGGCTCTGCGCAACGCGGCCTCCATCGCGGCGCTGGTCCTCACCACGGAAACTCTCGTGGTGGAGAAGCCAGCTGACGAAGACGAGCACGCAGGCCACAGGCACTAGGTTCTGCCGCAAAGGGGACGGCCCGGCATCTTGCCGGGCCGTCCTTTTTTCTGCCCTCTTTGAGCCGCCGACCTGACCGGACGCACGTCAACCGCATACCCGCCACAGTTCTGCCGGGATTCTGGCGGCAAATTGCCCGGATTCTGGCGCCTTGACCAGGCAAGCGCCGCACCGCCGCCGAGAATTCACTGGAAACTCACACCCTGGCGTGCCTCAATGGAGATCGGTGGCTGCTGCGACGATTGGCCATCAAAATTACGTTTTGGTAACATGGACGCTTTGGTTATCTGGTTGAGGGGTTGTTCTATGACACAGCAAAGAACCTCGCCCCTGCCTGCCCGCCACGGTGCCGCGCACAGGGCCAGCCCCGCCGCACCCAAGGCCGGCCGAAAATCCACATTCAGGCCAGAAATCCAAGGACTCCGGTCCCTGGCCGTGCTGATGGTCATGAGCTACCACATCTGGCTGGGCCGGGTCTCCGGCGGCGTGGATGTGTTCTTGCTGATCTCCGCCTTCCTCATGACGCTGCAGTTCGTCGGCCGCTACGAGCAGGGCCGGCCCATGGCTTTGCTCAAGCATTGGCTGCACCTCTTCCGGCGCCTGATTCCGGCTGCCGTCACCGTCATGGTGGCCGTACTCGCCGCAAGTATCCTGTTCCTGCCCCGGACCCGCTGGCTGGAAGTCATCAACCAGGGCTGGGCCTCCCTGTTCTACGCCGAGAACTGGCTCCTGCAGTCCGAAGCCACGAACTACTACGCCTCGGACCACAGCCAGGCCAGCCCCTTCCAGCACTTCTGGTCCCTCTCGATCCAGGGGCAGGTCTTTATCCTGTGGCCGCTCATCTTCGCGGGAGCGGCACTCCTCGCCAGACACTTCAGGCTCCGCTACCGCGTGCTGCTGTGCTACATATTCGCCCTGATCTTCGCTGTTTCGCTCGTCTACTCAATCGTCTTCACCCAGACGTCCCAGACGGTGGCGTACTTCGATACCTGGGCACGGCTGTGGGAGTTCGCGCTCGGCACCCTGGTGGCCCTGGCCCTTCCCGGCCTGCGGCTTCCCCGGGGCTGGCGCCTGGCCCTTGGCTGGCTGGGCATTGTGGCCATGCTCAGCTGCGGCCTCCTGCTCAACGTCCAGGCGTCCTTCCCCGGGTTCGTGGCCCTCTGGCCCACCCTGGCGGCGGCCTGCGTCATCGCCGCCGGGCAGTCCGGCAGCAAGCTGGGCGTCGACCGGATCCTCAGTTCAAAGCCATTGGTCCGGCTGGGCGACATCTCGTACGCCCTGTACCTGTGGCACTGGCCGGTCCTGGTCATCTCCCTCGCCGCGACGCACCGGGACCGTGCGGGGCCGATCACCGGCGCCGTCATCGTCACCGTGTCGCTGGTGCTCGCCTATCTCACCACCCGCTTTGTGGAGAAACCCTGGCGGGAATGGAAATGGCCGGAGGTGCGGCGGCGCCGCGCATTCATTGCCATCGCCGCGGCTGTGGTCACTGCCGTCGTGCCGCTGGCCGGCTGGCAGCTTCAGCTCAACATCGCCACGGCAGCCGCGGCGAGCCAGGCCTGGGCCAATAATCCGGGTGCCCGGTCGTTGGACCCCGCCTACGTCGACGGGGCAGACAAGTCTGCCCCGCTCCTTCCCACCCTCGCCACGGCAGCGGAGGAATGGCCCGAGTACGCGGGCGGCTGTAAAGCGGACGAGAAGGAACTCACCAACGTCTGCAACAACGGCAAGCAGAATCCCACCAAGACCGTGTTGATCATTGGCAACTCGCATGCCCACGTCTGGGCGACCCCCATCCTCACCATGGCCGATAAGTACGGCTGGAGGGTGGAGGCCATCACCAAGGGGTACTGCCCCGTGACGGACCACCAGGCCGCGGGGCTCTCGGAGGGCTGCCTGGACTTCAACAAGGACACCCTCAAGAAGGTGCTCGAGATGAAGCCGGATGTCGTGGTGACAACAAGCACCCGGACTGACCCCGACCCGAGCAACACCGAATTCATGGACCCGGGATGGGTTCCGCCGATCAAATCCATCAACGACGCCGGCATCCCCGTGGTGGCGCTGCGGGACACCCCGCGCTTGCACGAGGCCGTTCCCGCCTGCCTCGAGAGCAACCCCGAAAACTACGCCGCCTGCGGAACGACGACCGCGGAAAACTACCAGGCCGCGTCGCCCGATGCAGCCGTGGCCGGGCAGTTGCCGGCCACCAAGTTTCTGGACTTCAGCCGGTTCTTCTGCCCGGACAAACTCTGCCCGGCCGTGATCGGCAATGTGATGGTCTACAAGGATGACAACCACGTCACCCGGACCTATATGGAGAGCCTCACTCCGTACTTTGAGACCAAGTTCATGGCAGCTACCGGCTGGAACGCCGGGTAACGACCGTACGGTCCTTTGGGACGGCTGACTGACTGACTGCCGAGCTGACTGACTGCCGGCACGCGGCCGGCCGCCAGCGCCGGGCCGTCAGCGCCGTGAACGGTCCGCCCGGCGCCGCAGCCGGATCGCGGCGTCCGGGGGCAGCCGCTTGGTCACCAGCCGGTAGAAGATGAGAACCCCGACGGCGGCCACCACGATTCCCAGCAGGTTCAGGAACAGCTGCAGGGCGGAGCCGGCCGCCTTCTGGTACTCGCCCAGGACCAGTGCCACAGCCACGAACCCCGCCGCCGGCACCGTGGTGACCGAGATGAACACCCCGACCAGCGCCGCTGAACGCCGGCTGATGACCGACAGCATCCCGGCTATGCCGGCCAGCACGGCGACGATCAGGGAATACGGGCCCGGGTGGTAAATGAATTCAACCGCTGAACCGCGGTCCAGCGCGTCACGCGGAAACAGCCCGAGCGGCACGGACAGCCATGCGGCCAGGGCGGCAGCCAGCATCGCGACGGGAAAGCCGACGCCGAGGGCCAGCGCCGCGTCGCGTCCGAGCCGGCGCTGGCGCCGGACCAGGGCCACGGCCAGCGCAGCCAGCGGGCCGAACTCCGGGCCCACGGCCATGGCACCGACGATCGCAATGGTGGAGTCCGTCACGATGCCGATGGCCGCCAGTTGGGTCGCCAGGACCAGGAAGGTCAGAAACGTCCACGTCAGGCGCGAATCTTCGCCGGTCTGCCGCGACACCTCGTCCCAGATCACGGCGTCCGCGCCCTCACCCGGTGCTTCCGCCTCCGCCTTGTCGGACCGGTCCGAGAGCACCAGGTCCGGCTCGGTGACCGAAATTGATCCCCGCTGCTGGACATCGAGGACGTGGAGCTTCTCCACGAGCCCCTCCACGGATTCGCGCGCCAGCAGGACCTCGATAACGTCCCCGGGCGGCATGACGGAAGCGCCCTTGGCCAGCGCGACTTCCGAGACGCCGACGTGACTTGTACAACTTTCGACAACAACTCCGGACAACTCACCCGGGACACAAATGCGCAGCTGCACGATCACTTAGCGGCCTCCTCAGACTCGTCCAGCCTAGCTTCCGCGCCACGACCGCGCCGCGGCCGGCGCCGCCGGCCGGCTCCGCGGGTGCGCCGTTCGCCGGGCGCGGGAAGGCTGCCGCCAGGGCCGCGGGAGGGCTTCCCGCGGGC
>NZ_JBFTZV010000044.1:0-17282 GCF_056406615.1 Arthrobacter sp. P1_B3 | reverse complement strand
GCTGACGTGGATGCCCTCGACACCGAGCAGCGCGTCCGCGCGAGTGCACCAGCGGCCATCGGAACAAGACATAGAGTTATTCATGTCAGGGTCTCTTTTGGTATTGGTTTGCTTGGTCGCTACCAATTCAAAGAGGCCCTGACCTCTTTCCCCCTGCACCACGCCGCGCCGGAAACGCCCTACCCCGCGGCGTCAGTCTCAGACCGCCTAACCACGCTCATCTGCGAAGGGCCCGTAAAGTCGACTCAGTACTGGTAATGATCCGCGGAATATACCTGGATAGAGACCTTGGGAGCCGAAGCGCGAAGCACCCCGCGGACGCGCCCCGATCTACCCGCCCGCTCCCCGGGCCTAGGTTATGAAATCTTCATTATCGGCTCTTAAAGCACGGGAATAGAAGAGCTGCGGGAACTCCCGGCCCATGACGAGCTAACGCCCTTTGTCCGGCGTCCGTGCTGTTATACGGGTTGAAGGTTGAGCTGCTCCCGGCGTGAATACGTATTGAGATCACAGGGGCATTACTCCATGTCGTGCGCTGTGCCACCGGCCAGACGCTACCGAATATAAAATCCTCAATCCCCGCCACCGAAAGTGGATTGAACAGGGATGCCCTGTGCCACTTCACAGCCAAACAGGCAGAGAGTCGCACCCTCACCCTCGCTAGTGCCCGGGGAACGCCTGGACGGCTCACGCTTCGGGGTTGGCAGTCCCGTGTGGGTCTTAGCAAGGCAACCCCCCTGTGGCACAAGATAGCGAGATGCCTGCGCTGACTAGCCACGCGGCCAGGACCAGAAGGTAGATCAGGAACAATGCCACATCATGTTGGAGGGGCCAGATGTTCTTACTTCGGCGCATGTAGGGTCCCCGTTCGACCCCGAGGAATTGTTCGAGGGAGCGCGCACGGCTAATCAGATCGTCGTAGAGCTGGGAGTTCCGCAAATCATAGATCCATATGCCGAGTGTGACGCCGAATCCGAACAGGGATGCCATAAGGACGAGAAGGGGGGATGCGTCACGGATAGTTTGCGTCATGAGAACGGTCAGAGCCAGACCCGTGATGGTCGGGACAATCGTTAGCAGTTTGAACCGGACATCGGTCAGGGCCCTGATCTGGCTGCCGAGCTCCGAATAGATGGCCTTGGCCGTCTCCATAGGGACGGGGTCCGTACTTGCCGCAGCTTGTGCGCTGAACACACTCTTCGCGCTGGGGAGTGCTTGGCGCTCATCTCCGAGCTTGAGCAGGAGGATAACCGGCGCGCACTTCAAGGACCCTGTCAGCGGCTCTTTCCGCCACCGTATAACGGACTTGACTACACGTGAGTGGCCTTTGGCAAGTAGGAACCAGCGGCCATCCTCCGTCGGTAAAGATCGTTTCTTGTCCGAGTGCCGGGAATCCCGTTCCCACGTGCTAGGAGTCTGCTTCTGTAGCGGGAGAACCTTTACGACCACGTAGCCGTCGAGTTTTGGAAGGTCGATCAGGTCCAGTTTGTTCCTGGTCATGCGGACTTTTTGAACACACCATGATTTAGTCACCGGGTGGTTTTCGTCACCCAGCAGCGCAGTTTTCCCCTTGTCGGGCGCGCCGAGAACACGCCCGGCGTGGTACATCAGAAAATGCACGAAGCGATCCTGTCAGACAGGGCCATGGGACCACTTTGCCGACGTCTTTTCGCGGGGTCAATGGGGACAGCCTGCACGTGGGTGCTGGCATCACAAGGCGAGCGTCCCACTCCGAGCTGTTCGTATTCACTAAGCTCGGCCTCGCGGTCCCATGGTGCCAAGGACACCGGCTGCGTGCGTGGTCGGTAGCACGATAGCTGAACTCGACGACTGAGCGAGCCGCATCCACGGCCAAGGTCACCAGTATGGCCACGTACGCGCACGTCCGAGGGTTTCCCGTGACGCGCCAGTTACGCCCCCAGCCCTAGGTTCCCTTCCCATGGATACTCGCGACGCCGCCATCCGCCGTTTAGCTCGGCCCGACGGCGGAATCTGCGGCTACTGCTACCAGCAGGCCCAAAGAACCCGCGGCACCTGCGCCTGCGGCCACGAAGGTGTCCTGCCTGGCCGCATCGACTCCATGCCGGCCTGCCGGAAATGCTCCGGCGTCCAGCTCAACATCGACTGCACCGGATGCGGCAACGCCTTGAGGTCCGCCGCAATGTTCTCGACGGGGCGGTCACGAATCCACCCCGATACTGAAGGGAGCCCGCTCGTGAGAGCGCCCGCGAGCGTCTCGGCGACGATCGCCCGCGCGATGGCCTGGCGATGCTCGACCGGGTCGCACTCGTCGTGGTCGCGGCATCCCGCAACTCTGCGGATTCCGCGACCGCCACTACAGCATTTGTCGAGCAATTCGGCGAGCCCGAAAGAGTCGAAGAAACTGCGACTGCTGGCCGAGGGCGCGAAGGCGGCCATGTCGCGGAGTTGGATCTCGGCGGGCGGTGTGCCGAACGGTTGCGGCGCCGTGGGCCGCAGGCGCAGGATCCGCAGATCGTAGAGCGGGTCTGCATACAATACAGACCATATCGCGACATCAGCGTCCTCCGCGCTTCGGTGCCCGACATTGCGGGTTCCCTTGTAGTTCGGCACCGAGGGTCAACGACGCAGCCACGCCCGGAAGGCGGCGCTCGGCTCGACCCCGAGCTCGCGACGTGCGATATCGCGGTAGCGGACGTAGCTGCGCCGGGCCTCGATGAAGTTGCCCTCCGCGACGTGGGCCTCGACCAAGACGCGGTGTGCGCTCTCGCGCAGGGGCTCGAGGGCCACGGCATCCATTGCCGCATCGATCGCCTCGCCGTATCGGCCTGCCGTGCACAGCGAACGGCTTAGGACCTCGAGCGCGTGCAGCATCCGCTGCCGGATCCGCTCGCGCTCGAAGATGACCCACTCGTCGTACCAGCCCGGAAGCAGTTCCGCGACCGACGATGTCCACTCCGGGACATGCAGATCGGCCTCGCTCGCGGTGCCGTCGATGAGCCGATCCGCCCACTCGCACAACGTGTCGAGATCGGTCGTCGTGCGCTCCCGGAGGAAGATGCTGCACTTGTCCGACTCCAGCACGACGATCCCTGCGCCGCGCAGGCGCCACAGCGCCGACCGGAGGTTCCCGGAGGCGCGGTTGTCCGCGCCGTCGGGCCAGAGCGAGCCCGCGGCGTGCCGACGATCGACGCGGCCACGCTGGAGGGCGACGAATGCGAGCAGACGTTTACAGCCCTCCGGTACGAGATACAGTCGACCGTCCTGCATCACGCTGGGGTTACCCAGAAGGTGCACGACGGCATCGCTGGCCGGATATGGATCTGCGTATGCCATAGCCATAGCCCCAACCCCCTTATCCAACGAATGTCGAAGACGCCATTAGTAAGGACGGTAGGGGGGGCCGCGTTACTAGACCGTTACTAGACCGTCACGAGCTGCGATGACGGCTGCTGCTCGTCGTCACGAGCTGCGATGACGGCTGCTGCTCGTCGTCACGCACTCTGCACCTGCTCGGCTGGAGGCTCCTCTCCGTGGTAGTCCCTCTTGTGATTCCCACAACCGCAGTCCTCGGAGTGATCGTCGTCAGGCTGCTCGGGCTGATCAGTGCCGCCGCACGGCTTGTCGGAGCCGCAGAGCCGGTCGTACACCGCCAGGATCTCGGCCACGGGGCCGCCGATGAGCGTCGCACACCACGTCTTGTCGGACTCGATCTGGCAGGCGCGGACGGCCTGCGCGCAGACCAGCACGGCGACGATGTCGACGCCTTTGGACCACGTGGCCAGTGTCTGACAGAGGCAGTCGACGTAGGCGTTGGTGTCAGCGAACCCGCTCCAGATGCGTGCCAGTTTGCGCTTGGCGACGAGCGTCTTTGCATACTCGGTTTTCAGGTCGAGCGTGGCGGCGTCGCCGGCATGCTGCGCGTCCTTGATCGCCGCAATGTCGCGCTTGAGCGCGGCGACGCGCTTGTCCAGCTCGGCCGGTTCGGTGGCGAGCAGATTGAAGCACGCGCTCGCCTTGGCGATCTCGGCCTTGTACCGCTCGATGCGATGTGCGAGCTTGCGATCGCCTTCCTCCCCTTCGTTGGGGAGCTCTGCATCGAACTCGAACTCGCTCGGGCAGCATCCGCCTGATCCCTCGCAGCAGTCGAGTTGCTCGCAGACTTCGACGAACGCGTCATCGAGACAGCGCACGACCCGCTCCTGCTCGATGCGGCATTTGATCTGCTCGATCAGGTACTTGACGTCGTGCTTCATGTCCTGCACCTGGAGGGCGGCGTCGTGCCGCTTGACGCGGTAGTCCTTGCGCGCCTGGTCGTACGTCTTCTGAGCGTCGTCGAGCTTCGGCCCCTGCTCCTGGGTGTAGGCGAGCTGGGCGGCGATCCCCTTGTCGCGACACCTGCGGTCATCGATCGCCGACGACGGGTTGCACGCGCCTGGGGGCGACTTCGGACGGCACTTGCGCTTCTTGTCGGTGTCCGTGGTGGCCGGACTGTCCTCATTCATTGGTGCTCCCTTCGGGTGACGGCATGCTGAGTCTGGGCGGCCACCTGTCACCGAGCTGTTGCGCTGGGCTCCTCCTGCGACGCCGCGGTGACGCGCGGGTGTGCACCATGACGCCATGGCAGGATTCCAGGCGCTCGATGCCGCGGGGCTGAGCATCGTCGCCCTGCTCAACCGGCGGTTCGGTGAGCGGGACGGCGGCGTCGGCCTGGCCGCGATGCTCGCTAACACGCGGCAGCTCAAGACCATGGCGCTCAACAACGGTCAGATCATCCAGCAGCCGTCGATCTCGGTCTTCTGCTACCGAGTGAGCGTCGACCGCGAGACACGACCAGGATGGTCCGCTGTCGCGAACGGCGACGGCATCCCCCGCATCCCGCTGCGCCTGCACTTCCTCATCGGCGCCTTCGCGGCAACGGTCGAGGAGGAGCTCCTGTGGCTGGGCCTGTCCGCGCAGATCCTCGAGGCTGAGAGCATTCTGACCGGCCCGCTGCTGCTGCCCGTTCCTCTGCCGAACGGCACAACCGTGAATCCTTGGCGCTCCGGCGATGTACTGCAGGTCGTGACGGATGACCTCGCCGTCGATTCGATGAGCGAGGCATTCCAATCGCTCAACACGGACTACCGCCTGCAGCTGCCGTACCTTGTGCGTGTTATCTGCATCGACGGCGTGCAGGAGCCCGTCGCCACACCCGTCGGCACGGTTGCGGCGCGGGCGATCCGGACACCGATATGAGCCGGATGCCGACATGAGCACAGACATGATCCAGACCAGCATCGGCCCCGCGCAGGTGCTGCACCGGCTCGCCCTCGGACTCGTGCTCAGCGACGCCGTGACCGACCGCGACGCGACGGCCGGACTGCGGGTCGGGTGGGAGGCATCCGGGCATTTCCTGCCCCGGGGAGCCACCCCCGAGTGGCCCTGCGTGGATTTCGAAAGGGTCGGGGCGGGTCGATTCCGGCTCCGCGTGGCGCCTCGCCCGGCAGGGCTCACGGTCCGGGTGTCCGACGCGAGCCGGAGATACGTGCCTCGACGTTTCACTGTGCCGTGGTGGACACAGGCGCAGCTCACCGATCCCGTGCCGGCGAATGCGCTCTCGGTCGTTTCGCGCACGCTCCGGCTTTGGCTGTGGCCGGGGGCGGCGTATCCACTGCCGACCGGCACGACGGCGATCCGCGGACGCATCATGCAAGCGGGAATCCCCGTCCCGTGGGCACGCATCACGGCCCGCGGGACGACCGGGGCCATCCTCGGGCTGGCTCACGGCGACGACCGTGGCGAATTCCGGCTCGTGCTCACCGACATCGCGCAGAACCCCGTGCAGAGCTCGGTGACGGTCCGGTTGGTCCTCCGAGGTCCCGCCACCGCGCCCGTCGAGCCCCCCGACGATGGGCTCGTCGATCCGCCCCCGGCCGAGGTGGTCACCCGGCCGGGGAATCCGCCCAACCTCCCGGGCGACCTCGACAACGACCTGCTGCGGGGGATCACGCCCCCCGCAGCACTCGTGCCGAGCGTTCCCCCTCCCCCGCAGTTCACCGTCCCGGTCGGCCGCGAGACCGTCATCGCCACCAACATCCCCTTCCATCCGTGAGGAGACCGCCATGCCCGAATACCTGACCCCCGGCGTCTACGTCGAGGAGACGAGCTTCCGCTCGCGATCGATCGAAGGCGTCGCGACCTCCACCTTCGGCATGACGGGCCTCGCCCGCTACGGCCCCGTGCCGTACTTCCTCACGCCCCCGAATTGGACGCGGCCGCTCGTCATGGTGCCTTCGCCGACACTCGTCACGAGCTCCACCGAGTTCGAGCGGGCCTTCGGCGGCCTAGAGGACGTCGGCACCGGGCTGGCCGACCAGCGGAACTACCTGGCTTACGCGGCACGTGCATTCTTTGGCAACGGCGGGCGGCGGCTGTACGTTGCCCGCGTCTTTCCGTTCACCCTGGACGGGGCCGGCGCCGTCGCGCTCGCGGGCAACTTCTCGCAGCTGCCCCTCGCCGGTGCCCCGGCGGTCGCGACCTTCCGGTCGCGGTGGCCGGGCGCTGCAGGCAACGAGTTCGCGGTTTCGGTCAGCTTCCAGCGGAGCAAGAACATCGTCGTCCCCGGCACGAACGGCGGTCCGGCCGTGCTCAAAGGCGTGCAGGAGGGGGCGGCCGTCGAGGTTTTCGCCAACGCGGCGGCCATCCCGAGGGACGGCGTCGCGCCCGTGTCGGCGAACGTCGCGATCGTGGCGAAGGCACCCGACGGCTCGCTCGGGGTGAGTGACGGCGCGGGTAACGTGACCGTTCCCGCGGGGGCCGTCACCCACCTGACCGTGACGGTCAACGTTCGGTGGGGTGGTCGACGACTCGACTCCTACCCGGGGCTCGAGCTCGGCGCCACTCACCCGCGCGGCATTGGCAACGTGCTGCAGGCGGAGAACCCTGCCGACGAGCAGTCACTCGTATGGTTCGACACCGGCAACATGCCGCCTGTAGAACTCGCGACGGGTGCACTGGTCAACGGGCTCAACGCACTCGCCGATTGGACTCTGCTCACCGGGGCCGGCGAGGGGCAGCCCGTCGGGCCATCGGACATCGCGGGCGACGCCTCGGATCCCGACGACCCGAAGCGGGCAGCGCACGGCCTCGGCGCCCTCGCGGAGCAGGAGGACATCGCGATCGTCGCAGTCCCGGACGCGGTCCGGTTCGTCCTGGCCGATCAGCTCACGGTGACCAACAGCCTCATCGCCCACTGCGAAGCGCCGCGCGCCTATCGCATCGGGGTCGTCGATCCGCCGAAGGACAATTCGATCTCGGCGGTGCGGGCGTTCCGCTCGCAGTTCGACAGCTCGTACGCCGCGCTCTACTACCCCTGGATGGACATCCTCGACCCGACCGCCCGCCCGGATCCCGGCGCACCGCGGCCCGTCATCCAGCTCCCCCCCAGTGGGTTCACCGCGGGCATCTACGCACGCAGCGACATCGCGCGCGGCGTGCACAAGGCACCGGCAAACGAGGTCGTGCTCGGGATCACGGGGTTCCGGCAGAACGTCACCTTCGACCGCCAGTCCGTGCTCAACCCCGAGGGCGTCAACGCCCTGCGCTTCTTCGAGGGACGCGCCAACCGCGTCTGGGGAGCGCGCACCATGAGCTCGGACCCGGAGTGGAAGTACGTCAACGTCCGAAGGCTCTTCCTGTTCCTCGAGCATTCGATCGACCGTTCGACCCAGTGGGCGGTCTTCGAACCGAACAACGAACGGCTCTGGGCATCCATTCGCCAGTCGATCGAAGACTTCCTCGTCACGGTCTGGCGGACGGGCGCGCTCATGGGGACCAAGCCCGAGGAGGCGTTCTTCGTCCGCTGCGACCGCACCACCATGACGCAGAACGACCTCGACAACGGCCGGATGATCTGCCTCATCGGCGTCGCACCCACCTATCCTGCGGAGTTCGTCATCTTCCGCATCGGGCAGTGGACCGCGGACGCGCAGCAGAGCTGAGAACACGGAGCGAAAGGCAGATGACCCATGGCTACACGCGACAACCCGTACGGCGCTTTCAACTTCCTCGTGAGGCTGGGCGACCAGGGTGGTGAAGACCAGATCGTCGGCGGCTTCTCCGACGTGAGCGGACTCGGCAACGAGATCAAGTACTCCGAGTACCGCAACGGCAACGACAACGAGAACCACGTGCGGAAGGTTCCCAACATCAACGTCACCGACGATGTGACCCTCAAACGCGGTCTCATCGGCGACCTCCGCCTGTTCACGTGGCTGAAGGCACAGCGAGAGGGCGACCTCGATCCACGGACGGTCACGATCACCCTCATGGACGAGAGTCGCAAGGACGTGTGCTCCTGGGTGCTCCTGCGGGCGCAGCCCAAGAAGTGGGTCGGACCGACGCTTGCGGGCAAGGGCGGTAGCGAGGTGGCGATGGAGGAACTGCACCTCGTCGCCGAGCAGATCGACTTCAAGTCGTGATCCTGACGACCGCACGGGTGCCAGGGCATCCCGGCGTGTTCGTCGCGCCGCCGCCGATCCTGACGACGCTGCGCCCCGAGCGCCTCGACATCGTGGGGTTCGTCGGCGTCGCGCCGCGCGGACCGGTCGACGAACCGGTTCGGATCGGGCGGTGGTCGGACTACGAGAGCCTCTTCGGCGGCTTCGAGCCAGCGCCCGGCGGCCCGGTCCGGCTGCTGCCCTACGCGGTCGCGACGTTCTTCCGGCAGGGCGGCCAGGTGGCATATGTCGTCCGGGTTGCGCCGCACGGGGAGGATGCCGGAGGCTCGGCAGCCGCGACCGCTCACTACCAGTTCGACCTGCCCGCGGGAGGCTTCGCCGGTCTGAGCGCCGCGGACGAAGGAGCATGGGGTGGTGAACTGCGGCTGCGGCTGCTCTACCGGGTCGCCCAGCACGTCCGCGGCGAGGTCGAATCGGAAGGCGCTCTGCAGCTGCCGCCGGGAACAGCCGCGCCCGTCGGGTCGCTCCTGCGGCTCATCCGGCCGGGATCGTCCGACGTCACACTGCGCTGGGTAGCGTCGCTGGGCGATCTCCCCCGAGGTTCAACCCAAACCGTCCGCCTCGACGGCGATCCGCTCGCGGCGGGCAGTATCGACGTCGACGTCGTCACAGGCTCGCTGCAGATCGACGACCTCGCCCGGCCCGGCGCCGGCGAAGTACTCACGGGCTTGGGGCTGCGCCCGGCGCATCCACGGTGGATTCAGGCCGTACTGAGCGGCCGGTCGTCCACGAGCCCGACGCCGGACTCGCCGACCGACCGGCATCTCGTCGCGCCGATCGGCGACTGGACCGACCTCGACCTCACCCCCGCACCGTCACTCATGCCTCTCGTCGGCGAACGCACTCAGGACGGCGCCGACCGTTCGCATCTGATCGACGCCGGCGCGTTCTTCGACCCGGAGCAGCTCGCGACCAGCTGGATCGACGAGGATGCCGGACCCGACGACCGCGACCCCCACGTCGGCGTCGACCGCATGGGGCGGGTGCGCGAGATCGGCCTCCTGTGCGTCCCCGACATCACCTGGAATCGGTACGTCCCGACGCCGCTGCCGCCCGTGCGTCATCCCCGCGCTCCGCTCGGCTGCCGATGCCATGCGTGCACCACCGCAGACGACCCGGAGCCCGAGTTCCTGGCTGCGCCGGCCGAACCCCGCGATCTGGATGCCCGAAACCCCGGCGACCTCGCCGACCTGGTCTCGCGCCAGGTGCGGATCATCGATGTGGCACGCGCGCGCGAACGGTTTGTCGCGCTCCTCGATGTGCCGAACGGCCTCTCGACCACCCAGATCGCACAGTGGCGCTCCCACTTCGACTCGAGCTATGCCGCGGCCTACCACCCGTGGCTCGCCGTCGCCGGCGGCCCCGCGGGCCGGGCGCTTCCCATCCCGCCGTCCGCGTTCGCCGCGGGCATCATCGCCGCACGCGAGCTGGAGCGCGGCCTCCCCTGGGGCCCCGCCAACGAGCTCGCGCGAGACGCCGTGCGGGCGGAGGCGACGGTGACGGATGCCGCGCACGACGCGCTGCATCAGCTAGGCGTGAATGTATACCGCGCGGAGCGCGACGGATTCCGGCTGACGGCGGCACGGACCCTTTCGACGGATCCGGACTACCGTCAGCTCTCGGTACGGCGGCTCATGACCATGCTCCGGCTCACGATTCAGCGTCAGGGGGCGGATCTCGCGTTCGAGCCGAACACGGCCGAGCTGCGCGATCGGCTCACGCGCATGCTGACTACCCTGCTGCGAGGACTCGCCCGCCAGGGCGCGTTCGCGGGACGGTCCGACGCCGAGTCCTTCTTCGTGCACTGCGGAGACGACGTGAACCCGTCCGCCTCGCAGGCTCTCGGCCGGCTCATCGCCGAAATCGGGGTCGCGCCCGCCGTGCCGCTCGAGTACATCCTCGTGCGGATCGCCCGCGATCCGGACGGCTCGCTCACGGTTGTGCGCGATGAGCGATGAGTTCCTGCTGCCGGCGTTCAGCTTCCGCATCACGCTGACGCGGGTGGAGGATCGCCCGCAGCCGGCCGAGGGAAAGTGGAATCCCTCCGTGCTCGGAACGACCGGCGGCTTCGCCGAGTGCGGCGGCCTCGAACTCGAAGCCGACGTCAAGGAGTACCTCGAGGGCGGCCGCAACGACGGCGTCGTGCGTCGCGTCGGGCGCGTCAAGCTCTCGCCGATCGTGCTCAAGCGGGGTATGTTCGCCGCCGACGCACGCGCCAACGCGAACACCGAGCTGTGGATGTGGCTCACGCGCATGGTGAGCGGGGAGCTGCCCGTCACCCGTTATGACGGCCGCATCCAGATCCTCAATCCGCACGGACAGGCGCCGCTCGCGACCTGGACGTTCGAGCGGGGCCTACCGCAAAAGGTGAGCGGCCCGACCCTCAACGCCAAGACCGGCGAGATCGCTCTCGAAGAGCTCCACATCGTCCACGAAGGCCTCTGGATGGAGCTCCCGCAGTGACCACACTCGTACCGGCGACTCTCACACCGCTCAAGAACAAGCCCGCGACCAAGGGTGCTTCAGCCGACTTCCAGGATGCCGGGGCACCGCTTCCCGTGCAGTTCAACCCGACGTCGCTCAAGCTGTCGCGGACGAACAACATCGACAAGGGCGGCGCGACCACGGGCATGCCGAAACGGCAGGTCCCCTCGGTGCAGTCGGCGACCCTCTCCTTCGACTTGGAGTTCGACACCGCCGAGGGCAAGAAGGACGGAACCCCCCAGGATGTGCGTGATCTCACACGCATCGTGCGCCAGTTCACCGAGCCGGCGGATGAGCACCCGAAACAGCCGCCACCCGCTGTGCGATTCGCGTGGGGAACATTCCGCTTCCAGGGCATCGTCACCCAGCTCACCGAGGACCTGGACTACTTCTCACCGAGCGGGATGCCGTTACGGGCCAAGGTGTCCGTCACCATCACGGAAGTGAACCCGAAATGGGATGCCGGCCAGGTCGGCGCCGGCGCGAAGGACGCCCGGGCCGCCAAGCACCCCGACAAGCAGCACAACCTCATCGGGCCCGGGGGTGCCGCCGCACCGAGCGCCGTGCCCGGCAACGGACCGGGCTCGTCGCCGTCGATGAATCCCCTTTCCACCGCCCTGGCGAAGGCCGGAGAGAGTGTTCAGCAGCTTCTCACCCGCCTCGACCAGGACCCCGCGGCATGGCGCTCCGCGATGACCGGCCTTGACAGCCCGCTCTGGCTTGCCGCCGGAACCCAAGTGCAACTCGGGGCGACGGCATCAGCAGGTCTCAGCGCCACCGCGACGACGGGGATCGGCACGAGCGGCGGGTTTACGGCATCTACCGGCATCGCCGACACCGCGACGACTCGCGCGGCCCTCGGACTTACGGGCGGCACGGACCTTGGCCGAGGAGCGACCGCGCAGGCAGCCGCTGGCTTCGTGCTCGCCGAGGCGGGCGGCGTCGCGCGTGCGAGTGCACGGGTCGACGTCGCGGCCGCGGGGACCGCCGAGGCGAGCGCGCGCGCATCATTCGAAGTCCCGGTGCCAGGCATCGCGCTGCGCACGCGACCAGGCCAGGCCAGCGCCACCGTCACAACCGAGGCGGATCCGCGCAGCCTCACCTTCGGACGCGGCATCCCCCTCCGTGCCCGCGCCTCCGGTGACGCTGCGGCGACGCCCGGAGGGTGAGACTGCAATCACCACTCTCAGGAAGGTGACCGCGATGGCCGTGCATGTCGGCGAGATCCACACCGATCTCTCGGGGCCGCGCGCCTACGACACCGATGACGCAAAGGCTGAGGGTGACGCCACGCCCCGCTACCCCGGCGCCCGCGAAGACGAGTGGCGCGGCATCCAGACGCATGTGCATCGACTGCGCGGCAGGGTGAGCGCGGAGGACTTCGATGACTGACGCGCTCCTCACGGTCGCCTCGCCGGTCTTCACGATCGGCGGGAAGGCGATCGGCGATCTCGCCCGCGATTGCGTCCGCCTCATCGTCGACGAGGGGGTCGAGGGCCTGCGGACCATGGAGGTGCACTTCATCGCGAGCGGGATCGGCAACCCAGGCCCACCGGGCCCGATGCTGCACGTCGACGGCAGCGAATTCGACTTCGGAACCGGCATCGAAGTCGCTCTGGGCGCCGACGGGGATCAGTTCGTCGTCTTCGACGGCGCCGTCTCGGGAATCGAAGTCGTGCTCGGCGACAGCGAACCGCCGCGTGTCGTGATGCTCGCCGAGGACCGTCTCATGCGGCTGCGGATGACGCGGCGCATGCGCACCTACACCGACATCACCGACGCCGAGGTCGTGCGCCGCATCGCCCAAGAGCACGGACTCGACGCCGACGTGTCGGCCGACGGGCCGCGCTACGACGTCTTGCAGCAGGTCAATCAGAGCGACCTCGCCTTCCTGCGCGAGCGCGCCCGCCTCCTGCAGACCGACGTCTGGTGCAGCGAGCGCACCCTCCATTTCTGCGACCGTCCCGCCCGGCGCGGAGACAAAGTCACCCTCACCCACGGCTCCGACCTGATCGAGGGGAGAATCTCGGCCGACCTCGCCCACCAGCACACCGACGTCATCGTGAGCGGCTACGACGCGCGGGCGAAGGCGGTGATCGATGAGCGTGCGGGCAGCCGGACAATCGAGGCCGAGGCATCAGTCGGCCGCACGGGTCCGCAGGTGCTCGAGAGGGCGCTCGGCGCGAGCTCCGGGATCCGTGTTCGGGAAGTTCCGCAGACTTCCGCGGAGGCATCGGCATGGGCCCGAGCCGAGATGCTGCGCAGGTCGCGCAGCTTCGTCACCGCGAGCGGGCTCACGAGAGGAACGCCGCAGCTCGCCGTCGGCAGTCAGCTCCGGCTCGAACTTGTCGGCCAGCCGTTCGACGGTGACGGCTACTACGTTACGCGCGTCACACACACGTACGACAACGTGCGGGGCCTTCGGACCTCGTTCGAAGCCGAACGGCCCACCCTGAACGAGGCGGGGTGATGGGACTCCCCGAGCACGCAGACGGCGACGGACCCCGCTTCTTCGGGGTCTACCCCGCGCTCGTTACGAAGATCACAGACGATCCGGCGCGGCTCGGGCGCGTGCAGGTGCGCTATCCGTCGCTCGGCACCGACGGCGACCGCGACGTGCGGGGGTGGGCGACCCTCTGCTCGCCCTACGCCGACAAGGATCAGGGCCTCCAAGTCATGCCGGAGGTCGACAGTGAGGTCGTGGTGGCGTTCGAGGCGGGCGACTTCCGCCGCGGCTACATCGTCGGCGCTGCCTGGAACGGCAAGGCCGCGCAGCCGGAATCCCCTACTGCACCCAACAACATCCGGGTCCTGCGCACACGCGCGGACAGCCGGCTCGAATTCGACGACGCGTCCGGATCGTCGAAGATCAGCCTGACGATGAAGACCGGGCACAAGGTCGTGCTCAACGAGACTCCGCAGGAGATCACGATCACGCACGCCAACGGCTGCACGATCACGCTCAACGCGTCGGGGGGCATCGACATCACGGCCAACAGTGTCGTGACGGTCAACGCCCCTTCGCTCAACGTCAATGCGCCGACCTCGAACTTCAGCGGCATCGTGAACTGCCAGACCCTGGTAGCGAGCGTCGCTATTACTTCACCCATGTACAGCCCGGGAGTGGGGAACATCTGGTGAGCGAACCCGACTTCGTCATGCGATCGCCCTGGTACGACCGGGTCAGGGAAGGCCTCGACCTGGGTGCGCCACTCGCGCGGCGGCCGCGCATTCAGATGTACGACAGCTCGGACTTCGTGGAACGGCTGCTCGAGGATCCCGCCGCCAGCCTCGTGTTCGGCGACGACGACGTGTGGACCTATCCGGTGCCTGTGAGGCCCCACGTCAAGGACGACACGCGACTGCGGCTCGCGACATCCCGGCTCGTGAAGACGAACCTGCGCAAGCTCTACCAGCCCCTCCACGAGCGGTTCTACGTCGTCGTCGTCGAGGTGTTCTGCGATGTCCCCGGGCTGCCTCGTGCGGGAACGCACAACGAGATCAGCGTCGGCTTCCGGATGCGGAGGCTGCACACGTCGCTGACGGCGAAGGGGCGCCCGGCGCGCCGGGTAGCCGCGAACCTGGTCGCCGACCTCGCGAAGGAGCAGGGCCTGGGCGAGTGCGTACCCACCAGCTCGGACGTGCGCGACGTCTGGTGGGCCAACGAGGCGTGGCGAAGGAAGTTCAACGAAGACCATGCTGCCGATCTCGCCGAGATCGACTGCCACACCGACATCCAGGAGTGGCTTCTGTCGCCCAAAGGGGGCGGGCGTTGGCGGACGATCTGCGACGTCGGCGACCCTGTGATCGAGGGTGAGAAGGAGCAGATCATCCAGATGACGCGGCTGCCCGTTCGTGAGAAGGACAAGATGTGCGCTGAGGATGCCGGGCCGAAAGGTCCAGGATCGCGGTCGCTGTGGTTCGGGGTCATCCCGACGTACTCCGGCGATCATTGGCTCGCGCCGCAGCCCGGAGGCCGGCCTCCCGCGATCGAGCGCAAGCTCGACGACCACGCCATCTACGAGATCGAATGCGTGGTAGCCCAGGCGCGCGAGGGATGCCCGACACTCACGTGGGTCAGCGCACCGACGGAGCCCTTCCGCCTGGCCGATCCGATGGACCCCGCAGGAACCAAGAATCGCACCGTGACGATCACACTGCCCGACCTGCGCCGCCTTGCCGCGCGTGCGAGCGAGAAGCAGGGCCCGGGCGGGGTGCGTATCGTCACGCCCCCGGACTCGCAATTCAAGATGAACCCCTTCAGCGGGATCCCCAAACAGGGCGAAGGACGCATCGGTGCCGGGGCGGCGGTCTGCACGTTCGCGATCGAGCTATTCTTCATCGTCGCGTTCTTCCTCTTCCTGCTGTTCCTGCCGATCGTCGTGCTCACCTTCCAACTCTGGTGGCTGCTCGCCCTGCGGTTCTGCATCCCTCCGAGAGTCGGCTTCACGGCGGTCGCCGACTTCCTGGCGACGGGCAAAGTGATCGGGGGTGCCGGGTGGAACGCGACGCTCGCAGCCGAGCTCGACATCACACTCGGCACCGACCTCCGGGACGTGCCGGTGCCCGGCGGCTGGGCGGACCAACTCGTCGCGGCGAAGGACCCGAGCGGTGCCTTCATCTTCAAGAACGACGCGAAGCTGACCCACGCACTCGTCGTGAGCACCGATCCAGGGGATGCCGCGCAGCCCGCGCCACTGCCGCACGAGGTGAGCCCACCCGATCCGCTGTGCGTGGTGCCGGTCTCGTCATGACGACGGCGTTCGGGGGGCGCATCGAGGGCGTCGCCCGCATTTCGAGCAAGACCTCCCGCGATCGCGACGCTCCTGCAGAACAGGTTGCGCGTGCCGGCGCTGGCAGGGCGCTTGCCGGCCCACCTTCCTCCGCACCGCTGACGCGGGGAGCGCGCGATCAGGCTGCCCCGCCATCCGAGTTCGGTCCCCATTCCCCGATCCCATCCCCCGCACGCGAGCGCCTGGAATCGGGATTCGGCCAGCAGCTCGACTTCGTGAGGATCCACTCCGGCCCGACCGCAAGCATGGTGGCCCGCTCCGTGTCGGCACGAGCACTGTCGCTGGGGACCTCGGTCGCGTTCGGGCCCGGGCAGTTCGATCCCAGCTCGGAGTCAGGTCTTCGACTGCTCGCCCACGAGGTCTCCCACGTTCTGAGCCCTTCGCCCGCAGACGGCGTCGGACGTCGGGAGGTCATGGCCTACCCCGATATCACCGGCGATACGAACCCTCCTGGCAACGACCTGTACGCCACCGTCAAACCCGCGATCGCATCCGTCGGCTCGGCCCCGGATGACGCAGCCTGGAAGGCCACAGTCAACTCCGCGGTTAATGCCTGGATCGACAGCTGGCACTCGGATCCGTCGGCGGCGGGCGCCCAGGATGCCCGCGCGGCTCTCGCGCTGCTGCTTCCCAGTTTGAACGACTACAGCAACCTGAAGGCTCTCGCCGCAGTCCAGACGCAATTGGGCCCTGACGGCCTCGGTCCGCCGGAGGGCCTCGCGGCAGCGGCGGTGCACCGCCAGCTGGCGGAAGGCATGGCGGGATACATCTATATGAAGGCTGAAGGCCTGCCCGACGCGTACGAGAAGGCGGTCTACTACTTCCGCGGTCTTCACAGGGCCGCCGATGCCGTCCGGACTGCGGAGGGACGATACCAGCTGGAGCTCGAGGGTGCGCTGACCGCTCTGGTCGACAGCAGGGCCGAGTTCAACACGGCGGGCGCCGACAGACGGGCCCTCGGCGCACGCATCGGCATCCTGGCACGCAGAGCACTGCTCCTCGCGGCCACGATCGAAGACCTGCGCAAGGAGCAGGGGCGACCACCCGCCAATGCCGTCGCCGATCCGCTCGCTCGAGCGAACGGCCGGATCCGCGCGATCCGCGGTGAGGCGGCGACCGAGTCCAAGACCCGGGCCGCTCTCGACGAGCGGAACGGGCTCGGCGCCGGTGCAGCGCAACTCGCAGTGATGCCCCTGCCGCAACAGCCCCGAACCATCCAGACCGCACACATCCTCGGAATCGCTCCCGAGCTCGCCCTCCCCGAGACAACCGATCAGGGCGTCAAAGCGATGCTCTTCCAGGCCGAAGGCCAGCTGAGCGAGCAGGAGAAGCTCACGAAGGACCTGCACGACTCGGTCGTCCCCCCGAAGTCGGAGCGACGGTACACGCTGCCGGAGTTMGCCCAGGTCTACCGCCGATGGTCGGGGTTCCACTCGCCGGAGCAGGAGCGCCAGGATCCGATGTTCCGGATGTGGGCCTCCTTCTTCGATCGTCGAGCCATGCTCGACGCGAGCCATGCTCGACG
>NZ_JBFTZV010000043.1:0-19145 GCF_056406615.1 Arthrobacter sp. P1_B3 | reverse complement strand
GTCCATGCCCCAATATTACGCTATTGACAGAATCATTCAACGGATGAATCATTTTAGTTGTGACGTAACTACGTGAAAGAAGCGATCATGACTGACCTATCCCCCCACCACACCTCTCCAACGACACGATCCGGCGGCCCCAACCCGGGCATCCTGGCGGCCGTGAGCCTGGGACTCACGGTCGGCGGCCTGGTCAGCAGCGCGATCCTCACGGGCGGCCAGACCTTCGTCTCGCCGTTCTCTCCTGCCAGCCAGGTCGCGGCCTTCTTTCACGGAAACCCCGATGCGGTGCGGCTCGCCAGCTTTTTCCAGTTCGGTTCAGCAGTACCGCTGGGCATCTTCGCGGCCACCGTTTACGCCCGGCAGCTCCGGCTTGGCGTGCGCGTCCCCGGGCCCGCGATCGGTTTCTTCGGCGGCATCACCGCCTCGGTGTTCCTCATGCTCTCGGCCGCCGTGGGGTGGGTCCTGAGCCGCCCGGAAATCACCACCGATGTGCCGCTGACCCATGCGCTGTCGTTTCTCGCGTTCATCACCGGCGGCGTCGCCTTCGTCGTTGGCCTGGGGCTCCTCGTGGCCGGAATCGCCGTCCCGGCGCTCATCCTGCGCTTCGTGCCGCGCTGGCTGGCCTGGGCCGGCCTCGTCATCGCCGCCTTGGCCGAGCTGAGCTTCCTGTCCATGGTGATCGAGCCGCTCCAGTTCCTGTTGCCCATCGGGCGGTTCGGCGGACTCCTCTGGCTTGTCGCGGCCGGATTCCTGTTGCCACGGAGCCGGGCAGCGGCGAACCGACAGGAAACCTGAGCATCCGCCTGAAGTGCGGCCGGCAGTAACCGCAAGAAAGCCCGGCTTGTTCCTTCTGTATTTCAAAAGAGCGTTACGCCCGTAAGTTCGGCGAGTTTGCTGGTGAGCCTGTCCTGAAAGGCCGTGTCGTTGACCTCCGGGGCCGGTTTACGCGGCCGGCGGTGGTGCCAGTAGCTGCCGGACACCAGGGCTGCGGGGTCATTGCTGACGGCGAGCCAACTCTGGGTGTCGTGACCCATGGCCAGGTCGTCAGGGGCGCCGGCTCCGCCCATCTTGGTGGCTACCCAGCCGGGGTCAACGGAGTTGCTGAACACATCGGGCCAGTGCCGGGCGACGGAGGCGGCGAGCGCAGAAACATGGAGCTTGCTCTCGGAGTAGGCCGCGCTGGCATTCCAGCGCCGCTCGGTCCAATCGATGTCATGGAGATTGCCGCTGGCCCCATGGTGCATGCCGCTGCTGATGTAGACCAGGCGGCCGGGCCGTTCGATCAGTGCCGTGAGCAGGTAGGGGGCGAGAACATTGACCGCCAGAGTGCGGGAGTGTCCCTCCGGCGTCGCGACGCGCCCCGGCGCGAGGTAGACACCGGCGTTATGGACCACGGTGTCCATTCGCCCCAGGGTGTTGACCTGTTCGGCGAGGTCCCGCGTTTCGACGGCGCTGCTGAGGTCACCAACGACGACGCCGGCCGCTTGCGGGGCGAGGTCATCGAGGGCGGCGGCGCGTGCCCTGGTACGGGCGTGCAGCAGGACCTCGTGGCCTTGATTCAACAGCGTCCGGGCGGTGGCGAGCCCGAGTCCGTCGGTCGATCCGGTGATGAAAATGCGAGCCATGGGGATGGTCCCCTTCGTGGTTCCGGGTACGTCCCGACCACCTTAAGCCCTTGACTCCAGAAACGGATCACCGCGTGGCCACGCGGGCAGGCGGACTTCTGAATCGTTGCGTTTAGGTTCCGTCCCCTGACAAGCCGCCGAGCCCGGCCCGATCCGCGCGACCATAGTGCACTCGCTCAGCGGGACGATGATGCAGGAGGGGTTGGCGGGCGCCTGGACGGGACCCGGGCGCCCGCCCAGCGCCTGGCCGTGAGGGCTGCGCGGGCGTTTCGACTTCCGCCGCTTCCCCCTGGACGAGTGTCAGATCGGGTCGGTGGCCCCGGGCAGGTTCCTCGCGCAGGGCGATGAGGTGCGCCGCCAGCGCCACTTCCGGTCGGCCCGGGTTGGCCTGCAGCAAACGACACAGCTGATCCCGGGCACGGGCCCGTCCCGGCAAGGAATCGGACAGCACCGCGGCGATGATCTCGGCGGCCTGCAGGCGTATCCCCCGTACGCTGCTGTCCTCCGGTTCACGTTCCCACGGGTCCGCGGGCGGGTACCCGTGTGAGGGTTCCGGACGGGACGACAACTTAATGGACATTGGCTAATCCTTTGTTCCCGTTCCGGCAGAGCCCGGAACCGGCCACGATCCCTAGAGCCCTTGATACAACCCTGGAGCAAACGGGGCGGAAAGACCGTGAAGCCACATTACAATGGGAAAGACCGGTCTGTCTTGGATGATGCGCGAATCCTGCCCGAACATTGCCCACATGGCCGCTTCCTAATCGCGGCTCCCGATAATATCCTGCAGCCATGTGACTGCGGCGGTCCTGGAGGTAAAAAACTCGTGCGGGTATTTGGTCTCCCGGCTCGTGGCGGACGCGATGACCCTGTCAACTGCGCTGGATCCGAGGACCGCGATGGCCACCACGCCGGTACTTTGTGCGAACTGGTATCGGGCCGCCGCGCTGAACTCCACGTCGGTCATCTCAGAGAGCATCGGCATTGGCGTCCCGCCCTGCCCGCTAACGCCGCAGGGCGTCGATTCTGCCCGCGGCAGCGGAACAACCGCGGCGTGCTGTACGTTGCACTGAGGTTAGTCAACACTCGAGAAATGAGAACAGCCACGTGGCAACCGACTACGACGAAGTCCGCTCGGACGTCAAGGAAACCCAGGAAAACTCCCTGGAGGCGCTGCAGTCCGCTAACGCCCCGGACGCCCGCAGCGTCGTCCAGGAGCTCGACGAGGCCGACGGGCTGGACGGGGCAGGAGTCCCGGGCGGCGAGTTCATCGCCGAAGAGCTGATTGTTCAGGTCATTCCGCAGGCCAACGACGAGTTCACCTGCCATTCCTGCTTCCTGGTCCGGCACCGCTCCCAGATCGCCCGGCAGACGGGCGCCCAGGTCTACTGCACCGACTGCGAAGGCTGAACCTGGGAGGCCTCCACAGCGCGTAGTGATCTCAATCGAATCGAGGGGCCGGGTTGCTGCGCGCCGCCCTCGGACTGCTCCGCAACCTGCTGTTCACCGGCCCGCACCCGGGGTTCATTACCGGGAAGTAGCGTCGGGAGTCCTTGTTGAGATCCAACCTTTGAGAGGCTCCCCAATGAGCGCGACTCGCACCCGAGGCATCCTCACGGCCGCCGCGGCAATCGTCCTGGCCGCGTCCGCAATCAGCGGAACCGCGGCCGCCCAGGCCGCAGGAAAGAGCGCCGATTCCGGCAACCACGGTGAAAAAAATACGGCGCTGGCCGACGCCTTCAATGGCGTTGACCGGAACACGAAGTGGCAGCAGACGTCAAGCCTGAAGCTGAACTTCCCGACGTACCACACCGAGGGAATCGCCTACAGCCAGGACCACATCTTCCTCTCGGCCGTTCAGATCATCGAGCCGACCGTGAAGTTCCCGAGCCCGCAGAACGGGTTCGACCGCACCCCCGGTAAGGGCGTCGGCCACCTGTTCGTCATGGACAAAGCCGGCAACCTGCAAAAGGACATCATCCTGGGCGAGGGCGACATGTACCACCCGGGGGGCATCGACTTCGACGGCACCAACGTCTGGGTCCCCGTGGCCCAGTACCGGCCCGACAGCAGCGCCATCATCTACCGGGTCGACGCGAACACCCTCGAGGTGCACAAGCAGTTCGAGGTGAAGGACCACTTCGGCGGCATCGTGATGGACAAGCAGACCGGCCATCTGGTGGGCAACACCTGGGGCTCGCGCCGCTTCGCCGAATGGTACCTGCAGGGCAAGCAGCTCTCGACCTGGGAGAACCCGAACTACTTCATCGACTACCAGGACTGCCAGTACGTGCCCAACTCCAGGATGCTCTGCGCCGGAATCACCAACCTCCCGCAGACCCCGGCGGCCGGCGGCACCGGTGCCACCTACGAACTCGGCGGCATGGCGATGATCGACCTCAAGTCCAGCAACGTAATCCGCGACGTCCCGTTCCAGCAGTGGTCCACCGCAGGCCACGTGGCAACACGCAACCCGTTCAAAATGACGGCCGACGGCGGGCACCTCACCATGAAGGTGGCCCCCGACAACGGCGAAGAAGGCAACGGCACCGAAATCCTCACCTACGAAGCCACCGTCACGCCGGCGAAGTAGCGCGGACCGGGCGCGGGCCCGGGAAGCGCAGTCATGCGGACGGAGGAAGGCCACCGGCGGCTATGCCCCGGTGGCCTTCCCGTTCCGCGCCATGACCAGGGCGGCTAGTCGAACCGCTGCCCTTCGGGCCTGGATTCCAGCAGCGTGAACACGAGCAGGATGATCCCGCTGACTAGGGACGGCCGGCGTCGTTCAGCTCTGGAGCAAAGTCCGACGCGGCGGCTTCCTTCACCCTGGACAGCGCCGTTCTGAGCTCCGGCTCCCGCGCCTGCAGCCCAAGGTCGGCAAGATTCTGCAGCCCATAATCCAGCCATGTCTGAGCGAACTGCCTGCTCTTGGCGGACAGATTCCGGCGGCGCGAGAGTCTGAGCGCACGCTTGACGCGTTGTTTGGCCGTGGGCCCCCAGTTGACCCAGACCGCCTCCAGAGCTGCGCTGAGGACGTCAAGGATCAAATCCAGCATGGGTTCTCCGCGGTCGTGGATTGAAGCGCCGGTGGGTGGTCGGGGAAAGTCTGCCATACATCGTCTTCGGAAGCCGCCGGGAAGGCAGGTGTGTGCGGATCGCGCCGTCTGGCCTCACGAATCCCTCCCGCCAGCGGTCAGCAGCCTGACGCACCGGGTGGAGTACCGCTGACGATTGTGTGCGATGAAAAACAGGCTGCTGTGGCCATGGCTGATGGCAGCGTCCTAGCGTTTGATCCAGGAAGGAGGACGGGAGACTACAGTCATCGACTCATCGTCATGTCGGCGCCAGGGGTTCCTGAATGGATGTCTGACCACGGTGCGAACGGTCAGGCGCTGCGCGTTTCCCGGGACAACCCGATGCCCATGACGACCAGTACCGGGACTGACAGCAGGAAATTGAAGAAGAACATGCCGGGGCCGGCTCGGCCCGCAAGGTGCAAGAAGCCCACGAAGAGTGCAAGCCCAGCGAAACTCAGCACCGTGACGGCCACCCCTCTCCCCCGGCTCCGCTGCTTGGCCAGCAGGACAATGCCCGACACGACTGTCCCGCCGGCGGCGACAAGCGACAGGAAGGCTAGGATGCCGAGTCCCAGGGAGGCCCCGACAAGGAATTGGAGAAACAGCCAGGACCCCAGCACGATCGACGTGATGCCAGCCCCAACCCGGTACCAGGAGGACTTCGGAGCATTCGAAGCCCCCGCGTAGGTCCACTGGCCGTCCGGTGAATACCGCGGCTGCGGCGCCTGCTGGTAGGCCGGATACGGCTGCTGGGATGGTTGTAGGTAAGGTTGCTGGCCGTACGGCGGAGCGTAGGCCTGGGGGGCACCGTAGGACGGCGCGTTGCCCGCGAAGGGGGCATGTTGCCCCTGCGGCGGGTAGGGCGGTGTCTGGGGATACGGCGGCACCGGCGGGACGGCCGGGATGTTCTCAGTCAATGTTCCCCCATGAAGTTGTGAGCGGTTCGAAGCCAGATTACAGCTACTGCACTCCCAGAACAGTTGACGCACCGGGGCCGACGCGACGGCAATGCAGGAGGGTCCGGCTACCCCGCCGTCGCCTTCCAGAAGCGCCGGCCATGGTCTGCCCGGTGAGTACGACGCGCCCGCCGTGCACGTGGGCCGCATGGCATAACCGACGAACTGAAAGAATTAACCCATGAGCAATGCCCCCGTCATCACCGCCGAAGGGGTGCTGACTATCTTAGAGAGCATGGCCTCATCCTTCAGCAGCCTCCTATATGTGCCCTTGACCCGATGTCCAGGTGCACGCCTCCGACCTTTGCGATCCCCCGGCCAAGGCATTCTTGTAGCTGACCGCCGGCACCACCCTGCCCGATGACGATGAGGAGGACGAGTTCGATGACCACCCTGCTGACGACGCCATCTAACCCCGCCACCCTGACCACGACAGCCACCACCGGCCGGTTCCGTGAATGGACCGTCAACCTGGCGCCGACCCACAAGGTACGCGACACGGCCAAGGACCGCCCGTTCACCGCCGACCTGGCGATCATCAGAATCAGCGCCACCACCGAAGACGCCCCCTTCACTGTCCTGCGCGTGGACCTGCTCGGTAACGGCAAGAAGAAACGCCTGTCCCGCCATTACCGCAACGATGTGGCCAACCCGAACTTCAGCATCCTGGCCGCACCCGCCTGGGTCCGTGATCTGTTCGTGGACGTTACTGGCGCCCCCGAGCTAGTCAACGCCTACGCGGGCCCGGCCCTGGGCGCCGGCGTCTACGCCGAGCACACCACCCCGGATGTCCGCTTCCCGGCCCCGGCAGAACAGCGGGTGGCCGCATGATCCGCTCGCAACAAACAGGCGCGTGACCGTCCCAATAACGTCCGGCACAAAATGGGTCCCGGATGGCTGGAGCCTCAACGTTCGCCAAGGTTCTGCCAAGCATCGGTGCATCTGATTGAACAGCGCTCTGCTTCCACTCTAGGCTGACGGCAACCGGCGAGCCGGATCCCCGCCCGCACTGCCGGGCCACACATCATTGGAGCACTACGCATGTCGATTGCGAAGAAGCTGGGCGCTGTCGTCCTGACCGCAGCCGTTCTCACTGGAGCTGGTGCCGGTGTCGCCACCGCGGCCCCGACCACGGCCGCCCACTCGGTGTCCGCGAAGGCCACCGAGGCGAAGGCCAAGGCGGAGTTGAAGAAGCAGGCGGCCGCCGCGAAGCTTGCGGCAGTGAAGGCCAAGGTCACCGCCCTGAAGGCTGCCGCCGTCGCGAAGAACGCTGCCGCCGTCGCGGATACCGCGCAGAAGCGCGCCGCCCAGGAAGCCAAGAAGATCACCAAGAAGACCACCCAGGCCCAGAAGCGCGAAGCCGCGGCAGCGAAAGCGGCCGCCGCAAAGGCAGCCGCTCAGGCGAAGGCTGCAGAGGAAGCCGCCGCCGAAGCTGCGGAGGCCGCCGCCGAGGCCGCCGCGGAAGCTGCCGAAAAGGCCGCAGAAGCCACCGCAGAAACCTCTGTGGAGCCGGCGGAGGAGTCCGCCGACTCCTGATCCGAACACCACTGGCAACGCCCCCTTCGGATGCACCGGCCGCCATCAGGTGGCCTTCGGGAAGGGGGTGTTGCCGCGTCCCGCCCTTTCGCCGCATCGCCGCACAGCCTGCCGCCCGCAGACCCTGTCCGTCACGCTCGTGCAGGACTACGATCTTGCCTGTTGACCAAGCACACCGTGACCAGCACAGGCGGGGGCAGACGCAGAGTGAGGAAAACGCTGTGACCGGAGAAACGAGGCTGAGCGGACCGCACTGGCGGCGGGTGCTGGCAGCCCTCGCCAATAACGACGCGCGGACCGCCTACGCGCAAATCGTGCTTGGCGCCCCGGTTCCCGACGTGGCTGGTGATCTGAATGACCGACGGCGGAACCGGGCCATCGCCGCCCTGCTTGAGTGTGGGCTCGTCGAACGGAATGCTGCCAACGAATTGGAGGCGTCTGAGTCGATCTTCCGTGAACTGCTCACGCAGCAACCCCGGCGGCAGGCGCAGACCGGATTGGCTCGCTTCATGCGGCTGGGCAGGATCGAGAGGTATCCAGCCAACATGGCGGAGCGGCGGGAGCTCCTGGCATGGATTGTCAGCGAAGCCATCGGGCCGGGCGAAAAGCTAACTGAAAAGCAGGTCAATGAACGGCTCCTCAGTTACAGCGATGATGTCGTTATGCTGCGCCGCTACATGATCGACTTCGGACTGTTGGAACGGACCCCCTCCGGCTCTTCCTACTCGCGGCACGAGGAACCATAGGCTTGGAACTGGGCGTTCTTGCAGCGTCGCAACCCGTTCGGGCGCCAACTTTGCGGGAAAGGCCTCATGGAAACTGCGCAATCACCACATGACTCCAGGTTCATACGTGCCCGCGCTCCATTCCTGCCCTTGGGGATCAAGAACTCTGGTCCGCCGCGTGCCCCATTCGGTGTTCTCGGGGTCAATCACTGCCGTAGCGCCGGCGGCCAGTGCCTTCCGATGGAATTCGTCGACATCCTCGACGAGAAGGTACAGTCCCTGACCCGTGGATCGGCCGATCAGGGCAGGCCGCTGGTAGTCGGCATCGTTGCTCGCCACCATCAGCACTGCCTCACCCATGCGAACCTCAGCGTGGAGGACCTGGCCGCCATCTCCGTCCTGACGGCGAACAACGTCAAACCCGACCCGCTGCATCCAATCCAATGCGGCGGACGCGTCCGCGTAACTGAGGTAGACGAACAGCCTGGTGTCCATAAAGGCATGGTATTCCCCAGCCCTTCCCTTCGGAACAGCTCAACGTTGCGAGCAACCAGCTCAAGTTCGAGTCGCTGCACGCGCAGAGCAGGAAGAACTTCCCGGACCTGCCAGAAGATTCTTCGGCGTAATCAACCACCGCACAGTTTGGAGAGTTGATGTTGTTCGACCAGAGGATCAGGACAGGATGGCATTTCGGCGCACCGACTGTCGTCAGTGCACGTCCTCCCCCTTCAGGGCTAGGTGCTCCGCTGCGACGGCGTCGACGGTGCGGAGTTCGCCGAGCACATTGACCTGCTCGAACCAGGTGTACCAACCGGAACGCTCGACACCTTGCAGGAAGGCGTTCGCGAGCTCCGCGTTTGGGGCCTGCCACACCGCGAACCAGTCGTAGTCCGCGCTCTGTCCGGCCGATCGGTCGACAGAACCCCAGCCCAGCGTGGTGATTCCCACCTGCGCCATCTCGACCATCGCCGCTTTGATCTCGGCGAAGAGATCCTCTTTCGTTTTGAGCGGCGCCGCGAGGAACTCGGGCTTCGCTGTCCAGGTCTCTACCACGACGTACATAGCTTCCCCTCCGAATCTGTGAAGCAGTTGACGTGCAAGGGTCACGCTAGGGGTGCGCTCCCTGCCCTACAAGAGTCGAATGGTGGGATCGACGCCGCCAGCTGCCACATCGTTTCAGACGCGATCTGCCCACGCCCGCCGTTCCGACATTCCCAAAAGCGATGTCTGCAAGTGCTTCCTTTAGCTTGTCCTTGGCGATGACGGGCCAGGACAAGGCCTGACCGAGTTGCCGGCAGAGCGTGGTCTTCCCGGAGCCAGGAAGTCCATTTATCAATATCAGGGATTTAGCCATAGTCCGTTGTCGGTTCAGGGTCCGAAGTCCGTGCCGCGGGCAGGAGTCGCCGGTCGTAGCGCCGGAGCCGGTGGTGGTTGCAGATCGAAAACGAGCAGCCCGTCCTGGACTGTGCGGCCCTACCGCGGCGGCAGCTTGAGTGCCATAGCGGATCCGCCCCCGCGCCTCACGGGCTCGGCGGCTGCGACCATGCCGCCGTCCGGCAGGAATTCGATGGCGGTCGCGGCGCCGATCTCCGCTGCCGAGGTGAATGCATCCCCCGACGGCGTGAACTGATGGCCAAAGGGTGCCAGCTGGCTGCCGTGCGCGGCGATGAACTCGGGCTCGGCCGTGACCTTGGCCGTGTTGCGCTGCGAGGCACGAGGTGCAGCGATCGCCTCGGAGATGGTCATGCCCAGGTCAACCCGGTTCAGGATCGTCTGCAGGACGGTTGTGATGATGGTAGAACCGCCGGGCGAGCCGAGAGCGAGGAACGGCTTGCCCTCCTTGAGGATGATGGTCGGCGACATGGACGAGCGCGGACGCTTCCCCGGCTCGATCCGGTTCGGGTCGGTCTGGTTGTATACGGTCGAGAAGTCGGTCAGTTCGTTGTTGAGCAGGAAGCCGCGGCCGGGCACCACCATGCCGGACCCGCCGGTCTGCTCGATCGTGAGCGTGTACTCCACCACGTTGCCCCACTTGTCCGCGACCGTCAGATTGGTCGTCGAGATGTTCTCGGTGTCCTTCTCGTCAGCGGGCGCCACAGCGGCAGCCGGGCACGCGCCGTCGTACGAGGACACGTCCCCCGGCGCAACCGGCTTGGCCGCCGCGTGCAGCGGGTCGATCTGGCAGGCGCGCTCCTTGCCGAACAACGGGTCAGTGAGCGCAGCGGTGGGGACACCGACAAACGCGGGGTCACCCACGTACTTGCCACGGTCCGCGAAGGAAAGTGCGGTGGCTTCGAGGTAGTGATGAAGGGCGCCGGGCGTGGACATCCCGGACAGGTTGGACGGCTCCAGGATGTTCAGCGCCTCGCCGACCGTGGTGCCGCCACTGCTGGACGGCGCCATGCCGTAGACGTCCAGGTCGCGGTAGTCCACGTGCGTGGGCGCCTGATCCAGGGCGCGGTATGCGGCGAGATCCGCCGTCGTCAGTTGGCCTGCCGGGACCGGCAGCTGTGTCTTGGAAGTCTTGGGCGGAGACTGCACCGTGGCCGCCATCTCGGCCGCGAGCGGGCCGCCGTAGAAGCCGTCCGTGCCCTTCTTGGCGAGGAGCCGGTAGGTCTCGGCGAGGTCGTGGTTCTGGAAGACACTGCCGACGGCGGGGGCGTCGCCACCCGGGAGGAAGAGGTTGCTGGTCGAGGTGAACGCCTCGAACCGGGGCTTGTTGTCGAGGGTCTGCTGGCGGAACGTCTTGTCGACCACGAACCCACGGGTCGCCACGTTGATGGCAGGCTTGAGGGCATCGCCAAGGCTCAACGTGCCCCACCTGTCGAGGGCACGCTCCCAGGTGGCCGGCGTGCCGGGGACGCCAACGGAGACGCCGCTCGTGACGAGTTCGGGCGTGAAGCGGTAGGGCTGCCCGGTCGCCGGGTCGATGAACGCGTCGTGGGGCATCGCTGACGGTGCCGTCTCGCGGCCGTCGATCGTGCCCACGTCGCCGGTCTTCGCGTCGTAGAACACGAAGTAGCCCCCACCGCCAATCCCGGCGCTGTACGGCTCGGTCACACCGAGGGTTGCGGCTGCGGCGACGGCTGCATCCGCCGCGTTGCCGCCCCTGCGGAGTACCTCGATCGCTGCAGCCGACGCTTCGGGATCAACGGTGCTCACCGCGCCACCGTACCCGGTAGCGGTCGCGGTCTTTCCCGTCTCCCGCGGATCGGCGAACGCTGGGCCGGCGACGACGCCGCCGGTCACGCTCAATGCCAGGGCCGCCGTGACGGCCACCAGCCCACGTGTCATATATGCCATGATCGCTCCCGAGTCCGTGTGATGCGTGTTGACAGTGGTTGTCACGGTACTACGGCGGCCTGTGACACTCAACACCTGCGTCAACGGCACTGGATGCCATCTGGGTAGCCCTCAGGAGAGGTCGGTCGGGTCCTCGTTGACCTCGTCATTGTCGAAGCCTTCGGGTCCAGCGTGTCG
This sequence comes from Arthrobacter sp. P1_B3, assembly GCF_056406615.1. Classification (NCBI taxonomy): domain Bacteria; kingdom Bacillati; phylum Actinomycetota; class Actinomycetes; order Micrococcales; family Micrococcaceae; genus Arthrobacter; species Arthrobacter sp. P1_B3. Next base: position 7,743 of record NZ_JBFTZV010000043.1, on the reverse strand, counting down.
TGTGGGATCATTCCCAGCTACTCCCGGTAGGCCTTGTGCTCCTCGTGGCTGGGGTCGTTGACGGCCTGGACATTGTTCGCCCGGCCCCACGTGCCGCCGCTGTCCTCTGCCGGCCGCGGCGCCGCGGCCAGCCTTGGTCGTTGGCCGTTGATGGCAGGCCGTAACAGACATCTCCGGGCGTCAGCCAGTGCCGGCGTCGCGCTGCATTGATCCGCTAATCCGCTAATACCTGGCGCTAACGACCCGGCCGCTGACATTCTAGTCAGCACAGTCGTAGGCTACTTTGGAGACCGGACACTAGTAGCCTGGCCTCGGGCCCCGAAGGAAGGACTGAGTGGACAGTGATGCTGGTACGTGGTTTCTGAGTCGCGCTGAGCGGGGGAATCTGGCCACAGACGTCCACGCGGGCGGTGCCGGATCGCCGTCCTGGTCGGAGGGCAATCTAGTGCGGCCCCTGATTCATGGAGCGACCTACTTCGCCCGACTGCATGAGGAGTTGACGGCTCTGCAGGCGGGAGACCGCGTGTGGTTCACCGACTGGCGTGGCGACGCCGACGAGCGGCTGCTGGCGGACGGACCTTCGATCGGCGACGTGCTCGCGGCGTTGGCCCGCGCGGGAGTGGAAGTGCGGGGCCTTGTCTGGAGATCCCACGGAGAGCGTGTATCGGCCCCAATCAGCGGCCGATCCAATGAGCTCCTAAGTCGTCAGGTCAACGACGCCGGCGGCGAGGTGCTTCTGGATCAGCGTGTACGCCTGTTCGGCTCCCACCACCAAAAGATCTTCGTCATCCGCCATCGCGACGACCCGTCGCGGGACGTCGCGTTCGTTGGCGGGATCGACCTTTCCCACACCCGTCGAGACGATGCCGACCACGCGGGAGATCCGCAAGCGGTGGACATGGATTCCCGGTACGGGAAACGACCCCCCTGGCACGATGCCGCCCTCGAACTGCGTGGCCCCGTGGTGGCAGATGTCCTGGCGGTGTTTGCTGAACGGTGGAACGACCCCCATCCCCTGGACCGGCGCACCCCCTATCGGATGCTGCTGCAACGTCTGGCCCGTATGCCCCGGCACCCCGAACCGCTCCCGCCCACTGCACCGCCGCCGCCACCGGCGGGCCCTCATGCCGTGCAGCTGCTGCGCACCTACGGGGTGAAACGTCCCCCGTTCCCGTTCGCTCCAACTGGGGAACGCAGTATTGCCCGCGCCTATGCGAAGGCCTTCGCCCGCGCCCGGTCGCTGATCTACATCGAGGACCAGTACCTGTGGTCAACAGAGGTCGCGGGCGGAATCGCTGACGCCCTCGAACGGAATCCCAAATTGAGGGTGATTGCCGTTGTGCCCCGTTACCCCGACTCTGATGGGCCTCTCGCAGGACCGACGAGCCGGATCGGGCAACTGCGTGCCCTCAGAATGCTGCACCGCGTCGCGCCCGACAGGGTCGGCGTGTTTGACCTGGAGAACCGCTCTGGAACTCCGATCTACGTCCACGCCAAGATCTGCATCATCGACGACACCTGGTTTACCTGCGGCTCAGACAACTTCAACCGCCGATCCTGGACTACCGACAGCGAGCTCACCTGCGCCGTATTCGACACGACTGCCGACAACCGGGACGCGCCCGCCACGGACAATAGCCACGACACTTCCCGGCCGTTGGCCCACGTGCTCCGGCTCCAACTCTGGGCCGAACACCTGGGCCTAGACCAGAACAATCCCCAGCTCCACGACCCGGCGGCCGGGCTCGAGCTTTGGAACTCCACCGCAGATGCTCTCGACCGCTGGCATGAAACTGGCCGCCGCTCCCCCCGACCCGCCGGACACGTGCGCCGCCACACTCCCCAGCCAGTGTCACCCCGCCAACGTCTCTGGGCAGATCCGTTGAGCCGCCTTGTCATGGACCCGGACGGTCGCCCCCACCGGCTGCGCGGCACTACCCGGTTCTAGGCAAGCAAGTCTGGTGCAAGGGCTGCGCGGACCTCCGACTGCCAAACACGGCCACTCGTGAGTTTCCAGCGTCGTCCGGGCGATGACTGTGGATGGTCTTTCAACCCGGCACCACTGAACCTAGTGCTCCCCCCGCGCACTGAACGGAAACCGGGGCAAAGTCATTGCAATCGATGGGAGCTTCTTCCTGCCCGCGAGAGGCCGATTTCGCGGTTCCGGAGGCTTTGCTTTCCGTGCCGGTGGCGATACCGCCGATAGCCTGGAACAGGCTGGGTCGTGCTCCGACCTTGGCCTCGACGGAATGAAGGTGCAGGGCGAAAATGAAGCGGAGTGCAACTCCTCGATGCTCTGCAGGTTCTCCTCATAGCCCTAGTCTGACGGCTGGTGTTACGCCAAGCTGCCGCGACCCCGACGGCGTCGGACAGTTCCGACACAGCCTCTTCGACAATCTCTATGCTGCGGTGACGGGCCCCCCGAACGGCCTCGGCATAATGAGGGTCGCTGCCTGCCGGATCCGCGGCGGGTGGTTGACGGACCCCGCGGCCCGGTGCAAGGTAATTGGCGGGAACACTTGGCCACAGGAAGCTTTCGTCGGACACTGACTAGTGACAAGACGTCGGCGTAAAGGCAGTGAGCGAAATGTCGGACCAGGACGATCAAGGTGTTGCCATCACAGGTAATCTGAATCAGAAATCCGATCCCGCACAGAAATCGGTACCAGTAACCAAAATGGTCTGGCTGGTTCTAGCCGGAATCGCTGCAGTCGTGATCCCAATCTTTGCCTTCGGCCGGGAGTTGATCGCAGACTGGAATACCACGGAGAGCAGCGTCGGCTCACTAAGCGCCACTGCAGGTAAAAACTTGAATTCTCTTGGCAGCTACGCGGTGCCAGTCGATGCGCCGTTCGACAGCTTTCCAACCCGTCTGGTTCCTTCCCCGGACGGGCGGTATTTCGTTTGCAGCGAAGAACAGCACACGTGGTTGTCACGCTATGGCAGGCTGTTCGTGGACAGTGTCATCGTTGACCTCAGTAACACCGCTCAAGTGGGCGCCCCTATCACGGTGCGAGACTTCACCATGCACGGGAAAACTGCAGCAGCTCAAGTGCCCCTTTTCCCTGTAATCTGTATCACTCCTACAGGTGGGGCCATCGATGCAGACACCGGCACACTTCAAGCTGACGGAACGTCAACAGCCACATTCTCTGACGCCAGAGCAGACTCTCAGGACCGGAATATCGTGCCTAAGTCCCCTGCAGCATACAATCTTCCGCCGGGCGAATCCGCCATCCTTTTTCTGAGGTTGCAGGTACCCCGGGACTTCGAGGGAAGCTTGGCAGCGACCGTGAGTAGCGGTGGCAAGGACAAGACGATCACTATCCCGGTGGACGGAAGTAGCGATCCCATCCTCGTTCCTGATTTCAGCAGGGTGAGCGGCTTTAAGCTACTGGTGGGTCAGGCTTGGGGAGACGAAGAAGCGAAAGCAGGGGTACTCGCCTGCTTTCAAGGAGAGGAGAGCCATCCGTGCTCGAGAGAATTCGTGGTAGAGCGTCTGAAGGACTTCAAACGCTGATTGGCCCACGAGATCCGAGTCCTCGGGAGCCCGCCGGCGCCTTCAATCCAAGGCACATGCCCACGACTTATGGGGCGGAGTTCCGCCGGGATGTTATTGATGTGGCCCGCAAGGGCGAGGCGCCGCTGGCGCAGATTGCGAAGGATTTCGGGCTTTGGGTCACGACGCTGAAGCGCTGGATCGCCATCGCCGAGCGTTAGGATCCGGGGGCCGGCCCGGCAGCGGCGGAGTCGGCCGCCCCCCGAGCAGGGCACTACGGCGGGCGAGAACAGGGGSCAGCGCTTGTGCAGGGACTACGGCATCTGGTCGGTGTTCTCAAGGAAACGGGGTCTGAACCGGAAGCAGGCATCACGGTTCCGAACATAGCCGCCGTAACGGGCGTGACCGAAAGCACACCAGCCTCCTTGGGGTACACGCTTCTTAGAACGCGCGACATCAAAAAGTCTGTTGATCAGTACCTGACTTCCTTACGGGATTGGGGCTGGATCCGGGTGGCATCCGCGCCGTCGGCGTTGATCGCGGCCCGGAGACCTCTCTGGGCCGGTTCGAATTCGAACTAGTAATATCCCGACCGCCGTCCGAGACTGGAGTCGGAAGCGAGGGCAAGAAATGACGAGCCGGTATGACGTGGCCGTGGTGGGTGCGGGCAGTGCAGGCTGCGTGTTGGCTTCGCGGCTCAGCGAGGACGCCGACCGCGAGGTGGTGCTGTTCGAAGCGGGGCCGGACTACCCGTCGCCGAGGCTTCCGGCTGACCTCGCGGACGGCATCCATGGCACCAGCACGGCTTCGCACGACTGGGGGCTTCATGGGACGGGTGTCGCCGACGGACCTCCGTTGGACCTTCCACAAGGGCGGGTGACCGGGGGCTCGTCGGCCGTCAACGCCACCTTCGCCCTGCGCGGGCATCCGGCCGATTACGACGGCTGGGCATTGCCGGGATGGACGTTCGCCGACGTGCTGCCGTCTTTCCGACGCCTTGAGCATGACCTGGACTTCGGTTCGTCGCCCTATCACGGGACGGACGGGCCGGTACCGATCCGCCGCTATCGGGGGGACGAACGGTCCGAGCTCACGCTCGCCATGGAGGACGCCATCGCGGACGTGGGGATCCCGCGAATTCCAGACCACAACGCCCCGGGGGCCGTCGGCCTGTCAGCGATACCAGTCAACTGTGTGCGAGGCCTTCGGGTCAGCACCGCTCGAGCCTATCTGGATCCCATCCGCTCCCGGCCCAACCTGACGATCCGCGCGACCTGTCCGATCGCCGAGGTCGTGTTACGTCGCGGGCGTGCAATAGGTGTCCGGTCCTCCGACGGCGAGATCGTCGCGKCCGATGAGGTGATTGTCTGCGCTGGCGCCTACCACTCGCCCGCGCTGCTCATCCGGTCTKGCATCGGCCCCGCCGCGGACGTAGCCGCATTGGGCAGTCCCGTCACGATGGACCTGCCCGGTGTGGGGACGAATCTCGCCGACCACCCCTGGGTGGCAATCGACCTGCCGTGTCTCCAACCGCTGGGAGACCCTCCGCTCTTCCAGGTGATGGCGACAGCCCGGAGCAGCCGGAGATCCGCTTCGGATCCCCCGGATCTCCAGCTCATGGTGTGCGGACCGTACCGGCTCGGGGACGGGTACCGCTGCTTGCTCGCCGCAGCCTTGCTGAAGCCGGCGTCGCGCGGTGAGGTGCGGCTGCTCACACTCGACCCGAACACCGCACCGGCCATCGACCTCGGGTACTTCCGCAATCCGGTGGACATCGACCGATTGGTGGAGGGCCTGCAGCTCGCGGACGCTGCCGTGGCTCACCCTCACCTGACCCAGATCACTCGCGGTTCCCGGCTCGCTCCCCAGCCGGAACTGGTCGCTGACGCCGTCGCCGTTCGCGCCTGGATCAAGGCCACGGCCACGACTTACCACCACCCCGTGGGCACCTGTGCGATGGGAACGGCCCCTCGGGCCGGCGCCGTGGTCGACACCTCGGGACGGGTGTACGGAGTGCCGGGCCTCTCGGTAGTCGACGCCTCGATCCTCCCTGAACCGCCGTCGGCTAACACCAACATCCCCACGATCATGGTCGCCGAGCACATCGCGACCCGGCGTCGCGGGGTCGGGGCGGGACTCTGAGGCAGCTAGGAGGTATGCCACGTTGGTCGGCATGGTCTCGGCCCGCCGTCGGGAAAGCGACCGAAAGCCGGCCGCCACGGCTTCGACCATTTCTGTTGGACGGAGGACGGATAGTCAATGCCGGGATTGATCCGCGTCGCGTCTCGAAATTGGCGTTCCCCAACGGGGAATTGATGGGATCGCCGGATTCTTTGGTGTGTCCTGCGGCCTCTTCCTATGTTGCGATCGGGTGGGGCCCGACCGCGGTCGCCACCCCAAGCTGCTATTTGGCACGCCTGTTGTCGGCTATTTCGAGTCCGGTGTAGCGGGGCTCTTATCCCTCGCTGCCACAGACCTGACGCGTATCCCGTCGCCAGACCCTGTGCAGTGGGATGATGTTGAGCCCTGCCACGAAGTTAGGCGGCATCTCCCCGTGGCCGCCCGACAGCAGAGGGGCCCTGCACGTTTAGTTTCGACGTTCAGGGCCCCAAACTGACAGCCGAAGGACTCGTCCCGACTGTGAGACCCAAGGGCACTTGGCGAAAAGCGCCAGATGCGGACCACCGTGATTCCGCGGTTTTGGTGGACTACTGCCAATGTCGGCTGACTGACCTAGTTGGCGAAATTGTCCGCGGTGGACATCGCCGGCCCCGGCTTAGGCAATGTAAGTATCACCGGGCATCAAAGCTGTGGCCGGCGCCGCACACCAGGGTGCGGGCACCGCCGCCACCGAAGCGGAGAGCGTCCCGGCACACCGGGCACAAGAGGGGGGAATCGGGGGCGGGAGGCATAGCTTCATCCTAAGCGCGGAACCCCGGCCCGCCTCGCGGGCAGGGGGCCGGGGCAGGTCACGCTGGAGCCTTCCCGCCGACGGCGGCCGGCCGGGGAATGGGACGGCCGTGGCGTCCGCGGCGCAGTCCTTGTTCGGCACGTGGTGATACAGCGACATCGGGTTCGCATCGACCGCGGTCGCGAGTTTGCGCATGGTGAGCGCCTCGACCCCGTCCGCGTCGATAAGCCGCAGGGCGGCGGCGTAGATCCCGGCCTCGGTCAGAGGCACCTCCCTCTTCCTGGTTCCCCGCAGGGAACTCTTCACCTTTTCCACACAGGGACGGTACCAGATTCATACAGTGTATGAAAAGGGGTCTCGGCCGCGCGGCGGGATGACGATCGCCCGCGCGACTCCGGGTTGCGGTCAACCTTCCATACGTTGTACGGTTTAAGTTCCATACAACGTATGTTTACGCGGTGCACCCGGCATCGCGGGCGCCCTTGCCCATACCGCCCCGCACAAAGGAGCAACCCATGACCGTTCAGTCCATGAACGACTCGCCACCCATAACAATGCCTCGAAGGAACCCCATCAAAGCGCTGCTGTGTGACGCCTGCGGCCAACTGCCCCACCCCTCGAAAGCCCGGCTTACCCTGGCCAACGTCACAGCCATACTGCCGATTGAGCTTGTGGTTCATGCCGCTGTAGTGAACGCGGCACTCCCTTATGTTCTGAAGGTACTGGTCCTGACGGCCACCGTACTGGCTATCTGGGTCGCCGAGCCCTCCGTGCGGCGCGCATTGCGGGGCTGGCTGCACGCACCGGCCCTGCGCCACCGGCGCCGGCTAAACAACTCTGCGGCCCTGTGGCGGGTCCGCACTCTGATCGATTACAGCAACGAAGCCCAGGAGAAACTGGCAGAGGCCATCTCCGGCGTCGACGCCGAGATCCTCGTGTGCCGGAATCACACCGTTGCCGGCGGGATGCTGGACGAGCTGGTCGTCTCCACGCCMGATCATGTCACCCACGCGGAACTACTCGCTGCGGCCGCGGGCGGCGGAGGACGGGATGTCCGAGCGTGGCCGGCGACAGCCCTGASCGTGGCGGACGGCCAGACCAAGGCCCTTGCCCTTGCCCTGCGGGTCGTGGAGGACCCAGGCGAACTCCAACTCGCGGTCGCCGAACTGCTCGACGCCAAGCCCGTCGCGGCTCCCACCGGCGACAGCACCTCACCCGCGACCAGCAAACCGGCATGTGATGGCACCGTCCTGAAAATACCATCCCCCCGGCATGGACCCCTCGGCTTCTCCCGCCCCCGGGCGCCCTTCACACCGGCCGAATCCGCCCGGGC
>NZ_JBFTZV010000042.1:0-19412 GCF_056406615.1 Arthrobacter sp. P1_B3 | reverse complement strand
GCGCAGAATCTCGCCGGTTTCGCGGTCAATGGCGCAGCCCTTCACACTGCGCGCATGGACATCCAAACCGACGTAGGTACGGTTATTCATGGCTGGAACCTCCAGACGTTCAAATGTGGCTCTACCAGTCCACACCCCGCACGAGACTGCGGAACAGGCCCCCGGACCGGCAACCCACGAACCTCTTTGAACCCGAGGTTCCAGTCCTACGTCAGGACCGGCCCACCACACTTCATATCGTCTAGGACGCAGGGCCCCCTTGGCGGTTAGGGTCTTTGCATGTTGCCCGAGGCCGACAACTCGAAGCTGACATCGCGGGGACGGGATCAACTGCGGCAGGAAGAATGCCTTCCGTGCTCCTTCCGTAACGGCAGCTAAGAGCCTTTCACGCGGAACGTCGCCGCAGGGGGATGTTTCCGGCCGCGGGCGATTGGGGTCTTGAAGGATCGCTGGGGAGTAAAGGGAAGCCTGACGACGTCAGATTAGGGTGTACCCCATGCTGACTACCAGGACCGTACTTCGCAGCTGCGGTCAGCAATGCACGTGCGTTTGTTCCCAACATCGGACCACGACGTTGGCCCTTGTTTGAACCGACCAGACCGCGGTGCCTAAAGTGATCCCAGGTAGGGCTGGACCGCATCGGGAAGTCGTCTCGCAGACGCTATAAGGGGGACAGATCTAATTCATATGTCTATCCGTACGGCACCATGGGAGATAAGGCGACGGGGTGAGGAGCACGCCACAAGCTCTTGAGCTGGCTGCCTGAACGGCAGTTTCGAGCGCCAAGATCAGCTGAGTCTCCTTGTCGGCAGAGTGTTGGACGAACAGGTCAGCGATGATCCTTTACAAGGTCTTATCCGTTCTTGTGATGAGTTTGCGGGGCATGCTGTTGTTTCCTTGGGATACGGGCCCAGGTACGAAACCGAGGCTGGGCATCATGTCGGTGCCTGGCTGGGGCAGGTGGGCGTCGCCGATAAAACCTGGTAGCTCACTCCGCGGCTGCGACCTGGCTGGCGACGCGGTATCCGGCGTCCTTCAGTTCAGTGGCATGGGATGCAATGATGACGTCGGCGAAATTGTCAGCATAGTCTCCGAGGTCGGGGTGGATTGAGCCGACTATGGCGTAGACGGGTTTTCCGGTGCGGCGGGCAAGGATCTCCGAAATGATCTTGCCTTGTCCCGTCTGTGAGTCGAGGCGGCCTTCGCCGACCACGATGGCGTCGGCCTCCGCTGCCGATCGGTCAAAGTCCAGGAGGTCCAGCACGAATTTTGCTCCGGGTACTAACGCCGCCCCGTACATCGACCACATGCCTCCGCTGAAGCCACCTGCCGCGCCGGTTCGTGGGACCCCGCGCGGATCGCGCGGGTAGTCCGAGGCTTGGGCGTTTAGCCGGGCGGTGAGCTGATCTACCTCCGTCGGTCCTGCGCCCTTCTGCGGTCCGAAGACGCGGGCGGCGTCCTCGAAGGCAGTGGTTACGTCGCTGAGCACTGTCACGGAGGCGCCGCGTAACCCGCCGCGCTCCTCGATCGCTGTGATCGCGCCGCTGCCTCCGTCGGTTGTCGCGCTGCCGCCGGCGGCGACGAGGATCCGGCGGGCACCGCTTGCGGCTGCGTGGGCCATCAGGACGCCTGTTCCGTAGGTGTCGGCCGTGAGGGCGTTCCGCTCTCCCGGGCAGGGTGCGGTGATGCCGCTGGCTGCGGCCAGGCCGATCACTGCCGTGCCGTTCGGGGCCAGCCCGTAGGAGGCCCGTAGCGGATCGCGCCAGGGGCCGACGGTGTCCACGCGGACCTCCTCGGCTCCGAGGGAGCTGCTCAGAATTTCGTAGGTGCCCTCACCGCCGTCGGCTACGGGGAGTTCGGTGGCGTCGGCGCCGTAGGCCCGGGCGCCGGCGGCGATCAGGTTGGCGACGCGGGAGGCGGTGAAGGTGCCTTTGAAGCTGTCGGGGGCGATGAGGATGTGCATGTTCTTTGTCCTAGAAGCCGACGTTGTCGCGGCCCTTGAGTTGGAGCATTTCGCGGGCTTCGTCCGGGGTGGCCACTTCGAAGTTCAGCGCTTCGAGGATGGTTCTGATGCGCCGGACTTGTTCGGCGTTGGTTTTGGCCAATTCGCCGGGTCCGATCCACAGGGAGTCTTCCAGGCCCACGCGGACGTGGGATCCCATGGCGGCGCCGATGGTGGCCAGTGGCATCTGGTTCTTGCCGGCGCCCAGGATGGACCATTCGTAGTTATCGCCCAGGAGGCGGTCTGCTGTGCGGCGCATGTGCATGAGGTCTTCCGGGTGGGCTCCGATGCCCCCCAGGAGCCCGAAGACGGACTGTACGAACAGTGGTCCGCGCGCGAGGCCGCGGTCGTGGAAATGCGCGAGGTTGTTCAGGTGGGAGATGTCGTAGCACTCGAACTCGAAGCGGGTTCCGTTGGAGTTTCCGATGTTAAGGATGGTTTCGATGTCGGCGAAGGTGTTCTTGAAGACCAGGTCGCGGCTTCGCTCGAGTCCTTCGCGTTCCCATTCATGCTCGAAGTCTTTGAAGCGGTCCAGCATTGGGTACAGCCCGAAGTTCATTGAGCCCATGTTCAGGCTTGCCAGTTCCGGCTTGAAGACGGAGGCCGGAAGCATGCGCTCCTCGACCGTCATGTGCGGGGATCCGCCGGTGGTGATGTTGATGACGGCGTTGGTGTTGGCTTTGAGCTTGGCGAGGATTGGTTCGAAGTGGGCGGGGTCCTGGGACGGGCGGCCGTCTTTGGGGTCCCTGGCGTGCATGTGGACGATTGCCGCGCCGGCTTCGGCTGCGCCGATGGCGGCGTCGGCGATCTCCTCGGCGCTGACGGGCAGGTAAGGGGACATCGATGGGGTGTGGATGGCGCCTGTGACGGCGGAGGTGATGATGACCTTGCGTTTGCGGGACATGATGATGCTTCTTTCGGGGAGAATGTTTTCCTGCAGGCACCGAGTTGAACGTCTCGGTGCCTGCAGTCGTGTTGGTGAGGAAGAAGAGGCGTGCCATGTCGGCGGTGTCTTCGTGACGTTCTGATGGACGCGGTGCGGGGGTGCGGGGAGTCCGCTGTCCGTGGGTCCGCTAGTGAACGGCTACAGCCTTCGGATCTGCCTTTTTGGAACCGCGTTTGAGTCCAAGTGTGAGGAGCGCGCCGATGATGCACATGCCGGCAACGAACCAGAGGCCGGCCATCTTCGACCCGGTGGCGTCCTCTACGAATCCCATGACGTATGGTCCGGTAAAGCCGCCGAACAGGCCCACGGTGTTGACGAACGCCAGGCCGGCAGCCAGGGAGGACCCGGAGAGCCGGGTCGTGGGGTAGGTGTAGAGGACCGGCAGCAGTGCGTAGAAGTTAAAGGCCGCGAGGCTGAAACCGATCAGTCCCAGGACGGGGCCGCCGATGGCACCGAGCGTGAAGCCGGCCGCAATCCCGATCATCGTCGTGGTGGTTATCAGCTTGGAGCGCGAACCGGTGGTGGCCAGCTTTGGTATCGTCAAGGCGCCTACAGCGGAGAAGACCCACGGGATGGCGGTCAGCAGGCCAATCTGGATGGGACTGAGCTTTCCGTAGGTGCCGATGACGGAGGGCAGGAAGAAGGCAAGGGTGTAGAAGGCAATCTGGTGAGTGAAGTAGATCGCAACCACGAGCAGGATCTGCTTGTCCTTCACGATGTGGCGCAGTTTTGAGTTACCGGCGGCCTTCGCGCCGGCCTGCTCTTCGGCGGCGATCCGCGCCTCAAGGTCTTCGGCCTCATCCCGGGTGAGGAACTTGGCGTCGGTGGGCTTGTTCGGCAGCGTCTTCCAGATGATGACAGCCAGGGCACACGCGGGAAGGCCTTCGAGGAGGAACATCCACTGCCATCCATGCAACCCTACGAGGCCGTCCAGGGTCAGCAGCAAACCGCCGAGCGGGGCGCCGATGATGTTGGCAATGGATCCGCCGAGCAGGAACATGCCGTTGGCCTTGGCCCGGTGCTCGAGCGTGAACCACTGGGTGATCAGGTACAGGACTCCGGGGAACAGGCCGGCCTCGGCAATGCCTAGCAGCATGCGCATGATGTAGAAGGACGTTTCGCCCTGAACAAACATCATGCCCGCTGAGAGCAGGCCCCAGGTGATCATGATGCGCGTGATCCAGAAGCGGGCTCCGACCTTGTGCATGATGAGGTTGGAGGGGATCTCGGACAGCGCGTAGGTCAGGAAGAATATGCCGGCGCCGATGCCATAGGCGGTTGCGGAAATGCCGAGGTCAATTTCCAGGCGGTCCTTGGCCATACCGATGTTGGTACGGTCGAGGAAAGCCATGACGTAGGCGGCGATCAGCAGGGGCATCAGGCGCCGGTATATGACCTTGTTAATGGTTTTGGGCGGCCTCATTGCCGTCCCGACGGTGTCAGTGGACATGGGTGTGCCTTCTCTTGTTAATGGGTTGCCCGGAAATGGCCGGGGAGTGTGCTGCTGTTACGCGGATGCCGGAGGCTTCAAGGGGATGCTGGAGCTGCTCCTGCTGGGCATCCGCAGGACGTGCCGATATGCAGCCGGTGCGCGCATATCGTCTGGGTGTACGTGGTTCGGGGGGACGCGATCTGGTCCAGCAGCAGCTCGAATGCCCGGTCCGCCATCTGCTTGACGGGTTGGACGATGGTGGTCATGCCGATCAGTCGTGAGCGGCTGTGCGTCAGTCCGTCGCTGCCAACGACAGCTACGTCTTCCGGGATTCGAAGCCCACGGGCCAAGGCGTGTTCCATGACCCCCATGGCGATTTCATCCGATCCGCAGACAATCGCCCGAGGTGGGGCAGATGAGTCCAGCAGCTGCTGCGCGGCGACCAGCCCTCCGTCGGCGCTCAGGCGCGTGCTGATTTTGCGCGGGCCACTGATGTCGGCGCCGGCCGCCGCCGCTGTACGGACGAAGGCGATTTCACGGGCCATGGAGGCTGTTGAGAATCGCGGACCGATCACGGTCGCGATCTCGGTGTAGCCATGGTCCAGGATGTGCTGCATGAGCTGGGACGCCGCCGTGTCATCGTCGATTCCCACGAAGTCGCCAGGGACGTGGTCCGCACGCCGGGAGAGGTAGACATAGGGAATGCGCCGTTGCCTCAGCGTGCGTAGTGCACGGGAGTCTTCCCGGAGAGCGCCGGCGATGATGACCCCGTCGACGTTTCGTGCCGCCAGCGTTGAGGCGATCTGGGCGAGGGATTCAGGGTCATCGAATGTTGTGGCGACGAAGACGTCGAACCCCTCGGCCGCCGAAGCGGTGATGATGTGCTGCGCCCATCCTGTGTGCATCGGGTTGGTGATGTTGGGAAGGATGAAACCGACGACGCGCGTGAGCAACGGGTCGGGCAGGCGGCCGTGGCCGGATGGCCGGTAGCCGAGTTCGTTGGCGATCTTCAGAATCTGCCGGCGTGTATCAGCCGATACGCCTTGGCGGCCATTCATCACATAGCTGACCGTGGCCGGTGAAACGCCTGCTGCACGGGCAACAGCAGCAGCAGAGATCTTCGCGGGACGCTGTGAATTCTGCACGGGCGTCACGGCTGCTGTAGCACCGACCATCGTGTTTCCTTTCAACGTCGTAAGGGGATTCCCAGCTGGAAGTCTTTGTGATGTCCATTACAGCCGGGCGAGATGGTGTTAAGCAACGTTAAGTAAAATGTAATGAAGCTTCGTTAGTTCTACGGCATGAAACCGGTCTGAGGAGGTGGCGCGCTGGACTCGCGGTGACGGCAGACGGGGCTCCGGCGGCGCTTATCCAGCGGGCCGAAGGGTTTCGCACTGTCATGCGGTCGGGCCGGAGATGTGTTGCCCGACGGCGTTGTCCTAGGGCGCGCTTCATGGGCGTGTAACGGGGGAGCGGACCTGAGGCGGCCGTGGCCTCGTTGTGGCTTAGGTCGGAGTTGGTTCGTGGAGCTGCCGGTGGGCCTGGGCCAGTTCCACGTAGCGGGTGGCGTTGGCTTGGACCCCGCGTATTCCTCGTCGGTCAGTTCACGTCGTACTTTGGCCGGGATCCCGGCGACGAGTGAACGCGGCGGAACTACGGCGCCTTCCAGTACCACGGCGCCTGCGGCTACCAGTGAACCTGTGCCGATGACGGCTCCGTTGAGGATTGTGGCGTTCATTCCGATGAGGCAGTCGTCCTCTACGGTGCAACCGTGGAGGACTGCGGAGTGCCCGACGCTGATGCGGTCGCCCAGCGTGCAGGGATAGCCGGGGTCGGCGTGGAGCACCACGTTGTCCTGCAGGTTTGTGCCCACGCCCACGGCGATCGCTGCAGTGTCCGCCCGGACGGAGACCCCGTAAAAGGCACTCGCTTCCTTACCGAGTGTGGCCCTGCCGATGATGGCGGCAGTCGGTGCCACGAAGGCGGATTGGTGGATATCCGGCTTGGTGCCGGCGAAGGGGTAGATGGGAGCCATTGGCCCTGAACCTCCGAAACGTTAAGGAATGTCTAAGGCGTCTCCGTGGCCCGGTGGCAGCCTGAACGATGGGACGGGGTTCGCCGGCGCTGTTGCAGCGACCGCTACCGCCGTCTGGCAAGCGCACAAAGGCGCATTTGTCGTGCCGGGGCCTGGATGAATTCTTGGTCAGGGTATGGACCTGGACAAGAGATCTATGCGTTTTTGGAGAGGAACGGCGGCGGGCCGAGCCGTTCCTTGAGGGCCTTGAGTTCAGAGTAGGCCCGGTCCCTGTAATTGGCGATCTCTTGCGCTGCGGCCGGATCCATGGTGAGGAACCCCTGCCCGGTCTTGAGGCCAAGATGCCCTTCGGCGACTTTGCCCTTGAGGACTTCGGGCGCTGCGAGGCGGCTGCCGTAAGCACTTTCAATGCTGCGGAAGGAGTTTTCATAGACGTCCAGGCCGGCGATGTCAGCAATTGCAAAGGGTCCGAAGAAGGCCAGACGGAAGCCGAAGGCATTGCTGACGACCTCGTCGACTACCTCCGGCGTGGCCAGGCCCTCTTCGACCATGGATGAGGCTTCCTTGAACAGAGCGTACTGGAGCCGGTTGGCGACGAATCCGGCCGAGTCGGCGACGCGCGTGGCGACTTTGCCAGCCTTCTTCAGCAGCTCCTCCACGGCGCCGATTGCTTCCGGTGACGTGTTTTCCGTGGGGATGATTTCCACGGAAGGAACGAAGAATGACGGGTTCATCCAGTGCACGCCGAGGAAGTTTTGGGGCCGGGTGACGGACTCTGCCAGGGTGCCAATGGGAATGGCCGAAGTGTTGCTGCCAATAACGGTGTGCGGGCCGGCTGCGTTGCTGATGCGTGCCAAGGTGGCTTGCTTGAGGTCAAGGATCTCCGGAACTGCCTCGCTGACGTAGTCGGCTCCTTCGACGGCGCTTTCGATGCTCTCGGCGGCTCGCAGATTGGCCACCAGCAGGTCATGGGCGCCCTCAGGGAACAGTCCCCTCGACTCATAGTCCTTGCCCTCTTCAACCAGGCGGCGCACTGAGTTTTGGGCGGCCTCGGCCGTGACATCCGCCAGGGCGCATGGCAGGCCTGCCAGGGCCAGGGTCTGCGCAATCCCTCCACCCATGTATCCGCCGCCGACGACAGCAACTTTGGTAATTTCAGTGGGCATTCGAACTCCTTTGTATAGCCGGGCATGACCCGGTTCCTGACTTTTGATTGCCGCAATGAATGGGCAAGGCCGTCAGGGCGTTTTCGGCAGCAGCAGCCGCTTGCTTGGCGGTATGCCGTGCCGTAGGTAGGGGTCTTGGAGCCACGTCGATGTGGGCACCCGGACGATGACCTCGCTCGCTGGCATGTCCGTCTGCTAGGAGCGTAGAGCGGGGACCGGTGGTAAGCAACGTTAAGTTCGGGGGAGAGGATCCGACCCGGCGGGGCATGGAGGCGTCACTTGGTTCCTGGCGCGGACGCCGAACACGCTGGCGGCTCGGGAGCAATAAGGGGCTAGCAGGCTCAGCGGGGACGTCCCTTTTTTCGGAAGCTGAGGGGTCTGTGTGATCATCGCTTGATCTTCTAAGTTGTCCCGGCATTGATAAGTCGCCGGGGTCTTTTCGGGGTGGTCTGACGCTCAGGTTGGCCACTGCCGGATTCAGATCCAGTTGGTTGCTTCCGGTGCCTGGCCGATGACTGCGCCGTTCTGTTCCGGTGACGCCGCCGTTGCCGCCGCGGCCGGGGGCCCACCGGGTTGGGTGATAGCGGCGAGCGGTCCGGAGATGACCTGGGGTGCTGCCGCCTCGGTGTTGCTGAAGGTCATCGTGCTCGGCTGGTCGGTGACTTTCACCAGCACTCCGGTGTCGGCTGCCGCAAACCTTATTGAGGAATCACTCCCTCCGCTCAGAGGCCGTACGGGCCAAAACGGGCAACTGCGACACCAGCGGCAAGGATGCCCAAGACGAGGTTGATGATGACGTTGGGCGTTTCGTGGCGGCGGCCGTGAGTGATGGCAGCGCCTGCCATGAGGAAGAAGAGCCCGGCCGCGGCTGTGGGCACCAGCACCGTGGCTATTCCCAGTAGTGCCGGCAGGATGAGGCCGAGGGCGGCGAGGATTTCGAGTGCGCCGATGCGCTTGACGGCGCCGTCGGAGAAGTCTTCCACCCAGCCTTGGCCGGCGGCCGCGAGCTTCGCCTTGGGTTGGGCAATTTTCATGGTTCCTGCGGCAAGGAAGAGAAGGGCGAGTACGGCGGTGATGATCCAGAGGGCGACGTTCATGATGTTCTTCTTTCGTGAGTCACAGGGTTGTTCGTGGCTGGGGCCGTCATGCGACTTCCATCGCGTTCCGGTGGTCGGCGAGTATTTCGCGGACCATCGGCACGACTTTGCTCCCGTAGAGTTCGACGGCTTTGAGGCGTGCGCTGATTGGCTGGGCTCCGGAAGTGAAGATGAGGTCGAAGCGGCCAACGTCCAGTGAGGCCACGGCACGGGCGATTCTCCTGGCGACGGTCTCCGGTGAGCCGATGTACATCGAGCCGTTCCGGGTTTCGGCCTCGAAATCTTCGCGGCGGACGGGCGGCCAGCCGCGGAGGGCTCCGATGCGGTCCCTGACCACCTTGTAGTGGGGCCAGAAGATCTCTTTGGCTTCGTCGTCGGAATCCGCAATGAACCCGGGGGAGTGCATTCCTACCGGCCACGCCGTCGTGTTGAAGTCCGCGGCAGCCCGTTTGTAGAGGTCGATGAAGGGCGTGAACCGTTCGGGCTGTCCGCCGATAATGGCGAGCATCATGGGGAACCCGTATTTCGCCGTGCGGACCACTGACTGGGGCGTGCCGCCGACGCCTACCCACGTCCGCAGACCGCCCTCAGTCTTGGGGTAGACATCGGCATCAACCAGCGGTGCACGCATGGTGCCTTTCCAGGTCACGGGTTTCTCGTCAAGGAGTCGTGCGAACAGTTCAATCTTCTCCTCAAAGAGCACGTCGTAGTCTTTGAGGTCGTAGCCGAAGAGGGGGAACGACTCGGTGAAGGAACCCCGCCCCAGAATGACCTCGGCGCGGCCGTTGGACAGCGCATCCACTGTCGCAAATCGCTGGAAGACGCGCACGGGGTCATCGGAGCTGAGCACCGTCACGCCGGATCCAAGGCGGATGCGTGAGGTGCGCGTGGCCATGCCGGCCAGGACAGTCTCGGGGGCCGAGACTGAATATTCCGGGCGGTGGTGCTCACCGACAGTAAAGGCATCCACACCCAACTGGTCGGCCAGCACGGCCTCGTCGACCAACTGCCGGATCGCACGGGCATGGCTGACTGGTGCGCCCTGGTCGTCAACAGGGACGTCGCCGAAGGTGTCCAGGCCAAAGATCACTTCGCTCATGGGTCTCCTCTAGTTGATATGTCAATTACTTAATTGACGCGTCAATCATCACCCCGTATGGTTGACATGTCAAACGAAGACGAGGTGGTTATGGAACAAAGCGGTAAGAGTGCCCGGCGGAGTCTTACTCCGGATGAACTGGCCGTATGGCGCGAGTATGTCGAGACGGCAGAGGCGATAAGACAGGCTTTGGCGACGGGACTGCAGGCCACCTCCGGCGTTTCCCCGGGCGACTACGCGGTGCTCCTGGCCCTGAGCGAGTCCGAAGGACACCGTTTGCGATCCTCCACGCTCGCCGCGGGTGTCGGATGGGAGCGCAGCCGACTTTCGCACCACCTGGGTCGCATGGAATCCCGGGGGCTCATTCGACGGCGTAAGTCGGGTAACGACAGCCGTGGCGCAGAGGTGGAACTTACCGACGACGGAGCACGGACTTTCCGCGCTTCCTCAGCGCCGCATCTTCGGCTCGTCCGCCGGTTCTTCATCGAAGCCCTCACGCCTGAAGACCTCGAAGCCGTTGGAAAGGTTGCAAAGAGCTTGCGCCGCCACCTGAACGAACTCGCACATGAACGTGGAACCGACCAGGGCCTAGCCGTCGTCGAACCTTCTCCGGGTGGCACCATTTAGTCGAAACCCGTGCGGTCCTCGACGGTCCAGGCTTCGTAGAACTCGGCCTTTCGTAGGGTCTTCTGTTGCGTTCCGGAGGGTGGAGTCCGGATCAGCGTCGGAGGACGCCCGCCATGGCTTGCGACTGATTTCCTGTGGAGTTGCGGCGGCGATTGTTTTGTATGGCCGTCTGCTGTTGCGGGTCGCTCTGGTGGAGGAATCACCGCTGGGTGTAAGGGGCCGGCGGGCAACCCGGGTCCCGGGCAGGGAAGGAGATTGTTGCGGGGAGATAAGCATAATGTTGGACGGTGAACAGTATGAAGGAATTCGGCTCCGGCCAAGAGGCTGCCAACGATCATCGCGTCCTGGTCTTCGGGCGCCTTCTGGGTGCGGCGAACCGGCTGGAGTTTCTTCTTGGCCGCGACCTGGAGCAGGAGTTCGGCATCAGCCATTCCCTTTTTGAACTGCTTCTCCTCGCAGGACGGGCGGGCGACCAGGGAATCCCGGTGCGTGACATCGCCCAAGCGAGGGTGTTGACGTCAGGCGGAGCCACGCGGTTGGTGCAGCGCGCCTCAGCGCTGGGCCTTATTGAACGGGAGAGCTCCGTTTCCGACGCCCGTGTCCAGTTGATCCGCCTCTCGGCGCACGGCGAAGACTTGCTCCTCAGAGCCGGTAGCCGCCACGTGCAGAGTATCGAACGGTACCTGCTCGACCTACTCTCACCCGCAGAGGCCGAGGTGTTCTCGGAGGCCGTCAAAAGGATCAGCAAGAATGCTGCGCAGGAATTGCCGATCATGCCGTGAACGATTGGGCATAACTCCCAACAATAGCTGACTAGTCAGCTATTGTTGGATCTGAGTGAGCGTGCATTGCGTGACTCGCTTCGGGGCGTTCTCGAGGGCATCCGAGAGAGGTTAACCAGTAATGTCACTGAATTTTGAGGTCTTCGATCTCGACTTCCCCGCAGGTTCACCAAACAAGTCGGCAACGTTGGTTATCGGCCCGTCCAAGGCAATGCTTGTGGACGCAGGCTTCACCCGGGCCGACGGCCACCGTCTCGTTGCGGCCATCTTGGACTCCGGCAAAGAGCTGGAAACCGTCTTCATCAGCCACGCCGACCCGGACTTCTACTTCGGCCTGGAAGTCTTCGCCGATGCGTTCCCGGATGCCACAATCCTGGCGACCCCGATAGTCATCGAGCACATCCAGGCGACATTCGAGGGCAAACTCAAGGCCTGGGCAGCACTGGGCGCCAACCTCCCGACCCGCCTGGCCGTGATCGCGCCCCTGAATGCAGGCGCAATTGAACTCGACGGGTACCGCTTTGACCTTCGCGGCGGCTCTGACCTGCTTCCTGACAGGCACTACCTCTTCAACGCTGATCAGAAAGCAGTGGTCGGCGGGGTCCTGGTCTTCCAGGAAGAACACGTCTGGACCGCAGACACCCCCACCCCCGAACAGCGCTCGGCATGGATCGAACTCCTTGACCAGATGCAGGCCCTGAACCCACAACTCGTCATAGCGGGCCACCGGCTGCCCGGAACCGCCAACGATGCCACGGCCATCGATTACACGCGGTCCTACCTCCGGGAATTCGAAGGGATACTTGCCCGCTCAGCCGATGCCGCCGCCGGCACGGCCGCCCTGATCGAAAGCTACCCAAACTCCGGAATGCTCATCGCACCGCAAATCGGAACCAAGGTCGCCAAGGGGGAAATGACATGGGGCTGAATGACGCCGCTGAACCTGCCCGCTCAAGCTCGCCTCGGGACGTCATCCGCCGTCAGTATCTGGCCTCAGCAGCAGGTGACCTCGAAGCGCTCCGCGCCACGATGGTCCCTGATGTCGAATGGACGGAGATGGCCGGCTTCCCCTTGCAGGGACCTACCGCACGCCCAACGAAGTGACCTCCAACGTCATGGAAATTCTCGGTAGAGACTGGG
Source organism: Arthrobacter sp. P1_B3 (assembly GCF_056406615.1). Lineage (NCBI taxonomy): Bacteria > Bacillati > Actinomycetota > Actinomycetes > Micrococcales > Micrococcaceae > Arthrobacter > Arthrobacter sp. P1_B3. Next base: position 7,086 of record NZ_JBFTZV010000042.1, on the reverse strand, counting down.
AGGGGCGGGCGGCCCACGACGACACCTACATCGTCGAAGGTGAAAACGTAGTGGTCCTCGCCCGGTACACCGCCAGGCACCGGGCAACCGGGAAACCCTTGACCGTCCGGGTGGCCCACCACTTCATCGTCCGCGGCGGACTTATCGTACGCTTCGAACAATTCGTCGACACCGCAAGGGTTGCCGAAGCAGGCCTGCCCGGGGACCGCTGACCGAATCCGCATAGGCCTGACGGCGACAACGCCAAAAGAGTCGGTGCCGTCAGCATTTCCTTACCGCCCACTGGCATCAAGACCACCGAGTGCGCATGTGATCGGTTGGCAGAGTCACCAATACATACCTGCATGTGCCGGGTTACAGCCAAGACGCGGTTCTCGTCCCTAGGGCTCTCACCGGAAGCCGAGAGCAGTCCTCACTGGTTCTGCAATGAGAGGAAGCCCTTGCACGCGGTTGATGCCACGCGGTACGCAAAAGCCTGCATTGTGGTGAGGGGCTTCCTCGTTGAGCGCGGCACGCGGCCCGGCTCCGCGTCCGGTCCTGAACGCGGCGGGACGACCGTTCGCCCAGGAACCGACGGTCGAAGATAGTCCGTGGCCGCGGGCCGCACTCCCATCGGTCCGTCTCGGGTCCGGAGCAGTAAAAGCAGTCAGCGTCCCCACGCCGGCGCAAATGCTCTGGTCTTCGGCCAGCATCCCTCGGGACGCTGAAGCCCGGCCCGCCTCAGCTTCAGGGGCGGGCGAGTACATGGTGGTCAATGAGATGGTCGGCGATCGACATGGCCGAGGTTGCCGCCGGTGACGGAGCATTGCGCAGTAGCGTGACGGGTCCGACCTGGTCGATGGCGAAATCATCCAGGAGCGAGCCATCACTGGCCCATGCCTGGGCCCGGACACCAGCGGCGGTTTTAGCGGTCAGGTCGGCCATCTCGAGCTCAGGAATAAACCGGCTCGCTTCCTTGAAGTAAAGCGGTTTGATGAGGGACGCGGCGATTTCCTTGGCTCCCATCCGCCAGTGCTGCTTCGCCAAGGTGGGCGCCCCTGGCCAGGTCGCCGACGCCCAGGTGTCCTTGAGTGAGATGGTCCGCCAACCGTATCCTTCGCGGGCCAAGGCTGGGACAGCGTTGGGACCAACGTGGATGTCGTCATAGACGCCCCGGGTGAAGTGAACGCCGAGGAAGGGGAAGCTGGGATCAGGTACGGGGTAGATCATGCCTTTGACGAGGTGCTGCTTCGCCGCTGACAGAGCCCAGTATTCACCACGGAAGGGCAGGATTTTGGGTGAGGGGGAAGCGCCTACGAACTGGGCAACCAGATCGGATTGCAGTCCGGCGCAGACAATGAGGCGGTCGAAAACTAGTTCTGCTGCGCTGGTGGTTACCTGGACCTTGCCGTTGGCATGCGCGATCCGGGTGACTTCGTGTCCGAGGAGTATCCGGCCGCCGGCTTGGCGGATGTCCTCGGCCATGGCTTCAGTAATTGCGGCGTAGTCGACGACGGCGGTGTGCGGGGAGTGCAGGGCGGCGACGCCGGCAGCGTGTGGCTCAATTTCCTTGATTTGTTCGGCGTTGAGGCGGCGCAGGCCGGGCACGTTGTTGGCGACCGACCGTTTTTCGATATTCTCCAGTGCGGGCAGCTCTTCTGCTGTCAAAGCTACGACGAGTTTGCCGACTTCCCGGTAGGGGAGGTTCTTTTCCAGGCAGTAGTCGCGGGTGAGGTGCCTGCCGCGGGCGCACAGGGTCGCTTTGAGCGACCCCGGGGCGTAGTAAAGCCCGGCATGGACCACGCCGGAGTTGTGTCCTGTCTGGTGCATGGCGACGCGGTGCTCTTTTTCCACTACCGTTACCTCGCCCATTCCTCGCTGGGTGAGGGCGCGGGCGATTGCGATGCCCACGATGCCTCCGCCGATGATGCCAATCTGTTCGGTCATCGTTGTCTCTGTTTCTTGTCTGGCTCCCCTGCGGGGATGCGTTTAAATTTGTGTGTTAATGCACAGGTCAGCTGGCCGTCCAGCCGCCGTCGACCATCAGTAGCTGGCCGGTAATGTAGCTGGATGCGTCGGAAGCCAGGAACACCGCGGCGCCGGCGAGTTCTTCCGGTTCGCCGAATCTGTTCATCGGTATCCGCTGGAGCATTCGCTCTTTCCGCTCAGTGTCGTTGAACACGGCTTCTGTGAGCTTGGTCCGGATGTAGCCGGGCCCCAGACCGTTGACCCGGATGCCCCGTCCGGCCCACTCGAGGCTGAGGTTTCGGAGAACTCCGTATATCCCGGACTTACTGGCCGTGTAGGCGACAACGGAGGGCAGGGAGAGCTGGCTTGAGAGCGACCCTATGAAGATGTGGCTCCCGCGGCGGCCTTTTTCAAGTTGGCGTCTTCCGAGTTCCTGGCTGAGCAGGAACGGGGCGGTCAGGTTGATGCTGATGACGCGGTCCCACTCATCAGGGTCAAAAGACTCTGCCGGTTCGCGGTGCTGCACCCCGGCGGCATGGACGACGACGTCGATTCCGCCGCCCAGCCCATTTTCGACTTGGTCGAGTAGCGGCGCTGCGGCACCCCGGACCGATACGTCTGTAGGGAACGCAGTGGCTGCTGGTCCGATTGCTCTTGCCGCGCTGTGGAGTTCGTCTTCGCTGCGGGACACCAGCGCCACTTGAGCGCCGGCTTGTGCGAGTCCGTTGGCGATGGCATATCCCAGGCCGCGGCCGGCGCCTGTGACAAGTGCGCGCTTCCCTTCAAGGGAGAATTGGTTTCCTTCGCTCATTACTGCGTCCGGATCGCGGCAGTTTTGATGCGGGTGTAGAAGCTCAGCGCTTCAAGGCCCTGCTCCTTGAAGGGGGAACCGGAGTCCTTGAAACCGCCAAAGGGGTGGTGGATGTCCCAGCCGGTGGTGGGCTGGTTTACCGAGACCTGTCCGGTGTCGACGCTGTTGATGAAGGCAAATGCGTGGCCAAGGTCTTTGGTGAAGACGGCGCTGGAGAGTCCGTAGGCCGAGTCGTTCACCGCGTCGATGGCTTCTTCTACAGTGTCCACGACGGTCATAGCCAGCACCGGCCCGAAGACCTCGTCCCTCCAGATATCCAGGTCGGTTGAGATACCTAAAAGTGTTGGTTCCACAAAGGCGCCGGTCTGGCGTTGTTCCTCTCCGAGGGGAGCGGTGGCAATGACTTCGGCGCCCTGGCGGATCGCCGTTGAGATGTGGGCTTGGATCTGCTGCTGCGCTTTTTTGCTGACGACGGGACCGAGGCTTGCGTCCGGGGTGTTCCCGCTGGCAACTTTGAGTTCCGCTACGGCGGCCACCAGTTTGCTGCGGATCTGGGTTTCGATGCTCCGCTGCACGATGAGGCGGCTGGTGGCGGTGCACCGCTGCCCGGCCTGGGCGAAGGCGCCGGCGATTATTGTGGGGACGGCTGCGTCCAGGTCGGCGTCTTCGAGGACGACTGCCGCGTTTTTTCCGCCCATTTCGGTTTGCACCCGAATGCCTGTCCCGGCGAGTTCCTTCTGCAGCTGTACTCCGATCTCAGTCGATCCTGTAAACGAGACTGCACGCAGCCCTTGATGTGATGTGAGCTTCTGCCCAATGTCCGCTCCGCGGCCTGTGACGGTGCCGAGCACGCCGGCAGGAAGGCCCGCCTTGTGAAGAAGTTCGGCGAGCTTGAGCGCGATGATCGGTGTTTCGCTGGCCGGCTTGAGTACTACGGCGTTGCCGGCTAGCAGCGCGGGGGCGAGCTTCCTCGCCGGTGTCAGCAGGGGGTCGTTCCACGGTGTGATGAGGAGGACGACGCCGATTGGTTCGCGGATCTGGCTGGCGAATGTGCCCGGGCGGGCGTCGGGCAGGTACTCTCCGAACGGAAGCCGGGCGAGGCCGCCGTAGTATTCAAAGAATTCGGCCGACTTCCCGACTTCGCCCGTGGCTTCTGCCCGGGTCTTGCCCATCTCGGTGACGATGGTGGCAACCAGGTCCTCCGAGTGCTCCCGGATCAGGGAGGCTGTGTTCAGGAGAATCCGCCCTCGCTCCAGGTGGCCGGTCTTCTTCCATGTCTTCGCGCCCTCGGCAGCGGCGTTGAAGACCTCGTCCAGATCGTTCGGGCCCATGGCTGGGACCTGGCCGATGATGTCGCCGTTCGTGGCCGGGTCCGTGACATCCAGGGTTGTTCCCAGGCTGGCGTGGACGAATTCGCCGTTGACCAGGTTCTTAACTAGTCCGATCGTCATCTTGTCTGCTCCTGTGCGCTTTGTGCTGTTGTAGTGTGTGGCCGTGGTCATCGGTTCACCGTGGCTGCTTGGGCCGTAGCTTCGAAGGCGGCGGCCAGGTCGCCTGTGCGCATTGYGGATACGAGGCGCTCCAGGGATTCTTCTTCCAGTGGTTCGGGGTTGGTCGGCCTGGGGTATTCCCGGACGCAGCGCTGGGCTATGGATGCTTCGGCGTGCTCCGGGATGTTCGCTTCGTCCAGAGTGGTCGGCAGTCCCAGCCGCCTGGACAGATCAAGGATTTCCTGGGCGGCGGTGTGCAGGTCTTCGCTCGTTCCTCCGGTGATGGCGCGCGCCAGCGCTGACGCCAGCATGGGATCAAGGTTCTGGTTGTAGGCGATGCAGTAGGGCAGCGCGAGGGCGCAGGAAGTGCCGTGCGGCATGGGGTTTTCATAGGACAGGCAGTACGCCAGCGAATGGCCCATCACTACGCCTGCGTTCAGGGCCTGGCCGGCCAGGTGCGAACCCCAGAGGCAGCGCGCGAGGGCGTCCTGGTCCCCCTCGGCGGCCTTGTCCAGGCTAGGCATCAGCATCTCTATGGCGCCGATTGCATGGTGGGCGGACAGGGGCGACGCGCTGGTGGCCATGAGCGATTCAATGGCATGTGCCAGTGCATCCATTCCCGTGGACGCCACGACACCCCGGGGCAGGGAGGCAACCAGGTCGGGGTCAATGATGGCCGCCTGTGGAACGTATCGCGTACAGGAGGAGACGCGCTTTGCACCATCAACGGTGACCATGGCAATGCGTGTGGCCTCCGCGCCGGTCCCGCAGGTTGTCGGGATCAGCACCAGCGGCGCTACGCCGTGCGGCGGATCCACAACCCCCAGCCAGTCAGCTGAAGTGCCGTCGTTGAGCATCAACAAAGAGATGATCTTTGAAGAGTCCAGAACGGAACCTCCGCCGATTCCGATGATGGCACCAGCCCTGGCCGCACGCGCCTCTTCGGCGGCCGCGTCGACAATCTCCGCCGTGGGCTCGCTTCCGAAGCCTGTCCGAAGCACTACGCGGAAGCCCCCGTCCTCAAGGGCAAGGAGCAGATTTTCCGCCAGTCCGAAATTTACAACAGCGTCGTCGGCTGCAACGAGGACCGTTCCTCCCGCAAGGCCGAACTGGTCGCGGAGCACCTTTACGATCTGCTTGGTGGAGCCGCGTCCTCCGAGAACGGCGGCTGGTGCCAAGAACTCTGTCGGCAGAGCAAGATCGGGAACCCATCGTTTTGACATCGTCGTCACACTTTCCTGATTGGATACAATTTCCAAAATAAAGTTAACCGACACAACCGCTCGGCGTCAAGGAGTGCTGGGGCGGGACTCGCGGGAAACGCGTTGGTATCCCATGGAAATAGGGGGGTTTATGGGCGGCCGATCCGACAAGTACCTAGCGCCGATCCTTGGCGCCCCCGCCGTCGGAACGCTCGCGCCTAGGTTCGACAAGTCTTTTTTGGATACAATCAGCCTAATTGAAGATCTCTGGCCGCGAGGCGAGATTGAGCCGGGTGCGGCGGATGTGCCCGCGGACCAAGCCGGCTGCTGCATCGTGGTCCCTCCTGGCGATGCTGTCGACAATGAGCCGGTGCTCCGCATCCGTGGCCCACTGCTGCTCCAAGTCCAGACCCTGTGCAAAGGCCCGCCGGTAGTGCTGCGTCGTGTTCCAGAACCGCTGCACCAGATCGTGCAGGAGGCCGAACTCGGCGCCGGCGTAGGTCAGCAGATGGAATTCGCGGTCGACGCGCAGAAACGTCTCGACGTCGGTGGCTGCCGCGATCTCCTCTGCCAGCTCACGCAGTCTTTGGATTTGGCTTTCGGTTAGGTTGTCGATGCTTTCCCTGACGGCCAGGGATTCAACCTGCTCGCGGAGCTTGTAGGTCTGGTCGAACTCGAAGGCATCCAATTTGGCTACCCATGCCCCGGCATTCGGAACAATCGTGACCAGACCCTCAGCCTCAAGAAGCTTCAACCCTTCTCTGACAGGGATGCGGCTTGCGTCAAAACGTTCGGCGAGTTCCTCCTGCCCGATTCGTTCCCCTGGCCGCAGTTTCCCTTCGAGGACGTCCTGGCGGAGTTCCTGTGCTATCCGCCTGCCGGTTGCCCCGGCAGTCTTCTCGTCCTTCATACGCCCTCTTCCACATTTGAATCTGTAGCTTGTCAACCCAGTATGGACGTTGGGATGTCGCAGTGCGGGGAGGATCGTCAGGTCTTGTGTGGCCACGGCCCCACGTTGCGAGGAGTTGTGGGGCCCTGGCTGCTTTGGGGCGAAGTCCGGTGCTGTAGCGCGCCGAACGTTTCACGGGCTGTGGAGGGCGCTAGCCACCTTCCGCTGGCTGGCGTAGGGGTCGGCGATGCCGATGTACTGGGTGTAGAGGTATTCCTCGATGCCTTCCAGGCCGCCTTCGCGGCCCAGGCCGGACTGCTTGACGCCGCCGAACGGGGCGGCGGCGTTGGACACGACGCCGGCGTTCAGGCCCAGCATGCCGGTCTCGAGGCGTTCGCCCATCCGGATGCCCCGGTTCAGGTCCCGGGTGAAGACGTACGCGACGAGGCCGTATTCGGTGTTGTTCGCGAGCCGGATGGCCTCGTCCTCGGTGTCGAAGGTGATGATCGGGGCGACGGGGCCAAAGATTTCCTCGGACAGGATCCGGGTGCCCTCGGTCACGCCGGTGAGGATGGTGGGCTGGTAGAAGTAGCCCGGGCCCTCCACGGCCGCGCCGCCGGTCACCGCGACCGCGCCGGCGGCGACGGCGTCGGTGACGAGCTCGTGGACCTTGTCCCGGCTCTTCGCATCGATCAGCGGGCCGACCTTGGATTCGGCCTCGGTGCCCCGGGCCGTGGTCATCTATCT
>NZ_JBFTZV010000041.1:0-22406 GCF_056406615.1 Arthrobacter sp. P1_B3 | reverse complement strand
CAACACCACAGATGTTGTAACCACCAGATTTCCCACCCCCACGCCACCAGGCGCCGGCGGGTGCGGACACAGGGTTACGGCGGTCATAGCGTGGGGGAAACGCCCGGTCCCATCCCGAACCCGGAAGCTAAGACCCACAGCGCCGATGGTACTGCACCCGGGAGGGTGTGGGAGAGTAGGTCACCGCCGGAACACCATTCACGGTCGAGGACCCCCAACCACAGGTTGGGGGTCCTCCCGCATTTAACGCGCCTTCGCAGATGAGCATGGTTAGAGTAAGCGGGAGTGCTGGACGAGGCCACCCAACTCACGCCATAATGCACACCACCACCAAGCAACGCGCGCAGCGATTTAGACCACCCCACGTGACCCTATCGCCGGGAGTGTCGGACTCGTTTCGCGATGGGGTTGCGTCTGATGGTTTGATGCGTGACGTCGTGGAGGGAGAGACTCATGACCGCACAGGAACCCGGGCGAAAGAGTGTCGGGGGCCCGGCGTCGGTCCGGCCGCTGCGCGAGACGGACCTCGATCGCGCTGACGAGATCTGCAGGGCGGCGTTCGGGATGTTCCTCGGGGTCCCCGATCCGTTCGGGACCGCCGACTATGTCCGCACTCGCTTTGCCGCCGATCCGCACGCCGCCTTCGCCGCGACGGTCGACGGCGAGCTCGCCGGATCGAACTTCGCCGCCAACTGGGGCAGCGTCGGGTTCTTCGGACCGTTGACCGTGCGTCCGGACCTGTGGGACCAGGGCGTCGGCAAAAGCCTGATGGAGCCGATCATGGGCTGCTTCGAGACCTGGGGGAACAGCCACCTCGGCCTGTTCACCTTCTCGCACAGTCCTAAACACCTCGAGCTCTACCGCAGGTACGGCTTCTGGCCCCGTTTCCTGACCGCCGTCATGCGTAAGCAGGTCGCGGCCCCTGGCGCGGTGCCCGGCCGGGTGACGTATGCCGAACTGTCCGCCGGCGAGCGGCCCGACTACCTCAATGCCTGCAAGGCCCTGACCGACGCCGTATACGAGGGTCTGGACCTGGAACGCGAGATTGCGGCAACGCACGCGCAGGGGCTCGGCGACACCGTACTGCTTCCGGGCGAATCGGGGCTCGACGGGCTGGCCGTCTGTCACTGCGGACCGGGCTCGGAGGCTGGTGCGGATGTGTGCCTCGTCAAGTTCGGTGCCGTACGCCCGGGCCGGCAGGCCGATGACAGATTCGAACGACTACTCGACGCCGTTGAGCAACTGGCCGCCGAGCGCGGACTGGGTCAGCTCGACGCCGGGATGAATCTGGGTCGCCCGGATGCCTATCAGCGCATGGTCGCCCGCGGTTTCCGTACCGGGTTGCAGGGCGTGACCATGCACCGGCCCAACGAGCCCGGCTACAGCCACCCCGACGCCTATGTGATTGACGACTGGCGCTGACATATCCGTCCCGTTGCCATCATTCTTGCGATACCTGCGCCAAGGCGCGTCGCCTGAAGATCCTCGTTGCCCTTTGGCCGGGGTACACGGCCCAGACTGGATGGACACGTACTGCACCCGGGAGGGTGTGGGAGAGTAGGTCACCGCCGGAACACCATTCACGGTCGAGGACCCCCMACCACAGGTTGGGGGTCCTCCCGCATTTAACCCACAAACCATGAAATTGGACGAGCTGGCTCTGGATGGAATCGGCCGTTTGGATGCTAGAGTCCGTCTCACGGCTCTTTGTGTAGCCCATAAATTCTGGTCTGTGGGGGGACTTGTGCGAACTGTGCGCTCAAAAGCTTGGGTTCAAAAACTGACGGCAGTATTGATTTGCAGCATCATGTTGGGAGGGGCCGCTTCAGCTGGCCCGGCGCAGGCAATTGTGCCTTCTGCATTCATCCATTCCGCGATGGCAATGGCGTCCGGAATGACGACTCCGGGGGACCCTGGAGCCTTTCGGTCCGTAGCACCGAGACGGGTCTGGATACACGATGGGGTGGAGGCACGCCCGTCGGCTCCGATTCGTCGGTTTCCTTCTCGGTGGCCGAGTACAAGGGCACATCCAGCGGCATCGCAGCGGTGGTGTTCAACCTCACCGTGACGGAACCGGGGTCCTTCGGGTTCGTGACAGCCTACGCCGGCGGAGGCGCCAAGCCGTCCGCCTCGAATCTGAACTATTCCACTGGCCAGACGGTGTCGAATCTCGTCACGGCGCCGGTCGGAGCCGATGGCAAAGTCACCCTGTTCAACCGCTCGCCAGGAACGGCCCACCTCATTGTCGATGTGGCCGGCTTCTATCTGGAAGGGGCGGTCAGCCAGCCTGGGGCATTCCAGCCAATGGCACCAACCCGTTTCCTGGACACGCGCACCAGAAAGGCTGTGGGACCGGGCTCGGCAGTGTCCTTCCAAGCCGCCGGGGTACACGGCATACCGTCGACCGCTGCGGCCGTAGTCTTCAACCTGACCGCCTCCGAGGCAAAGTCCTTTGGATTCGTGACAGCGTATCCGAGCGGGACGAAGCGGCCAACGTCGTCGAGCCTGAACTATTTGATGGACCAGACGGTGCCGAATCTTGTCACTGTTCCCGTCGGCGCTGACGGGAAGGTGAGTTTGTTCAACCAGTCCTCCGGTAGCGTGCAGCTTTTGGCGGACGTTGCAGGCTACTTCTTGCCCGGAGATCCCAAGGCGCCCGGCGTCTTTCATCCGCTGGAGCCGTCACGGGTGCTGGACACGCGCAAGAGTTCCGCAGCGGCGGCCGACGGGGCGGTCTCGTTCCAGGTCGCAGGGGCCAACGGCGTCCCGGCGGGAGCTGCGTCGGTGGTGTTCAACCTGACAGTGACTGAAACGGAAACCTTTGGGTTCGTCTCGGCCTACCCCAGCGGCACGAAGCGGAGCGATGCATCAAACCTGAACTATTCCAGGGGGCAAACGGTTCCGAACTTGGTCACAGTGCCTGTCGGGGCGGACGGCAAGGTCACGCTCTTCAACCGTTCGAAGGGTAGAGCGCAACTGATTGCCGACGTCGCCGGCTACTACGTGGCCGGCACACCGACTGAAGGAGCGGCCTACACCTGGGGCGGCAACTACGCCCGTGAAGCAGGCACAGGCTATGGGGAAGGCACTTCCAGCCCGGATCAGGTGCTGGGGGTCAACGCCACGAGCATCAAGGCGGCTTACTACTCCCGCTACGCGCTGCTCAAGGATGGAACCGTGAAGGCCTGGGGCGACAACGCTGCCGGCCAGCTGGGCAACGGCACCACTGCCGAAGGGCTAAACCCCGTCACGGTCAAGGGGCTCGGCGGCGTGGCGGCAATCGAAGCAGGGTATCAAACGGCCTACGCCGTGCTGAGGGATGGTTCAGTTCGAGCGTGGGGTGCGAATACCCGCGGTCAGCTGGGAAACGGATCCACAACAGGCTCCCGTGTACCTGTGGCCGTCAAGGGCCTGTCCGGAGTGGCAGCCGTCGTTGCCGGCGAATCGGTCGCGTACGCGTTGCTGAATGACGGCAGCGTCTATGCCTGGGGCGACAACCGGAGCGGCCAACTGGGGAACGGCACAACAGTTAGTACGTCCACACCCGTCAAGGTGCACGGCTTAGCTGGAATCGCGGCAATCACCACAGCAGGGCAAACCACTTACGCCAGGACCACTGACGGGAAGGTCCTGTCGTGGGGGTCCAACGAGGGAATGGCATTGGGCAATGGAAACCCAAGCAATGACGCTGTGGTGAGAGAGCCCACGGCGATTCCACGCTTGTCCGGCGTGACCTCGGTAGTCTCCGGAATGTACAGCGCCTACGCATTGCTCGACAGCGGAGCCGTCATGGCGTGGGGCTCCAACAACTTCGGCCAACTCGGCAACGGGAGCACTGCGAACTCCGCCGTCCCGGTTCCCGTGGACGGCGCCTCCGGGACCGTCTCCCTCGCCGCGGCATTAGGAGCTGCCTACGCCGTGCGTCGGGACGGTAGCGTCCTGGGCTGGGGAAACAACCGTTACGGCCAGCTGGGGAACGGAACCACCACGAATGCGCTGGTACCGACGCCGGTCGTGGGCGTTCGGAACGCGAAACACCTGGCGGTGAACGGCGACAACGGCTATGCGCTCACCTCCGACGGCACCGTATATGCCTGGGGGAAAAACGCTGACGGACAACTGGGCAACGGAACCACCACCGACTCCACCGTTGCCGTCAAGGTCAGCGGCCTCGAAGGGGTTGGTTCAGTCATCCCGAGTGGCTCTTGAAATTCGCTGCAACGACGGGCTGACTGCGCACGCAAGCCCCGATCAATGCATCGGCGGGATCAGGGAAACTCCCAGCAGATTCCGGGGAAAGCCCCGGCCCGTCCGGAACGAACACCTGGTTGGGCTCGTTAGAATTTGACGGGGCTGGATTCCAAAAGACCAGCCCAACGCTTCGTTCTAAGGACACTTCAATGCCCGAGCGCACTATCGTCATCACCGGAGCCAGCGACGGCATCGGCGCGTCCGCCGCCCGGACCTTCGCCGGGCAGGGGGAGCGAGTGGTCGTCGTCGGGCGTTCCGCGCAGAAGACCGAGACGATCGCGAACGAAATCGGCGCCGACTTCTTTGTCAGTGACTTCGCCGATCTTGCCCAGGTGCGCACGCTGGCCGCGCAGCTGAAGGAAAGGTACCCGCGGATCGACGTCCTGGCGAATAACGCCGGCGGCATCATGGGACCGCGCGAGCTCACCGTGAACGGCCACGAGACAACCTTCCAGGTCAACCACCTGGCCCCGTTCCTGCTCACCACCGAACTGATTGACGTGCTGACCGCCAGCCAGGCCACCGTCATCAACACTTCGAGCGTCGCGAATTCGCTTTTCGGCAAGCTGGACATCGACGACCTCGACGCGGCCCGCAAATACTCCACCAACCGCGCCTACGGCAACGCCAAGCTCGCCAACATCCTCTTCACCACTGAGCTCCACAACCGCTACAACATCGAGGGGATCTCGACGGCGGCGTTCCACCCAGGCGGCGTGGCCACCAACTTCGCGGCCGACTCCACGAGCCCCATGCGCCTGGCCTACAAGTCCTTCCTCAAGCGCTTCATGCTGACCCCGGACCAGGGCGCAGACACCCTTGTGTGGCTCGCCAACTCCACCCCGGGCCACGACTGGATCTCCGGCGCCTACTACGCCAAACGGACGCTCTCCAAGGCCAACAAGCAGGCCTACGACGCCGGCCTCGCCAAGGCCCTGTGGCAGCGCAGCGAGGCGATGGTGGCCCAGGACCTCGACAAGCTGGAGCGCCGGCCGTAATTCCGCACGGGGTCGGCCGCAGCGGGGCCCGGGACAAGACCAGCGGAAAGCCGGTCACCACCTTCCGCGTCAACAGCACCGTGTACAGCTACAACGACGGCGGTGCGCGGCACTGGGGCGAATACGACCTGGACCGTGACAACGACGGCATTGCCTGCGAAAAGCGCTGATGTGAATCTTCGGGATCCCCGCCCAGCGGCGGGGATCCCGACAGGTTTAACCGGCGACCCGGCCCTAACGGCGCGCGCCCCGCCGGCGACCGCCCGGCTACCGCCCGGCGTCGACCTTGTCCAGGGCGTTCAGGGCGCTCTCCATGGTCCCGGCCAGGTGGCTTGCAGGGGCCGGCTTGGCGAACAGGTAGCCCTGCAGCGAATCGCAGCCGCGGTCCATCAGGTACTTGGCCTGCGCGGGGGTCTCGATGCCTTCCGCCGTGACCAACAGGTCGAGGGCATGCGCGGCCTTGATCATGGTGGCGAAGAACGGGAGCTGTTCCTGGCCGGTCTTGATCATGGCCACGAGGGAGCGGTCGATCTTGACGTTGTCCAGGGGCAGCTCCTGGAGCCGGCCGAGCGTGGAATACCCGGTGCCGAAGTCATCCATGGCAATCCGGACACCGGCCTCGCGCAGCTGCCGCAGCTGGCCCAGCACGTCCGAGGAAGCGTCGAAGAACACGCTCTCCGTCAGCTCAAGCGTGAGCTGGCGCGGATCAACACCGGTGGACGCGGCAATCCCGAGCACGTCCGTGGCGAAGTCCCGGTGCTGGAACTGCAGGCCCGAGACGTTCACGGCGACGCTGTAGGCGGGGTCGCCGGCCAGCCACGGCCGGATCTCGGCGCAGGCGCGGCGCAGGACTTCATCGCCGATCTCGCGGATCAGGCCGCTCTGCTCCGCCACGGGCAGGAACTGGTTCGGCGGCACCAGACGGCCGTGCCGCTCCCACCTGGCGAACGCCTCGAACTGCACCACCGAACCGATGCCGAGCGAGACCACGGGCTGGTAGTGCACCGAGATCTGGCCCAGCTCGACGGCGCGCCGGAGCCCGGAATCGCCGTCGGCCTTGTGGGCCGCGGTGCTCAGCATCTCCGGCCGGAACCGCAGCCAGGTGTTCTTCCCGGCGGCTTTCGCCGCGGTCATGGCCGCGTCGGCCTGCCGCAGCAGTTCCGCCCCGTCCAGCGTCTGCCCTGACTTGGACGCCAGGCCCATGCTCACGCCGGGCCGGACCATGGAGCCGCCCGCGCGCAGGGGCGCGTAGAGGGACTCGGCGATCCGCCTGGCCACCGCGTCCGCGTTGAGGCACTCGGTCAGCAGCACCGCGAATTCGTCGCCGCCGACCCGGGCCACGGTGTCATGCGGGCGGACGCAGTTGCGCAGCCTGCTCGCCAGCTCCACCAGCAGCTCATCGGCCGCCGAGCGTCCCAGCACGTCATTGAGGTGCCTGAAGTCATCGACGTTCAGCAGCAGGATGTCCACCGGATCCGGGCGGCGCAGGGCCGCGGCGAGGCGCTCGTTGAAGAGGGGGCCGTTGGGCAGCGCCGTCAGCGGGTCGCGGAGGGACCCGGCCTTGAGTTCGTCGTCGTGCTCGACAAACGCCACGGGAGCGGCAGCCGCCGGAAGTCCCCCAAAGCCAGTCGCTCCCCCTGAAACAAGAGTACGACGGCGGAGAAAGTCGCCGCTTAGGGAACGGCCGGCGCCGCCGGCACTGGAGTTTCCTCCGGGGTTTCCTCCGGCAGCGCCACGGATCGAGAGGGCCACGGACGTTCCGGCGTCGGCCGATCCTGCCGGCGGGGGGACAAGGGCACACGTGATTTCGACCGGGAGTTCAGTGCCGTCGGCACGGCGGCCCGAGCCGGCGAACGGCGAGCGGGGACTGGCGGCCTTGCCCAGCCCGGCCAGGACGCCGTGGAATTCCTCCCGTGAGGCCTCGGCCAGGAGCATGCTGTGGTCTGCGCCCAGGAGCTGCGCCCGCGGGTAGCCAAAGAGCCGTTCCGCGGCCGGGTTGAGGAAGGTAATGGATCCGTCCGGGCCGACCAGCAAAAGCGCGTCCGGGCTGTACTCCAGCAGTTGTTGTGCGAAACCAGCTTCCATGATGTCTGACAGCCCCCCAGGCGGTGAATACGGATAGCGGGCACCTTGCTAAGAGCAGGGCGCACTGCACTGACTGAATCATATGCGGTGCGGGCTCCCCGAACGTGACGGGTATCACGCCGCAATCAGATGTGTCGAACGCGCCACCCGGGCCGCGCTAGACGGCGACGACTGGAATCCTCCGAGTGAAGAGGACCTTCTCGGTGATCCAGTCCAGCAGGTCCACGGTGAGCCAGTACGTGCCCGGTGCCGGCGGGCGCAGCAGCATGTCGTAGCGTTCGGCGGCGCCGAAGTTGATCAGGCTGGACCGCAGAGGGCCTGTGGAAGAAATCGGCCGTGCCGGTCCGGTGGGGTTGGACGTGTCCCGGAACGGCCGCCCGTCGTGCGAGATGAGTTCAGCCATGACAACCGGCTTGCCTGCGGAATCGGTGAAGCGCACATTGACCGGGAAGTAGTTGGCGTTGAGCAGACGCAGCAGGGTGGGTTTGGTGGCACCTCCTGCCATCCTGGCCCGGATGCGGGTCAGCCGGATTGGGCCTTCTATTTTCGGGGCACGGGCTAATTCACCGCCCAGAAGGTAGAAGTGCTTGGGATTGAACTTGTCCAGTCCGGCGTCTTCGCCCGAGAGCCCGGCGGCGTGGTTGAGTTCGTGCCAGCGGGGGTCGACGGAGAAAGGGACGAGGAGAGTCTCGGTGTCGATGTCGTATTCCGGTCCGTCAACGAAGGCCCGCCTGGCGCCTTTGGTCACCGGAAAGTCCGGGTGGACTGGAGGGTCGATGATCAGCGGGCCGAACATGCCCATTTGTACGTGCAGTGTGGTGTTGACGTGGCAGTGGTAGAAATACGTTCCGGACGCGCCCACATTCGGGTTGCCGGGCTGCCCGCGTTCCGGCCGCCACTGATAGGTGTAGCTTCCGGAAACCTCGAAGGAGGTGTGGCCGACGCCGTCGTTGCGTGGATCCGGCTCGATGCCGTGCCAGTGGATGGTGTGCACTTTCTTGCTCGGGAGCACAGTGCCGTGGAACAGCTGCCCCTCGGTGAGCCGGATCAGCGGTGCGGGGAAGATCCTCCCGGAGTTCTCGGTCTCGAAGGTCCAGATCTCGAATTTGCCGCCGTCGTCGAACACCATTTCGCGGTTGAAGAACTTGAACTCGTGTTCCACGTCCGGGCTCTGGCGGAACTCGGTTTCGGGGCTTCCCTCGTGCATCTGATGGGAGCTGAAATCGACCTGGGTGCGGAACAGCTCGTGGGTGGCCTCGCTTCCGGTTGCGGGGGCCGCTACGGTCCAGTGGCCAACGAGCCCGCCGGGATACATGCCGCCCCGCGCTACCTGGGAGGGCTCGGCATGGCAATGCATCGGGTAGTCATAGTCCTCTTTCCGGGCGTTCCACACCTCATCGATAATTTCCGGCGGCCGCCTCAACGGGAGCATGGAGTCCTTGCGGTCCAGCGGGTGCATTTCGATGACGTCTTCCCACTGCTGCAGCACCACGTGACCGTCAGCGTCAATGTTTCCGCCGGTACGCGGAAACATGCTCCCGTTGCGGTTGACGGTCCAAAGGTGGTTTCCGTGGAAGTGGAGCTGGTGGTGGACGACGCCGGCGTTGAGGAAGCGCATCAGCTGGCCGGTCCTCACAGTTCCTGCCGCGGCGCTCAGGCTGAAATTGCGGACGTCGATCTGCCGGGGCGAGCCTGACAACAGGGAGTCCTCTTCCCGCACGCGGTTCAGCGCCAGGTCAGTGGACGCGGCCAGCGATTGGAAGCCGCTGCGGCGGTTGAGCGTAAAAAACCGCGGATACACCGGTGTCTTGTCGGGATCCACCGTTCCGTTGCGCGACGCGATGCCGGCCCACACCGGGTCAACGTTGTGGAGCATCCACAACCATTGGCGTTCGAATTCCGGCCCGTTGGGCATGGGCAGCCACGGCGAGGCCGGATCGGTGACCAGCAGGGCACCAAAAAGGCCCAGGACGCGCTGGACCGGGTCGGCGGTCGGATCGGCCGGATCGGCGCCAGGATCGCAGTAAAGGTAGGTGCCTGCCTTGGGGGCCGCGAATTCCAGGGTTTTGGTTTGACCGGGCCTGATCACGCCTGTACCGACGTGGCTGTTCCCCGCTCCCGCGTTGAGGAACTGCAGTGCGTGCTCCTGGGCCAGGTGGTTGGTGACKCGGATGCTGACGGTGCTGCCTGTTTCGGCGATCAGGGTCCGTTCCGGGAAGAAGCTGGCCCAGAATGCGCGGCGGACCAGGAATTCCCCGGGGTTGGCAGGGTCCTTGGCGGCAGGTGCCGGGCGTCCGAGCGGGGGAATGGCGGCCTTCAGGGGGTAGGTGCGGCTCGCCACGATCGAACCGTTGCGCAGGAACACCCTCGGGCTTACCGTCAGGCTGGGCTTCGGGTCGTTCACCAGCGTCCGCCGGTCACCGAAACCCCGGTGGTAGACGCGGGATCCGTCCACCATCGGCAGAAATCCGTCATTAATGTGGATATCGAGCGGGCTCATGACTTCACCTGGCTGACCGTCAGAGACGGCAGGGGGAGGACGGCCGTGCCATCGTGTTCCGGTTCCGAATACTCCAGCTCCATCGCGACGGCGTCGTGAGGCGCCAGGTAGCTGATCCAGAGATGCTCTGCGGCCCCGGGCCCGACCGAGCCCGGGCCGCGGTCGAAGTCCTGTGGAGTGACAGTGGTTCCGGACGGGAGCAACCTGAGACGCAGTTGGCCGGGGCTGAAGAGCACGGGTTCCTGACTGGAGTTGCGGACTTCAACCTCGAGGAGGACGACGTCGCCCCAGGTCAGGTTTAGCGGCTGGGGCCAGCCGGGATCCTCAGGTGGTGCGCTGTCATGGTCATGGTCGTGGGAAGTTGCGGGGAGGGTCGTCGGGCTCGCGGCGCGATGGAAACTGCCCGCGACGGCCCTGTTTGCGCCGGCGGCCATGGCTCCGGGATCGGCGAGCACGGCGGCTGCGCTTTCGATTGACCGGAAGGCCTGTTGGCCCTGGGCGTTCAGCCGGGCGAGGCGGCCGGCCCGGGTGACCGCCAGGACACCAAAGGCCGTATCCAGTTGCGTTGCAGACCGTGGACCGCTTCGGGAGACGGCGGCGTATGTGCCGCCTGCCATCAGCAGGAAGGCCCCGCCCCCCACGATCAGTCCGAACTGGCGCCGGTTCAGGACTGGGCCGGAAATCAGGGGGGAGCGTGCGTCCATGGTTGTGCCTCCACGTTGAGTCCGCGATAAGGCCCAATGGTGCTTACACGGCCCTATAGAAAACTTGGGAGGAGCCCGGACGCGAGTTTGCGCACCGCTTTCGGGACGGCGGACGCGATGCCAGCGGCCAGGAGTGCGTTGCACTGCAGCCTGGCCGTGGTGCCAGTTCGCGTGGAATGTCAGGTGCCGGGCGGGCGGTACTTAATCTGTTCGGCTTTCCGCAGGGCTTCCATCGTTTCGTCGACGGTCAAGAGCACTGTCGTTTCGAAAGAGCTCAGTGCGCCTCCTCCGCTGATCGCCAAGGCAACCGCGGCCATGGACACGTTGTCGGGAGCCTCCCATAAGTTGTAGCCGTCGTGGGCGCCGAATGCGTACCAGAATCCATGGAGTTTTCCTCCGACCGATTCGATGTATGCCTGGGCGGCCTTTCCGCGGTCCTCGGGGTTGCTCATCAGCCTCGCCCAGGTCTCCGGTGTGTAGCTGAACTTCGACAGATAGAGCGGCATCGTCTCTTCCTTTCGTTCGCTGTCGGATGTGCGGATTCACCAAGAATGGCAGTCTGCTGCCAGGCCAGCAATGCAGCCGGGCCACGACGTCGCCCGGACCCGGCACCAGCCGAGCTACCCGGGCAGCGGTAAGCCCTCGAGGTCAGCGATGGCCGCAGCTGAGTTTCTGGTTCCCACGGCGATACCGGCCCCCAAGCGACGGAAGTTCATACAGCGATGATGTTCCCGGCCGAGGTGCCCGGATCAATGCGTTCCCTGCATCATGGGGTCCTTAGGCCCTGTGTCCAGCACATTGGCCACGGAGCTTTGGCGGGTCACCGGTTGCCGGGCACCCGATCGCCCCGCAGCGCGGCGATGGCCCGGGCCGCGCGGTCCAGCGCAGGCTTGAGCGCGGCCTCCGGCTGGGGGCCCGAAAACAGGAAACCCTGCAGGGCATCGCAGTCCAGCTTCATCAGGTAGCCGGCCTGGGCGGACGTTTCCACGCCCTCTGCTGTGACGGTGAGCCCCAGTCCGTGGGCCATGCCGATCATGGCGTTCAGGATGGGCAGCTGTTCCGTGCCGGTCTTGATCATGGACACGAACGACTGATCGATCTTCAGCGTGTCCACGGGCAGGCCCTGCAGGCGTCCCAGGGAGGAAAAGCCGGTGCCGAAGTCATCCAGCGCCACGCGGACGCCGACCGTGCGCAGGCTCATGAGCTGCTGGATCACGTGGCAGTCGTCCTCGAAGAAGACGCTCTCCGTCACTTCCAGGACGAGCTGGCGCGGGTCCACGCCGCAGGATTCCGTTACGGCCAGGACCAGCTCGGCGAAGTCCCCGTGCTGCAGCTGGACCCCGGAGACGTTCACGGCCAGCGACCGGGAGGAGTCCTCCTCCAGCCAGGGCTTGAGCTCGGTGCAGCCGCGCAGCAGCACCTCGGTGCCGATCTCGACAATGAGGCCGCTGCGTTCCGCCGCCGGAATGAACTGCTTGGGCGGAACCAGCGCGTCGTCGCGTACCCAGCGGGCCAGGGCCTCGACCTTGGTCACGGTCCCGCTGCCGGCGGAGACGATCGGCTGGTAGTGGACGGCGATCTGTCCGCTGTCCACGGCGAGCCGCAAGCCCGCCTCGAGGTCGTTGCGGTCCACCAGGGCCTTCAACATCTCCGGCCGGAAGCGCATGTACCGGTTCTTGCCGGCGGCCTTGGCGGCATACATCGCGACGTCAGCACGGCGCAGGAGCTCGGAGGCGTCCACGGCGGCCTCGCCGATCGAGGCGATCCCCAGGCTGAGGCTGGGCCGCAACATGGTGCCGTCGATCCACACCGGGACGCGCAGCGAGTCGACGATCCGGACAGCAACCGCCTCGGGCTCCAGCGACTCGATCAGGAGCACCACGAACTCGTCGCCGCCCAGCCGGGCCACGACGTCGTCCGGCCGCACGCACGCGCGCAGCCGCCGGCCTACCTCAATGAGCATCTGGTCCCCGGCATGGTGGCCCAGGATGTCGTTGACTTCCTTGAAGTCGTCCAGGTCCAGCAGCAGGACGTCCACGGCGGTGCCGCGCGGATCCGCGAGGGCGCTGGCGAGCCGGTCGTTGAACAGCTGGCGGTTGGACAGCCCGGTCAATCCATCCCGGAACGCCAGCGCCTTGAGCTGGGCGGACTGCGCGGCGAGGTCTGCCATGGCCCGGGTGATCCGGTCCTGGGCAACCTTGGCCGCGGTCACGTCGCGGAAGCTCCACACCCGTCCGACCACCTGGTCCGCGACTTTTTGCGGGCGCGAATAGCGTTCGAAAGTCCGGCCGTCGCGGAATTCCAGGATGTCGTGGCTCTCCGCCGCGGGATCGGCGTAGAGAGCCTCGACCTTTTCGACAAACTGGGCCGGCTCCCGCAGTTGGTCCAGGACGAAGCCCATGACGGCCTCATCGTCCCCGGTGGCCAGCATTGCCCGCGGGATGCCCCACATGGTGAGGAACTGATTGTTGACGCCGGCGATCTCGCCCTCGCTGCTGACCACGAGGATGCCGTCGGCCGTGGATTCGAGCGTCGCGCTCAGCAGCGACATGGCCTCGCGGAGGCTGTCATCGTTCTCCGGCCGGTGCGAGGTGTCCCGGACCGCGGCGATCATGCTCGCAGTACCATTACCAGCGCCGTCCCCGGTCACGAAGATGGCCCCGGCCACCTCGGCCTGGAACTCCGTGCCGTCCCGCCGTACCCCATAGGCCTCCACGGGAGCGGTGTCTGCCTCGTCGCCGTCGGCGTCTGTGTGGGCGTCGCGGCGGAGGTTGAAGAACAGCCGCTCTAGCCCGTTCCGGAACCCCTCGGCCAAAAGAATGCGGTGGTCCGAGCCCACGAGCTCCGCACGGGCGTACCCGAACATGCGCTCCGCGGCGGTGTTGACCATCCTGATGGACCCGTCCTCGGCCACCACCAGCAGGGCATCGGGGCTGGATTCCACGAGATCCCCGTAGCCCGGGACCGCGCCGGAGACTTCCTCTGGGACTGCGCCGGAAGCTTCCTCCGGGCACGACGACGCCGTCACCGGGCTGCCGCCGTGCGAACCTGAGACCACCAACGAGACATTTAGAACCCTCCCCTCGGGAAATCATAGGCGTCCCGAGGCTCCCTTGGGTGTCAACACGTGGGCGGAGCGGATCCAGGCCCGCGGGTAAGGACCAAACGCCCCGTTGCGCTATCACCTAGGGTGCTCAAAAGCCCGGGTTGGCCGCCCTAAGTGATAGGGCAACGAGAGGGGACTGGCCAATTAGGGGTTCCCGGGTCACGGCCTTGTAATGGCCAACGAGTTCGGCCCCGAGGACGGACCACGTCCGGCCCTGGACCGAGGCGTGCGCCGCCGCGGCGAACGCGCGGCGCTTGGCGTCGTCGCCCATCAGGTCCACCACCCGGGCACGGAGCGCGGCAAGGTCGCCGGGCTCGTACAGCCAGCCGGTCCGCGAATTCTCCACGAGGTCCAGCGGGCCGCCTCGGCCCGTGGCCACCACCGGCACTCCGGACGCCATGGCCTCCTGGATGGTCTGGCAGAAGGTCTCGAACTCGCCGGGATGGACGAAGAGATCGAAGGACGCCACGGCCCGGGCGAGGTCGGCGCCGCCGAGGAATCCGGTGAAGACCGCCTGCGGCAGCGCGGCTTCCAGGGCTGGCCGCTGGGGCCCGTCGCCCACGATCACCAGCCGGGTCCCGGGAACATCTGCCAGCACCGCCAGATCCTCCACCTGCTTCTCCGCTGCCAGCCGGCCTACGTAGCCGATCAGGCGCTCGCCGCCAGGTGCCACCGAAGCCCGCCAGCCGGCGTCGCGCTTCGCGGGGTTGAACCGCTGGGTGTCCACGCCGCGCCGCCACATGTCCACGCGCGGAATGCCGCGGCCGCGGAGCTGGTTGAGCGCGAAGGTGGAGGGGACCAGGGTGCGCGAAGCCAGCAGGTGGATCTGGTCCACCCGGTTCCAGGCCCAGTTCTCCAGGAAGGGGACGCCGTAGCGGCCCGCGTAGCCGGGGACCTCAGTCTGGTAGATGGCGACCGTGGGGATGCCGAGCTGGTGGGCCGCCTGCGCTGCCCGCCAGCCGAGCACGAACGGGGACGCGAGGTGAACGACGTCGGGCGCGTAGTCGGCAAGGATTCGCTTGACCCGATACACACCGCCCATCGCCACCCGCACATTGGCATAGCCGGCCAGCGGAACCGAGGGGAGCCGGTGGACGTGGGCGCCATAGACCTCGTCCGGGACGTCCGTGTCCTGCGTGGACGGCGCGATCACGAGCACCTCGTCCCCGCGCTCCTGCAGATGCTCCAGCACGCGCAGGATGGAGTGGGTGACTCCGTTCATGAGCGGCAGGAATGATTCGGCGACGATTGCGATCCTCACTCCTCCACGGTGCGGGCGGCGGCTTGCGGCGCGGGGGAGCGGGTGTGGCCTGCAGGGGAAGAGTGGGTTAACACGTGGGCGCGCTCAGGCGTGAACTGCCACGGGGCGGACAGCGCGGAAAATGGGCGGTCAGGGCGGGGGCGTGCGGGGACCTAGCTAGGAAGTGCCAAGAGGGCGTACTTGACTGCGGCCATGCGTCCGAGGCGCAAAACCCGACAAAGCAGCGGTGCCGGACGGCATGACGAAAGACGAGCTACAGCGGATCGGGCCAGTTGCCGACCGGGAACAGGGAACGGATGCCGGAAACCATCGCTATCCTCACACCCGGACCGCTACGCGCACGCATATTGCCTTCCATCTGAAAATACCTCCAGAGGCTACGGAACTTCAGAATACGCCCGTCGCCTCCAAGCGTCCAGAGGGTCATTCGGCCTTGAGGATATCCGGAAGCTCGTCCACAAACACGGTTTGCGGCGGTTCAAAATAAATGACCAGGACCTGCTCGCCCACGGCGAAGACGCTGCTCTTGTCGAACGGGTGCGCATGGAACGCGCTGGTTCCGCCGCGGACGGGGAGCATGACCTCGCCGATGGTGCCCGGGCCGATCCGACCCGTGACCCGCCCGATCTTTCCGGTCAGGCTCCGGTCAACATCCCTGTGCATCAGAATCCCCGTACATCTAAACCCCTGCGTATCAGAATCCCCGTGTTTGCCCTCGCATGGCAGCCCTACGCCCCCGGAGCCTTGGTATCCCGTTTGGCGGCGTCCCGGCCGTGCTTGAGCGCGGTGGAGAGTGCCGGGAGGTAATCGCCCACCTGTGCCAAAATACCGCCGATCATCCGGTTGACCCCTTCGCCGCCGTTGAGGACGGTCATCTGGCCGACGTGGGAAAACGGCTCGGCCGCCGCCGCCACGATCGCCGGCATGTTCTCGGCGAGCTGCTGGGAGATGACGGCGTCCTGGTTGGTTGCGAGTGCTTCGGCACGGGCCTTGATGCCTTCCGCCTCGGCCAGTGCCTTGGCCTTGATGGCGGAGGCGGCGGCATCGCCGCGGGCCTTCGTGGCGGCGGCCTCGGCCTCGCCGGTGACCTTGGTGGCCCCGGCCGCCGCCGCTGCCGCCGTCGCGTTCGCCTGGGCCTGCAGCTCAGTCCGCCGGGCGTTGGCCGTAGCCTCGAGCTCGGTGCGCCGGGCCAGCGCCTCGGCCGCGCTGATGTCTGCGGATTTCTGACCCTCGGCATCGGTGCGCTTGGCGTAGGCCCTCGCGTCGGCGGGCTTGCGGACGGTGGTCTGTAGCTTCTGCTCCTCCCGGTCGGCCTCGAGCTTGGCCACTTCGGTTTCCTGGACCACCACCTGCTGACGCGCCGTCGCGTCCGCCAGCGGCCCGGCCTGGGCCGCGTTCGCCTTGGCGCGCTCGGCATTGGCCTGCGCCTCGGACTGCCGGATCGCGGACACGCTCCGGGCGTCGGCAATCAGGGCCTCGGCCTCCGCTTCCTTTTCTGCGGCCTCCCGGTTCCGGGTGGCCTCCGCGATGCGGGCTTCCATCTTGACCATGGCGATGTGCGGCTTGGCGATGTTCTGGATGTAGCCCGTGGGGTCCTGGAGGTCCTTGATCTGCAGCGAGTCGACCACCAGGCCTAGCTTTTCCATTTCGACGCCGCTGGCGCTGCGGACCTGGGAGGCCAGTTTGTCGCGCTCGCGGATGATTTCCTCGACCGTCATGCTGCCGATGATCGAACGCAGGTGGCCCTCGAAGACGTTGTACACCTGGCTTTCCATCTTGGGCTGCTGGCCCAGGAACCGCCGTGCGGCGTTGGCAATGAACGGCGGGGCGTCCCCGATCTTGTAGATGACCACGCCGTCGACAATCACCTGGATGCCCTGGGAGGTCACGCAGGAGACCTTGAGTTCGGTTTCATTCAGCGTCAGGGACAGCGGCCGCACAGTCTGGAGGCCGGGCAGCACCAGGGCCCCCTTGCCCGTGACGATCTTGAAGTCCATCCCCTCCCGGGTTTCCAGCGTGCCGCGGGTCAGCCCGGAGATGATGAGGGCCTCGTTCGGTTCCGCTACCTTCCACATCAGTTTTGTTGCCACCCAGATGACGCCGACGACGGCGACCGCCCCCAGGATGATCGAAATGAGCGGATACAAAAATGACAAGTCCGGCATAACCAGGTCCTTTCACGGCGGTGGAAAAAGGTATTAAGCAAAGCCCCAAACGATGCTGCTGGTAGTCCCGGCCGGCCTGGAGGCAGGAATTCTTACGCCGCCCAGCCAGCCGTTGTACACAGTCTGTGGTGCTGCCTGCCGTTAGTCCAGCAATTCGACGGTGTCCGGGCATATGCCCAGGTCCCGCCGGTGCCTAAAGCCCCTGTTGGGGCGGCCGCCGCCGTGCCAGCGTGGGAGAGGGTGCGAGCGTGGAAGAGCGGGTGAGCGTGAAAGAGCGGGTGAGGCCGAGATCTGGAGTGCCGGCCCCGCGAAAGGATGATGGGTGATGCGCGGCTCTCCTCTCGGGATGACACGACTGACCGGGATCGCGTGGGACATCTGGCGAGCCGGGCGGGCAAGCCAGGACGCGATCGCCCGCCGGCAACGGGGCCGGCTCGCCGCGCTGGTTGAGTGCGCGCGGTCCTCCTCGCCCTACTACCGCAGGCTGTACCGGGACGTTCCGGACACGGTCACCGATCCGGTCACGAACCTGGGGGAGCTGCCTCCGGTGGGCAAACGCGAGCTCATGGAGAACTTCGACGAATGGGTCACCGACCCGCACATCACGCTCGCCGGGCTGAAGCAAGACCTGCTCGATGACCCCTCGCGCATCGGCGGCCTCTACCGCGGGCAGTACCTCGTGGTGACGTCGTCGGGGTCCACGGGGGACCCCTCGGTCCTGGTCCACGACCGGACCTCGCAGCTGGTGGCGAGCCTCCTCGGCCCGATCCGCGAACGGCGGACCCTGATGACGGCTGCGGAGGCCCGCGCTTTCCTGCACCGGGGGCTGCGGGCCGCGGCGCTGATCGCGGACGGCGGCCACTTTGCCGGCGTCGTGCTGACCGAAGCCGCGCGGCGACGCAGCCCCCGCATTGCCCGCAGGGTCCGCGTGTTCTCCGTGCTCCGGCCGCTCCCGGACCTCGTGGCGGACCTCAACGACTTCCAGCCGACCGTCCTCTACGGCTATCCGAGCGCCATGCTGCAACTGGCCGCCGAACAGAAATCGGGACGGCTCAGAATTCATCCGCTCCTGGCGGTCGCTTCCGGGGAGTCCCTGGCAGCCCATGCCGGGGGGGGACATCGAGGCGGCCCTCGGCTGCCGGGTCACTGTGCGGTACCTTGCCTCGGAGGCCCTCGCACTGACCAGCCGCTGCCGGCAGGGGCTGCTTCATGTCAACGCGGACTGGAACATCGTGGAGCCGGTGGACGACGCCTTCCGTCCCGTGCCGGCCGGGGAACTCTCCCACACGGTGCTGGTCACCAACCTGGCCAACGGGGTCCAGCCGCTGATCCGGTACAACCTGGGCGACCGGGTGCAGCTGGGTGCCGGGCCGTGCGCCTGCGGCAGTCCGTTCCCACGCTGCGGGTCGAAGGGCGCAGTGGCGACGTACTGAGCTTTGGTGCCGCCGAAGGGGCAGAGTTCGACAGCGCAGGGTTGGACGGCGCAGGGTTGGACGGCGCAGTGGTGACCGTGTTGCCGTTGGCGCTGGGGACGGTGATCGAGGAGACCGCCGGCGTCCGGCGGTTCCAGGCGATCCGCACCGGGCTGCGGTCGATCACCGTGCGGCTCGAGCTCTGGCCGGGCGCCGAGCCAGGTGCCGTGCAGGCGGCGACTCGGGATCGACTTGGTGCGTTCTTCGCGGCCCAGGGCGCCGACGGCGTCGACGTCCGGTTTGCCGAGGAGCCGCCCCGGCCGGACCGCAGCGGCAAGTTCCGGCAGGTGTGGTCCGCCTGAGAACGCTACTGCTGTTTAAGGATCCGCCGGGCGTCCTGCTGGGCCTGGAGCTCTTTCTGGGTCAGCGCCTGCCCGGTCAGGTACCCGGCTCCGGCCATGACCCGGCGCAGCTCCGCGACCGTGCGCGGCGTCGTCACCCCGAGGTGCGCCATGGCATGGCAGTTGGCGCAGAGCGGCACGAGGTCCGTGACGGGATCAAGTTCATAGGTGCCGCCCAGCTGTGACACCGGGACCAGATGGTGGACCGGGATGAAGTCCTTGCCGATGTCCCCGTAGGCGATTTCAAAGGAGAACCCGCACACGGCGCAACTGGTCCCGTGATGGGCGATGCAGGCCCGCCGCGCGTCCGGATTGTGCTCATACCGGTTCACCTCGACCCGGCTGACCGCCGCCGACGTGACGGTTCCGGGCACCGGCTGGGTGGGGTCGGCCCCCGGCGGCGGGCCAAACTCTCGCCAGAGTCCGCGGATCAGGGGCGCGACGGGCGGTTCGACCGCCAGCGCGGGGCCGGGCAGAGCTTCCCAGTCGAGGCCGGGCACGGTCTCCTGGAGGACCGCGGGCGGGATCTGGTCCCCGGCGGGCAGGAGGGCGTCGAAGGCCACCCGGACGTAGAGCGGGGACCAGTCCTCCGCGGCGCCCGCGGCGTCCGGTGCTTGGGGCCGTGGCGCCGGCCGCTCCGAGACGATAACGCCGTGGCCGATCAGGCCGCGCCCGCGGCGGCCCTGGAGCACCAGCCACGCGTCCGCGCCGGAGGTAGCGAAATCTGTCGTGCCGACCTCCCAGCTGGCCAGGAACCGGCCGGTTTCGGCGACTTCTTCCAGGACCGCCGGGTAGGTCCATTCGTTCCATTCGTCGGGGTTCCAGACGAGGATGATGGCTGTCATCTGCCCATTGTCGCAGTGACTTTTGCCTGATTGTCACGGAGACGACTACTGGTCACAGAGACGCCTGCTTGTCACCGACACTGCCGCCGTTAGCCCGGACTTCCTGCGGCATTGTTGAGGGGCCCTGTCGGCCCGGTCTGGCACGTGGCGTTGAGGGTGTCCTCCGCGATGGATTCCATCTGGTGCAGGATGCGGGTGTCCCCGGACCGGAGCGGTTCCGGCGGGTAGGCCACGGCCATGGTGAGCTGCCGGGTTCCGTCCGCGCTGGTCATGGCGATGGTGCCGTAGCCGGGCACGTCGCCGGGATGGCCGTAGTAGAAGTTGTTGGTGCAGAGGTCGTTCCAGCGGACCACACCGAGTCCGTACCTGGCGTAGAGCGGGCTCTCCATTTGCGCGATCGTGTCCGGCTTGAGCAGCCGGTTCTGCAGCAATGCGCGGTAGAACGTATTCACGTCCGCCACGGAGGACACCATGCCGCCGGCGGCGTTGTCGATCTGGGCGGCCGGGTACGTGACATCGAGTTGTTTGCGGTCCAGCGCGATGTAGCCGTGGATCATGGACGACGGCGGCGGCCCGACGGCCGTCATCGAAGTTTCGCTCAGGCCAAGCGGCTGGATGATGTCGGTGCTGATCACCTCGCCGATCCGGCGGCCGCTCAGGCGCTCGACGATCAGCGCCAGGGCAATGTAGTTCGAGTTGGAGTACTCAAATCCCTGGGCCAGCTTGGCCTGCCACGATATCCGCCCCGCCATGGCCAGCAGGTCCGCCAGGCTCACCCTGGTGGTCAGGGCCTCCCGCACGGTGGCCGGATCGAACAACGGCCCGTCCACGGACGGCATGCCGGAGCGGTGCTGCAGCAGTTGGCGGACGGTGACAGGTCCCGGCGGGTGCATCACCTTGTTAAACTCCGGCAGGTAGGTGCTGACCGGTGCGTCCAGCTCCAGCCGGCCTTCCTCGGCCAGTCGGAGCACACAGACCGCCACCATGGATTTGGTGATGCCGCCCACGTGGACAGGGTCCGTTATTTCGGCCCGGGAATGGCTGGCCAGGTTTCGAACACCGTAGGCCGCGGACCACTCGTCCCCGCCCACGCGGATCTGGATGAGCACGGCCGGGGCGCCGTCGTCGAGCAATCTCCTGCTGAACTGTTCCAGCATGGCCCGGTAGCCGGAATCGGGCGACACCGGCTGCGCCGGCGGCTGGGGCCCGGGACTGCACCCGCCCGTCGCCGCCGCGAGCACGACGGCGACGATCGCGGCCGTGAGCCGGCGGAACGATGCTCGAGTCCAGGCCACCGACATGATGGTCCTTCTTGCAGGGCGGGTTTGTGGTCGGCGTAGGAGGATGCCCCTGGCCGGGCACAGTCCTGACCCTTGTGATGCTCCTCAGCCGGACGTCAGGAGACCAGAGCCATAGGTCACGGGTGTGGATTTGATAGCTCTTCGGCGGCGTTCTGTGGTCGCTTGGTGTCGCCTTCAGGGAGGATGCGACGCGGCTAGTCCCTTGAGTGCTCGCGACCCGTCTATAAAACGTTGCTCGGGACATTCCGAGATCGCGGGCAACCTGCGCAGCGGGCTGACCGCCTTCGACCAGGCGGACAGCGCGTCGAATCTGACTGTCGGTGACCCGGCGGGGTCGGCCGCCAAGGTCCTTTCCTCCGGAGCTCGTCCCACGGCGGAACCTGTACACAGGACTTCGTCGGTGCAACACTGCGTCGATGAACATCTTCGAGTGGTGGCCTCTGGTCGATGCGGAAACACGCCGCTGGCTCATTGAGCACAACGGCGAGCCGCTGCCGCCGCATGTCATCGCCGACATCATGGCGACTACGGGCGGCGTGACCGATTCTGAGTGGTGGGCTGGCGAATCAGGAGACGGTCCCCAGCTTTCCGACGAGGCTGTGGATTGGATCGAGGCTGTCGCCAACGATGAGGAGCCGACAGCCGGCTGA
Organism: Arthrobacter sp. P1_B3; assembly: GCF_056406615.1. Lineage (NCBI taxonomy): Bacteria > Bacillati > Actinomycetota > Actinomycetes > Micrococcales > Micrococcaceae > Arthrobacter > Arthrobacter sp. P1_B3. The sequence goes on along the minus strand of NZ_JBFTZV010000041.1, from coordinate 727 downwards.
TATCTTCCGCCCCGTCCCGCTGAGCGTTCGGCTTACGGGCAGAGCTGCCTGCTGGTGCTTCAGCGTGGCACCACGTCACTGAAAGGGATCACTTTGTGGTGCTGCTCGCGGAGGCGGAGCTAGTGTGCGGATAGGCCAGTTTTCTCGCGTGGGTCGCACAATTCGGTGTCGTTCAAGGGACCATCATCGACGCCACACTGCGGAGCGGGATCTGGTGATCTGCGAGTCCCAATTGGAGTTGGCGCGTTTGCTGTTCGCGGACTTCGATGGCTCGGTGGGCCATATTGTGGCGCAACCGTTTCTGTTGAAGGCTGAGGTCGCCGGGGCGGTGCGCAGGCACATTCCGTACTATCTGCTGCCCGCCGACGTGGGGCCGCTGGTGGTGGAATACTTCCCCGACCGCGCGGAGGAATTGCGCTCAGCGCCTCGTCTCGTACCTGGTCAGGACCACGCCGCCGGGAAACGTCCGCGTCTCCACCAGGTCCAGGTTCACCCAGCTGTCCAGCGCGGTGAAGAACGGAGTGCCGCCGCCGACCAGGACCGGATGGGTGGCCAGCACGTACTCGTCGATCAGCCCGGCCCGCATGGCCGCCCCGGCGAGCGTTGCGCCGCCGACGCTCATCGGGCCGCCGTCCCCGGCCTTGAGCCGAGTGATCTCGGCGATCGCGTCGCCGCTGACCAGGCGGGTGTTCCAGTCGACCCTGTCGATCGTCGAGGAGAACACCAC
>NZ_JBFTZV010000040.1:0-24865 GCF_056406615.1 Arthrobacter sp. P1_B3 | reverse complement strand
TACCCGCAGGGCAAGGGGCAGGAAATTCCCTCAAGGAAATCAGCGACGCAGGAGCGCCGGAGGGACATTTCCTGCACCGCAGGCCCCGGTGGAGCTTGCGGAACCGGGGCTAGACGGGGTGGAGCGGACGCCTAGAATCCGGAGGACAGCAACCAAAAAACGTCGAAGACGTAAGGCAGGGCCAGGGCGGGCCGGAGCCCTGCGACGGACAGCACTGGACCCAACAGCCGGCCGCGCCAGCGGACGCCCGAAGGGGTGCGAGCCCTGCGAGCATGCCCTGCCCCTCGTCTCCCCTGGATCCGCCCATGCCGGCCCCGCCCTCGGTCTGGCCGGCACATTGGCTGTTCCACCTGCGGTCCTTCCCGGAAATGGCGGTCCGCCGCCGGTAACCAGCAGCGGCAGCCAACCACCGGCGGCGGACCGCCCGGACCCTTTCGGCCGGTCCTGGTCCTTTGTTGAACAGGGGCGGACCTTGCCGGGCGGTGGTTCCGCCCGGCAAGGTTTCAGCCGGTTTAGGCGACGTTGGCCATGTACGGCATGCGGTACCGGCTGGGAAGTTCCAAGGCGGCTTCGGGCAGGTCGTCCGGGCCGTGGGCCTGGCCGTTCCTCCAGTGGAAGAACGCCTGTTCGCTGATCGCGTCCCATTGCCGGGCCTTGGTCCGGTAGAAGGTGCAGCTCACGTCGCCCTCGCAGTACGTGGCCACGCCGAACAGGTTCCCGATGCTGTCAGCGGTCCGGGTTGCAGCGACCATGACATAGGGCCAGTTACCAAGGTCCCAGCCGTCGCTCCCCCAGCTGGGGATGACGGCCCAGCCGTGTTCGCCGATGAGTTCCATCCAGTCGTAGCCGCCGTTCATGTGGTAATCGCCCAGCACGGTTACGCCGTCGATGGTCTCCCCGGTGTCCTGGGTTGTGACCGTCTTAATGGTTACTGCGTTCATGGTGGTGCTCCTTTTGCAGAGGATTCCGGTGGGTGGGGCGGCCCTGGTGACCGGCCAGCTTCCCCTTCCCCCCCGTTGTTTTTTGGTTGCTGGCAAGCTCGCTTGCTCGGCGGCCGACGGAGCCCTGTCTACCCGCAGGGCAAGGGGCCGGAAATTCCTGGAGGGAATCAGCGACGCAGGAGCGCCGGAGGGACATTTCCTGCACCGCAGGCCCCGGTGGAGCTTGCGGAACCGGGGCTAGACGGGGTGGAGCGGACGCCTAGAATCCGGAGGACAGCAACCAAAAGACGTCGAAGACGTAAGGCAGGGCCAAGGGCGGGCCGGAGCCCTGCGACGGACAGCACTGGACCCCACAGCCGGCCGCGCCAGCGGACGCCCTCCAAATCGGTGACCGCAAGTCATACCAACCGGACGGGGACGCCAGCCCCTAATGAACGGAACACAGCGCGCTTGAAATCCCAACCCTAAGCATGCTTACTATGGAGTCATGGCCGGATTGAGCGGCTGCCAACCAGAGGAGGAAACACCATGGGACTAGGCGACAAGATCCAGAACGCTGCCGAGAAGGCTGGCGGTAAGGCCAAGGAAGCTGCCGGAAATGCCGCAGGCGATGAAAGCCTGAAAGCTGAAGGCCAGGCTGACCAGACCAAAGGTGATTTGAAGCAGGCCGGCGAGAAGGTCAAGGACGCCTTCAAAAAGGACTGACCCCGGACACAGGCCAAGGGCGCATCTCTGACCAAGAGGTGCGCCCTTCGCTATGCCCGGTGACATGGTCCCGCTGCCAGGAGTGGTGGCAGGTGCCGTGGCAGGATGGGGTCCATTATGGACAGGCGGTTGCGGCGCGCTCCTGACGCGGAATGGGTGCTGATGTACCGGCTCGGACTGAGCCGGCAACGCATCGCTGCCCTCGTGCACGCAGAGCCCGCCACTGTCGGATACCACCTGGCCATCGCCCGCCGCCAGGACCCGGGACTCGAGGCCGAGCACCAGGCTGCCGCCGGCGCCGCCCCAATTCCTTACCCTTCCCCCAAGGATCTCGCCCGCATGGAACAGGTCATCGCCTGGGTCTCGGCCGAAGGGCGGCTGCCCGTCGGCCGTTCCGCCGACCGGGGCGAACGGTCCATGGCGCGGTGGTTGTCCGCGCGGCGGCGCGAAGCAGCCGAAGGCACCCTGGACCCGGCCTACCGTGACGGTCTTGCCCGCGTGCCGGGGTGGGCCGACAACCGCAGGGAGGCCGAAGACGAAGCCCGCTGGCACTACCGACTCTCCCAGCTCGCGGCCTACCGCGAGGAAGGCAACGACTGGCCACGCCACGGGAAGGCCGACGCAAAGCGGGAACACACCCTCGGCGTGTGGATCCACACCCAGCGGTACAAACTCCGCCGCGGCGAACTCGACGCTGTGAAACTCAAACACCTGGACGATGCAGTTCCCGGATGGCAGACCGGAAGGACCCGGGGCCGCCCTCGCCTGCGGTGACCGCAAGGCTACGGCCCCAGCGGCCAGCGGGCCAGGGACGTCACGCCGGGCCAGTAGAATTACATAGGTTCTCCAGTCCCCCCAGCTTGGAGAACCGGGAGCCTCCGCGCTTGAGTCCCTGGATTCGCGCGGAGGCTTTCCTCACAAGTCGCTGACCTCCCCGGTTGTGCCCATTGGGGACAGGTGGAGCCCACCGCACAGCTCAAAGCTGTCCCCCACTGGGTGCAACCCGTTTGATTGTCGGACCCCTCCCCCATGCTCAATCCCACGTCTATTATTCGAATAAATTTACTAGGGGTGAAATTTGAAATCGAAGGTCAGTTCTAGACTGAGGGTATGAACCCGGAACAGGCGGCCCGGTTGCAGGCGCACTATGCCCGCCGTGCCGGCCCGATTGGGCTGACGGTGGACGAGCTCGATTTCGAGCACTTCCCCGCCAAAAACGGGTTCCCCGGGATTCCGGTGAAGGCGTGGATCCGGTTCCCGAACTGCGCCGAGCTGGTGGACGGTGAGGTCTATGCCTGGACGGCCAAGGCCGTGGAAGTGACGTGGAAGGACGGGCCGGTGACCTACCGGACCTGGGTTTGGAGTTCAGCGGTCACTCGCCGGGAAGAAATGATGAACAGGAACTTGGGAGAGCGCGTAGACCGTGACAGCAGTAGCGAATGAAACAGCCCTGGACGTTGCCGTGGACGTCCGATTCACCCCGGCCGGCACCCCCCTGGCCGTCCGGTTGGAGGGCCGGATCTGGGCGGTGGCCGCCGACCCGGTGCACTGGTTCGCCCGGGATTCCTGGTGGGACACCCGGCGCACGGCGGCCGTCGGCAGCGGCGACCTGGTCAGCATCGAATACTGGCGCGTGCAGGTCCGCCTTATCTACCCTCAGATGGGGTTCACAGCGATGTGTGTTCTGAACTAGGGTCGTCTCGGAACGCACGGATTATCTACCCCTAACGAGGTACGTTCGTATGGCGCATTCCCTGATTCCGTTTCCCTCGACCAACTACCCGAGCGCACCGACATCACGGCGCTGGATCGCGTTCAAGGTCATCCACAAAGCTGGAGGCCCGTCCTGGGCAGTTGTGGACGCCTTCACCTACGAACTTCATCCTGAAGCCAGCGCCTACCTTCACTACCTTCTTGGTTCTGCCCGGTCCACGAACACCATCAGGGCCTACGCGCAGCGTCTGGCCGCTCTCTTTACCTGGCTCGGGACGGCCCGGTTGGACTGGACGGACGGCGTGCCTGTCGTTTCCCGGTTCATCCGGGAACTCGCCGTCTCGGCCTTGCCCGCCCCGGAAGGCAACGGGGAATACCGTGAGCCTCGCTACCGGAGCGGGAAAACGATGAATCAGTACGCCGCCGCGATAACCCAGTTCTACATGTGGGCGGCCCGCAGTGACCTGATCAGCGAGAAAACTGCCGCGGGTTTCTACGAGACCAGAATCGCCTACGGCTTTTCCGGTGACAGGCTCCTGCCTGGCCAGGTTTCCAAGGCCAGGGCGGTGCGGGTCAAGGAAGTCGAAGAAGCCCCGAAGCTGATCGATGAGCCCGGTGTGGAGTCATTTTTGGGGACGGTCGCGAACCGTCGTGACCGTTTCCTGGTCGCACTGATGCTTGAGACAGGGGTCCGGATTGGTGAGGCGTTGGGGCTGCGGACAGAGGATCTGCATCTGTTCCATGACTCACGCGCCCTCAAATGCGCGTCAGCAGGGCCGCACATCCATGTCCGGCGGCGGCAGAATCCCAATGCCGCTCTGTCCAAATCCTCAAAGCCGCGCGCGGTCCCGGTCACCGAAGCTGTCTGCACTCTGTACTACTTGTACCTGGAGGACCGCATCGACCGCTTGGCCCATGATCCCAGCCCGATGGTCTTCGTCAATCTGTATTCCCGGGCCCACGCAGGGAAGGCGTTGAAGTACTCCAACGCCGTCAAGATGTTTTACCGGACTTCGGGCAGGGAAGGGCTGCGGGTGAACCCGCACATGACAAGACACACGGCGGCAACCCGTTGGAAGCGTGCCGGTGTGCCCGCGCGGGACGTCCAGGAACTGCTCGGACACCGCAGCGCCGCCTCCCAACTGGTGTACGAACACGCCACCGACCAGGACCTCCGCGACGCCATCGAAGGCGTCAGGTTCGGTTCGCCGAGACCCTCATGAGTGTCGGACCATCCACTGCCGCCCATCTCGATCCGGTCCCGGTCCCGGCGGAGCCGGTTGACCCGGCCGTGGACCTTTCGGCGTTCCAGCACATGCTTGCCCAGGAAATCCCGGCTGATTGGCGGCCCGGCGAATGGGACGGTGCGGCGTGGGTCTTCACCGGGATCCCCGGCCACCTCGGCACACTCGTGAACCGGTGCAGGTTCCCCGGTTGCCATGGGCCCTCATTCACACGCCGCAGCGAACTGTGCAATGTCTGCACCGGCCGGCACAGTCGTCACACCAAACGCATGGGTGCCATAAGCACCGAGGCCTGGATCAACCGGGCGCTAGAGCTGCAGGGCACGAACTGGGCATCCCGTGTCGTCCCGATCCTTTGCTCGGTCACGAACTGCACCAACCGCAGCAAAGGCCTCGGCGTGCCCTTGATGGCCGCGACGGAGGGGAACCCCAAACGATGGCACCAGCAAAAGGACCGACTCCCTCCGCTGTGCCTGGGCCACCAGCCCCACGGCACAATCGAGGACATTCAGGCATGGATCGCTTCCCAAGCCACCAAACCGGTTGCACCACCGGAATACTGCGCAGTTCCGTGGTGCGGGTACAAACGTCACCCGGCCAACCAGATGGGCATCTGCAGACTGCACGCACAGCTCATCAAAGACCAGAGCGAACTGGCCCTGCACCTCGAACGGGAAGCCGTCGTCTCCCTGGAACCTGAAGGCTACCGGGAAATCCACGCCCCGGTACCCAGGCCCGGCGGGTACCGGCTCGACCTTGACCCGCTGCGGCGGCGGCACCCGGGACTGGCCACGGAGCTGCTGTGGTCCCTGCAGCATCAGGACCGCCTTGGTTTCCCGGTCAATATCGTCACGACCAGGGCCCTCATCGCCGCGGCGCTACAGTTCCCGCCTGCCACGACATCCTTCCTGAACGCCGACACCGGCGCCCTCGCGGAGGGCCGTCTCCTGCGTTCCGTCAACGCCTGGTCCATCTTCCGGGTGGTGCGCGCCAGATTGCTGGAACGCTACGTCCCCTGGTCGACCAACGGTGATCTTCTCCAATCCGACCTCGTCCCGTTCGGGCTGCTGACGACATCGTCCAACCGGCGCGCGTCCACACGCTCCATGGCGGCCCTGGATTTCCGGCCCATCAGACTGGATTGGGCCCGGCAAATGACCAAGCTGTGGGTCCTGGAGCGGTCCACCACGGAGACCTCCCCGACGACCCTCATCACTCATGTCGCACGGCTCTGCACCGATTTTGTCGTCCAATGCACGGTGCGGGACCTCCCTCCGCCCACCAATGCGTCCGAACTGACCCGTGAACATGGCAAGGTGCTGGCACAGGCATTGGCGGGCTTGACTCGGCTGGACGGGCAGCCCCTGACCAACGGCTACAAACGGTTCCTCGGATCGACGCTGGCCGGGATGATCGACTACGCCCGGAAGAACTCGGACCTGTTCGAACACACCAGGCTCTCCTTTGCCCTCGACTACGACCTGCGGATCCCCCTTGAGGACAACCCAGGGGCAGACGCCGACGATGAGAGCGGCCGCGCAGTTCCCGAGCCCGTCATCGAGTACCTCTTCGACCAGTTGCCCACAGCACGGGTCTCCAACCCGGCATCGGCTGCTGCCCCCAACGACGTCTATAAGGCAGCGTTCACCTGCTACCTGACTCTCCTGCGCGATGCCGGACGCCGGCCCGGCGAAACGGCGGGCCTCCGCCGTGAATGCCTCAGCTACGACGGCACCGGCCAAGCCACCCTGCTGTGGCACAACGACAAAGGAAGACGCAGAGGCCGGCGACTGCCCATATGGGAAGAAACGGCGCAAGCCTTGGAATCATGGTTCACCATCCGGGACCATCACGTCGCGCGGGCACCGGCCGGGCAGCAGGAATGGCTCTTTCCAACGTTCCGGCCCCGAGCCCGGGACAAGCACCTCAAGACAGCCTGGTTCAACAAACGGCTCCGGGACTGGATCGATCACCAGCTCCCCGACCTGCCCGGCCCGCACAACGGATCCGGGGCTGGGATTCCGTTCTGCAAAACGGATGTGTTCGCCTACGCGTTCCGTCACTCCTACTGCCAGCGCCTGGCCGACGCCGGCGTCCCGCAGGAGACCCTCCGTCGCCTCATGGACCACAGATCCGCCGACACAACCGCGCAATACTACACGGTGACCAATGCACGAAAACGCAAAGCCATCGAGTCCGTCAAGCGGCTCTCCTTTGACACTCACGGCGCCCACGCCCCGGTCGCTGAAGAGCTGTACTCGATGGCCGCCGTCGCCGTACCGTTCGGCAACTGCACCGAACCAACCAACATCAAAGCTGCCGGCAAGGCGTGCCCTGCCCGCTTCCAGTGCGGCGGCTGCACGTTCTTCAGGTCGGACCCGTCCCATCTGCCCGACCTGAAGGCACATCTGGAACGGATGAAAGAGGATCTGGCCTGGCAGATCGCCCAAAGCCTGCGCCAGTCGCTGATCTCGGACACCAAGAACGAGATCGCGGCCTTCGCAGCCCTCATCGGGGCGCAGGAGTCGCGGCTGGCTGGCCTGCCCGACAGCGAACGGGACTCCTTGGCGGAAGCCTCCGCAGTGCTGCGCCGGCTCCGTACCGCCATACCGACGGCCATTGAAAAGCCCTTCATTCCGGTCGGAAGCCTGCGGATCCGACAGGGGCGAAAAGAGGACGACGCATGATCACAGGTTCAGAGCCCAAATCAGCGGCTATGGTGCAACAACGAAGGAAGGACAGCAAAGCTAAACGACAAGCAGTCCTCGCCACGATTGCGGCAATGGAACGCACGCGCACGCCCATCACGGTCGCGGAGGTTGCCCGCCGCGCCCGTGTCAGCCCTTGGCTTGTGCGGCAGGAGCCGCTGATGGCAGCTGTCAGGAAAGCCCAAACCGGCAGTGCCGCCCAGAGCCCCGCACCCGGAGAAACGAACACCTCTTCCGCTTCCCTCCAGGTCGAACGTGACCTCCTGCGCCAGGAGAACCAGCGGCTCCGTTACGAGATTAGAAGAAGCCAGCAGCGCATCTCTGAACTGCTCGGGGACCAGATCGATGGTACGGACGCGCACTCCCAAAGTCTGCTTGTTCAGGAATTGACGGACCAGAACATCGCCCTCTCCCGGCAGGCGAGCGAGGCGACGCAGGAAGCCCATCGATTTCAGCAAGAGCTTGCGGGAGTGACATCAGACCTCCAAGCCGCGCACAGCGTCAACCGCTCACTGATGTCACAACTCAACCGCGCCGGTATGGCACAGCCAGCCAAATGAGCTGAATGCCGGACGATAAACGCCTAGCCGACGAGCGAACATCCGTTCAATCACCCCACCTCACTGACACCAGGCTGCCCCGTTCATCTCCTGAGAAAATGTGTTTGAGTCTGGCGACCGAAGGGGCCACGGCTGGTTGTTCCCCACAGGGCAGCGACGGTGCTGGCCTGCAGCAGAGTGGGTAGCGGCGGACGGCAGCGGCGAGGACGCCGAAGGCCATCAAGCCGGCACCGGTCCGGGCAAGAGGGCGGGCAGCAGGAGCGTCCCGGTGGCCATGGATTCGTCCGTGGCCACCGTCTCTGGTGTGACTGGTTCCTTTTGTTCCCACCCACTACAGCCCGGAAACCGAAGGGATGACCCGATCCGCGGTGAACTACACCTGCACGCGCTGTGGCTGGAACTACACGCAGCACGGACCCGAAGGCTGGGCTCCACCCGGATGGCAATGGCGCGACTGAACCGCGGAAATTAGCTTGGATCGAGGCCTGCACCGCTGTAGGCGTCACGCGCGAGCTTTGTACTCAAGAACATGGTCAGTGAGCCGGAGCCGGCACTGTTCTTAGTCTGGAGAGCGACCCCGGCGGAGAATGCCGTGTAGTGCTGGACGTCGGCTGGAAGCGGGCCAGCGATTCTGGCCTCCGGGAAGAAGATGAGTTCGCTCATCTGCTGCAGTGCAAGGTCGGCGCGGCCATCCAGCAGCGCCGCGCCGGCAAAGCCCTGATCGACGACGGTGGCGTGCTCGTTGATCCGTTCGGCGATGCCCAGGTCCTGCAGCAGCTTTGCAAAGTAGATGCCGCTGGGACTGTTCCGTGAGTAGGCCACCGAACGTGCTGCCGTCAGTGCGCCGGTGAGACTTTCCACCGTCGCAATCTCAGGAATCTCGGCGCCGGGCGCAACGGCGACGCCGATGCCGGCTTTGGCGATCGGTGTCAGCGGACCGCCGTCGAGGATCCCGTCGTCGAGTCCTTCCAGCGCCGCGGTGATGCCGATGATCACGTCGGGCCGCGCACCGGCGGTGATCTCCTGGATCAGAGTGCTGGTCGGGGCGAAACGGGCGTCCACAAGTATGCCGGTGGCCCAGGTGAATGCGGGCAGGATGGAGTCGTTGATCGCGCCCCTGAGGGCCATGGCGCAGAACAAGGTGAGGGCAGGCCGTGGGGTCACCGTTGCTCCTCAGACCTCGGCGGGGGCCAGGACGACGTCGAAGCGGGTGCGGGCCCAGGCCTGGTTGCCCAGGTCGCGGCCGTCGGGTGTCGGTGTGCCGGCGGCTTGGGGTTCGAAGCGTTTGATCAGGGAGTCCTTGACGCCGAACACTGAGTCACCGATTTCGATCTGCGGATCTCCTTCTACGAAGATGTGCGTCACGAGGGTCCGCCGGCCTTCGGCGGTGACCATGAAGTGCAGGTGTGAGGCTCGGACGGGGGAACGGCCAACAGATTCGAGCATTTTGCCTACCGGTCCGTCATGCGGTATCGGGTAGGCCGTGGGGGTGAGTCCCCAGAAGGAGTACCTGCCGTCTTCGTCGGCGAAGAGGTGGGCGCGTCCGGCGACGCGCTGGTCGGTGTACTGGACGTCGTAGAAGCCATCTTCATCGGCCTCCCAGACTTCGATCCGCGCGCCAGGGACCGGGGACCCTTCGGTGTCGGTGACGGTGCCCTCGACCCAGCAGGGCTGACCGGCGGCACCGCCGGCGATATCGCCGCCGATGGGTATTTCCGGGGCGTCTTCAGTGAAGAACGGACCGAAGATGGTCGCTTCGGTGGCGCCCTTGTAGGCCTGGTTGTTGACGGCGATCGTCTGCATGGTGGCGCCGAGCACGTCCGAGAGCAGGATGAATTCCTGGCGTTTGTCGTCGGTGATGTGCCCGGCGGCGGTGAGGAATTCGATCGCGGCGTTCCATTCGTCCTCGGTGAGGCGGACTTCGCGGAGGAAGTTGTGCAGGTGCCGGGTCAGGGCCTGCATGAGATGCTTCAGTCGCGGGTTGGGAGTGTTCTCGAAGGAGTCTATGACTGTCCTGACAAGGCCTTCCTCGACAGCGGCCTGTTCGGGTGAAACCTCTACTGCAGGTGGCTGGGTGGTCATGGTGCTGTTCCTTATCCTTAGAGTCCAGGGGTGCTGCCGGCCCAGGCTGAGCGGAGCAATTCTTCGAGATCGGGCGCGGTGACTGGTCGGGGGTTGGAGCCGGGGATTGCCGGCAGGATCAGCCTCACCGCTTCAGGGATGCTTTCTTCGGCAAGTCCATGGTCTTTCAGGGCCTTGGGCGCATCGAGGGTGTCGCACAGGGCGTTGAGTCCGCTAATGGCGTCGACGGCTCCGAAGGCGCCGGCGATCCGGGCTTCGGCGTATGGGGTGTTGAACGCCAAAACGTAGGGAAGGACGATGGCGTGTGTTTGGGCGTGGGGCATGTTGTAGGCACCGCCCAGGACATGGCAGATTTTGTGGTGCATCCCTGGACCGGCGGAGGCGAACGCGACCGCGGACAGATATGCCCCGTACAGGGCCTGTTCCCTGCCCGGGATACTTGACGGGTCGTCCTTGATCAGTGGAAGGGCCTGATTTAGCGCGCGGATACCCTCGGCGGCCAAGGCTTGGTTGATCGGGTCAGCCCGTGGTGCCCACATCGAATCCACGCAGTGGGCCAGAGCGTTTAGGCCTGAAGCGACGGAGAGGTCCACGGGAAGGGATAGGGTCAGGGAGGCGTCGTAAATCACCGTGGCGGGCAGGACCTTGTCGTCCACCCCGGTGGTTTTCCGGGACGCTTCAGTCAGTCCCCAGACGTTGGTGGCTTCGGACCCGGCATAGGTTGTGGGTATCGCGATGATCGGGATGCCGGAAACCAGGGCGACCGCCTTGGCGAGACCAGTAGTCGAGCCGCCGCCCATACACACGATTAGATCGATGTCGTGTTCGGCCGCCGAAGCCCGGGCGGCCCCGGTCGTCTCCGCAGGCACGTGCATCACAATTTCCGTGTGCCACAGAATGACTTTGATGCCGGAGGCGACCTTCTCCGCCAGCGCCCGTCCGGACGGAGAAGCCATGACCATCACGCGCTTGGCTCCGAGCCGTGCAACCTCGGCAGCCAAATGCTCTGCCGCTTTTCCTGACCCGAACAGCACGCGCTGCCCCAATGTCACGTGCTCAAATACCAGGCCCATGGCCGCTTCCTCCTCGAACATTCGACCAGATATAGTCGATAGTTGGTTTGTCTGTCGCTCAAAAAATCGATTGATGCCGCCCGCGGAAGAGTGTTCCGCAGGTCCCTGCAGAGCGCGACTCGCCGTTAATGGAACGGTCGTGGATATCCTCGAGCCACAGGCCCGAAGTATGTGCAATGCCCTGCGGCGCGAGCTGGACCGGCTCGGCAGGTGTGGTTCCACCGCCGCACCGGCGGGCTCGGCCCGCAGGACCCCCCAACGAGGGGACGTCGAGTCCTGCGGGCCTTGGCCGGACCAATCACCTTGCGAGAGGTCGCCGACGAACTGTTCGTGTCTCACAACGCTGTGAAGACACAGATACGGACGATCTCCTACATGCACATTGCATTCTGTAGTCGGTCACGAAGCGTCCTGGCGACGGGCATAGGCAGCCTGCGCGGCGTACGCCGTCTCTTCCTCCGCCGGGGCATCCAGGACGATGCCGCAGACCCGCCGAGCGAGCTCGGTGATCTGGCCCTGCGGCGACAGCTCCGCACGCTTCATGGTCAGATTGCGGATCGCCAACAGCGGGGTCCCGTTGAAGTTCTCGAACACGCTGATCCGGTCACCCCAGTCCGAGAGGAACAGGTCCCGGATCACGCGGCTGATCTTGATGCGATCGTGCGGCCTACCAACCGGCCCGGTCTGCAAGGCCTCCAGCCACGGGCGGAGTTCTGGCGCGTTCCACTGTCCCTCGGTCGGGAAGACCAGCGCGGCACGGCCGGCGAGGTCGATCAGCTCGTTGACCATGCGGGGCGCGTTCTCGAGGTAGTACGCGCGCCCGAAGTCGAACATCAGCACGTTGGGCTTGTAGTGACCACCCGGCGTCATGAATCCCTGGTCCTCCGACGCGATCACATGCGCCTTGATGGTCTGGTGGAAGCCCGCGAACTGTGCGATGCGCGCCTGCACAGGTGGCAGTTGGTAGGTGCCGATGTGCTCGGTGATCAAGAGGGTGAGCCCAAGCATCAGCTCAGCGCGCACCATCTGCCGCACGAGCGCCTGGTAGTGCAGCCAGTCAAAGACACGCTGCGGGTACAGCGAGGCGTGCTCAGGGTTGCCGACGTGAAACACCCTGTTCCACGGGATCTCGACGTCCTCGAAGATGATGACGCTGTCCAGCTCGTCGCCCTTGGACGCAAGGGGGTGCTCGATGTCCTCGCCATCACGCACGTTGCTCTCGCGGCAGACCACGGTCACCCCCGGAGCGTTCGGAGGCACTGCTGCAAAGATGATCTGCTCCGAGACGATCCCCGGACGGTAGAAGACGCCGATGTGGATCCAGTCGCCGAACGCGGCACCGGTGCCGATGGCCTTCACGCCGCGAACGGTGATGCCCTCCTCCGACATGCCCACTACCCGAAGAGCGGGGGAGTCTGCTTGGGCTGACTCCCGGGAGCGGTCCGCCTGCGGGTCGACGAACGCAGGCGGCGCGTTCAGGTCGCCATCGCGCACCTCGTTCCAGAAGTCGAGAATCCCCGCGGTGAGGTCCCGACCGCCGGTGCCGACCGACTGGTCACTCCAAGGCTTTGGATCGTCGACGTAGGTCATCAGCACATAGTTGTTGACGTCGGGCGTCCGAGGGGTCGCTCCTCCGCCCAGCTCGCGGAGCACGACCTCCATGTATCGGCGCTTGCGCTGCAGGTCGGCCTTGCTGCGGTGCTGGAACCACATCATGGACCGTCGGACACCGTCATCGTCCACGAAGGTCATGTCCGCCTCCAGATCCGGACGGTGGTGCAGGTCGTAGAACTCTGCGATTCGGTGCGCGTACGCCCGCGTTTTCGGATGGGTGGCCACATTGTCGACGGGCTCATCGCCGACCCAGACGCGACGCCCGTCGTTGAGAGCCTCGAGGTATTCCTTGCCAGTTCGCACGTTACTGCTTTCCTGCCCTCATCGGGCATCTACTATTTGGGTGAAACTTGGTTTGCGGTTTGTTTGCCGAGCTAGGACGCCTTTTCGAAAGGCGCGAAGCTGCCGAAGCGGCCTCGGAAATACGAAAGCGGGCTGCCACTTCCCGCATGCGCTTCCACCACCTCGGCGAGGAAGATCCGGTGAGTGCCTGCTGTGACCTCGTCCACGACCCGGCATGAGAGATGGGCGAGTGCTTCGGCGAGGCGTAGTCCGTGATCGTCCTCGATCACCTCAACGCCGCGGAACTTGTCCGCGCCGGGTGTCGCGAAGGTGTGAGCGAGGGAACCCTGATCCTCGCCCAGGATGTTGATGGTAAAGCGGCGCGCCTTGACGATCGCGGCATGGGTCCCGAGCCGCTGGTTCACGCACGCCAGCACCATCGGGGGCTCCGCGGACAGGGACGACACTGCGCTGATCGTCGCCCCATATCGAACGCCGGCATCCTCGGTCGTCACGATGGTCACTCCACTTGCGAAGTGTCCGACTACATTTCGGAATACGGCCTGATCCACCGGCCGCGCGATTGTTTGTTCCATGTTGTCCTCCCAGGTCCGGCAGCATCTGCCGGGATTAGTCGGGTTCGTTCAGGCTGGGCAGACCCCACGATTGGTGTGCTTCGTTGCCCGTGAACCAGAGAAGTGTGATCTATCTGACAAAAAAACCGTACGGCGAGTTCTGAATGCGGTCCAACGGATGTCACGGATGCGTGCCATCGGTTAGACCGATGTATCATGGTGGCATGTACGACCTTCGACGGATCGATTTGAACCTTCTCGTCGACCTCGATGCGCTGTTGCACACCCGCAGCGTCACGGAGGCCGGGCGGCGGCTGCATCTCAGCCAATCGGCGATGAGCGGGTCGCTCGCGCGACTGCGACGATTGTTCGACGATCCACTCATGGTCAAAACCGGGCGAACGCTAACCCTCACGGGCCGTGCGGAAGCCCTTATCCAGCCCGTGCAGGAGATCTTGCAGCGACTCGAGGCGATCTTCGAAGAGCAGGACGAGTTCGCGCCCTCGACCGCGGCCAGGTCCTTCTCGATCAGTGCGTCGGACTACGGAACAGCCGTTCTCCTCGGCCCGCTGATCAAAACCCTCGCCGCGGAGGCTCCCAACGTCACGATCAATCTCCTGCCCCGATCCGAGGATGTGCTTTCCCTTCTGCGTCAGGACCGTGCTGACCTCGTCATCGAGCCCCGTGAAACGATGGGGCAATCCAACTTTCCGAACAGGCTGTTGTTCACCGACCGATGGTTGTGCATGCTCGACAGCACCTTGCACGACCATTCGGACTTGAATCTCAACGATTACCTGGCCATGCCGCACATGATGTATTCGATCGGCAAGGACAGGCGCCTCAACCTCGCCGACCAGCACCTGGCCAGCCTCGGCATTGAACGGCGCGTCGAGCTAACGGTCGAGAGCTTTCTGATGGCGCCGCTCCTTATCCGAGGGACCAGACTCGCCTGCTTGGTCTTGGAGCGCTCGACCACGATGCTGCCGATGGAAGGGCTCAGACTGGCCGAGCCACCCATTTCGGTTCCGGACATCAATATGGCCATGTACTGGAACCCTCGGCACACCAATGACGCCGGCCATCGCTGGTTTCGGTCCCGGGTGTCAGCTGCCGCGGCAGCTCTCGACCCGCAGGCTATGCACCAGAGCTGATCCCCTTTTGAGAGCCGCGCGATGTCCACATCTGCGTATTCTCATGACCCTCGCGCACTCGTCAAATGGAGTCGAGGACCACATTTCTCCCCCGATCGAACACGGCGACCAGAGCATGGCACGTGCACGGAATCGCCATGGAGTTGTCGCTGCAAGCAGGGCGGTGCGAGGGCTACGGATGGTGTGAGGAGACCGCACCGCGCGTCTATCGCCGCCCGGACGGGGCGGATGTGCCCAGCGAACCCGAGTCCGAGGCGGCCGCGGGAGCGGGAGTTGGCCCGGTCGCTGCGACCCTGGTTCGTCGATGACCTCAGCCGGCGTTTCGTGGTCGGCGCATCCGCCGCGGGAGTCGCAGCAGCAGAGTCCGCCAGGCGCGCCGGTTTGAGGGCTCAATCACGATCATCGGGGACGAGCCGCACCCCCTACACCCGCCCCGCCCTATCCAAGCCATTCCCTTGCGGGACAGGGGATGCGGAGTCGGCGCATCTTCCGTCTTCGGAAGACGGCATCGAATGCCTTGCAAGCCGCGTCGCTGTCGGGCTGGACACCGACCGGAAACGCCATTCGAGGTGAGTTCAGCGACGTGGGGGCGTTTGCGCTGGTTTAAACCTTCCAAAATTAGCCTTTCCCCTACCCGCAAGTGACAGGAGCATGGATACTAAGCCCTCCTTCGGGGAAGGAAAAGTAAATCTGACGTTGGGTGGACTTCCGTGAGCGCGAAGCGGCGGCCGCTGCAAGGAACTTCGGATCCGGCCCGGATATTCAACGGTCCTGCCTTGGGTGAGCCGTGTCCGTGACAACGGGTCGACGGCGGCGCCGGTCCTGCTGGCCATGGCCGGTCCGGAGGACCGCGTGAAAGTCAGCTGTGTGTCTGCCCGCAAGGGCAGGACTGCCTCTCGGAGCAGCTCCGCTAGCCGGGAGAGCGGAGCGTCCGCGGCCCCGGGCGAGGGAACGAAGGAGCGGCCACAGCAGCCTGGGCTCGGTCATCTTTGAGGGGAACGAAGCTGTGGGCTCATACATCCGGCTGTCGTACGGCGCGATCTACGCAACAAACTACCCAAACGGGTCACTCCCGAGTGATGATGTGGGCCGCCTTCAACAGCGGGATCCGGGCGGTACGGATCCACGGATTACCTGGAGATGCTGAAAAGTGGGAGCACCTCCGTGAGCGGTTGCGTGAAGAGATAATGCGCGAGGGTTTCGACCGGAGGATTGGCTCTTTTACGCAAACCTATGGCGGAGCTCAAACAGACGCTGCATTACTAGTCATGCCACAAGTCGGTTTTCTCCCCTACAACGACGAGCACATGCTCGGCACAGTCGCACGGCTGGAAGAAGAACTCCTCACCGACGACGGCCTTTTGCTGCGCTATCGAACGGAGAGTGGCGTTGACGGCCTGGAACCGGGTGAACATCCTTTCCTCGCATGCTCCTTCTGGCTCGTGGAGCAGTATGCGCGTACAGGGCGACAGATCGAGGCAAAGATCCTGATGGACAAACTCGTAGGGCTTGCCAACGAGCTCGGTCTGCTTAGTGAAGAGTACGCAACGAACGAAAGGCGGATGGCCGGGAACTTTCCCAGGCATTCTCACACTTGACCCTGGTCAGGGCGGCCGACGCTATGCATGGGGTCGACCGCCTCAGTCTGGCTGTCGACGCTGCAGATTATGTCGTGTTGCTAAATCCCTGATTTGATCCAGATCAGGGCCGAGACGAGCGTGCGCCCGCGACGTAGCTGCGTGCTGTTTTGTCGCTTCTGGTCGCGATGCCACGCCATTTGGGCCGCTTGAAGCAGCGTTCAACTACATTTCGGCCCTTGTAGGCTTCCTTGTCCAAGGATCGGGAGCGTCGGGATATCCTGGCCGGATGGCACAGAGGGCTCATCGCATTACCTCGAGGTCGCGGTTCGTCGACGAAACGATCAATGGCGGGTGACCCAGCCATTGCCGGGAACACACGTGAAGAAGACAGGCTGCTGGACGGGCGCAAACGGGACTACGAGCCATTGGCCGCCATAAAATTCCACGTACGAATCCGAGGGGCACCGTGCGTAGGCTTCTTCTCGTGTCATCTCGCGCTGTCTTTCTCGCTAGGTAGGGAACTGGCGGGAACGTAGCCGCCGGCGGGGTGCTGGCCAGGACCTTCCCGTTACTCCCGAGGTGGGTCGGTCACGTCTGCTGGTGTGCGATACGACGGGACATCATCGGATTTACTTCCCTCCAGTGGTGGCCCCTGTCGGCGTCGGACCTCTGTTACCCCAAACGGTATGCGTGCCATGTTGATCTGTCCAACAGATGCTATTAATGCCACCCATCGGTCGGACCGATAGTTGCGTATGGGGCCGACCGACGCCACAGCGCGACTGAGAAGGCTCGACTTCTCGAACGCAGTCACGTTTGGCGACGTTCCTGATGTCTACGCGCATCGGCTTCGTCGATGGGTGGCATTCGTTGGAACTGTTGGACGCGAGAGGTCCGTCACTTCTATGGTTTTTTCACCCGGCCGGTCAAGAACAGCATCGATCGGCTTACACCGGGCCAAGCGGTGCTTTTGCTGACGCAGATGCTCTCTGTCGAATCTGGCGTGATTGAGGATCGCGGAAACCTGGTCCCGATCCGGTGGCTGGAGAACCATCTCCGGGCCTGGCCCGGCACTTATGGCTCGACTTTTAACTGACCACAACGGGCCTGGCAAGCTCGCAATTTCGAATAGCTGGAGGCAAATAAATGGAAATCGGACTGCTGCTTCTTAGAGTGGTGCTCGGCGCTCTTCTCGCTGGACACGCGTTGCAGAAGCTCCTCGGATGGTTCCGCGGTGGTGGGCTTGTCAAAATGGGCGCGCTGTTCGATGCTTGGGGTCACCGACCCGGGCAAATGATGGCAGCAATCGCCGGAGTGTCCGAGCTGCTGGCGGGCACATTGCTCGCGGTGGGCTTCCTGACGCCGCTGGCTTCTGCCATCGCCGCCGGAACGATGTTTGTCGCCGGCTCTGTTTCTCTGTCCAAGGGCTTGTGGGCAACCCAAGGTGGCTATGAACTCCCACTGGTCTACGGCATCGTGGCGATCGCAATTGCATTCACTGGATCCGGTCGTTGGTCCTTGGACAACGCTGTATTCGGAGATGCCTTGTCGGGCGCGGGCTGGGGAACAGCGGCAGCTGCCGTCGCCGTCTTGTCGGGACTTGCTGTCGCAACTCGCGCGCGTATCGTCTTGTCTGGCACGCCTCAACCAGTGTCATGACGAACAACAACCCGGCTCCCCGCATGGTTACTGTCAGCCGGGAGATCGCAGCCAGGGCAGAACACATCTTTGACCTGATTGCTGAGCCCTCGCAACAGCCCCGATGGGACGGAAACAAGAATCTGGCAGAAGCCCCAGAGGGACAACGCATACGCGATGTGGGCGATGTGTTCACCATGACACTCACCGTGGGCAGCATCCGGGAGAATCACGTCGTAGAGTTCGAAGAGGGCCGCCGCATCGCCTGGCTACCCTCGGACCCAGGCCAACAACCTCCAGGTCACCTGTGGCGCTGGGAAGTAGCGGCCCTGGACCAGGCACATAGCCAGGTAACGCACACATTTGACTGGTCCCAGTTGACCGATGAGAAGCGACTCGCGCGCGCCCAGGCAACGACTGCTGACAACCTCCGAGCGTCCCTCGACAGACTCGCCGAACTCGCCGAACGCTGACACCGCCGCGCCGATAGCGTCGAATCCAATCAGTCGTCTCAAGAGATTTCGATTTTTCCGCGAAAGTCCGCTTATCGGGGCACGAGGTCGAGATCGCTCCGCCAGATATAGCGATGACGGGATTCCCCGGAATCACGAAACCCTCACCAACTTTTTAGATTGGATGGTCAACAATGACTTTGGACAAGCGCGCACAGGCAAGGCCTGATGAGCGGCATGCTGGTGCGCAAAAGGTATTTTTTCTCTGCTTCACGGAACCTGTGGAGCTGTCGCCGGAAGAAATTCGGTCGCATCTGAAACCGCACAAGCAATGGCTGGCTGATTTGGAACGTTCCGGGATTCTCTTTCTCGCCGGTCCCATGCTTGACAAGAATTATAGGTTCGAAGGATCCGGCCTTTTCGTGATTCGAGCCGATTCGTTCGCGGAAGCCGAGGAGATTGCCGACAGAGATCCGTTCCATGCAAATGGCATCCGGAAGTACCGATTGGTTCCGTGGCAGGTGAATGAGGGGTCATTTGCTGTGCATTCGACGTTGTCAGACGGCACCGCCGATTTCAGGTGATGCTTGTTTCTCGGACGCTTTGCATTGTCGCGCACAGCTCGGTGCATCGTCCCGGAGCTTTCTGGCACCGGCGGCATTCAGGGCACGGATGACATTGATGGCATCCAGCCAGTCCTGCGCGGCGGGAGTTGCGCGGGGTGTCAAGGACTGCAAGAAACTCTGGCGTGTATCTTCGCAGAGTGGTGAATTGGGTATTGACGAGAGCAAGGTGATCATCGAGCGCCGGCAGGGTCAGTTCTTTGGCGTGGGCGATGCTCTCGGCTAAAGATTCCCGGCCGATGGCTGACTCGATCGCAGCGAAAGGAGCCCCTGCGGCACCGTCGTCCGCCACAGCGGGCTGGCAATGACCGGACGTGCCGCAGCTTGCGGAGCAGGGTTACCTTCTGCGCTTGTGGAGACCTCCGGTCGGGCCGGGTGAGTGGCGAACTCTTGGCCTCTGGAGGGCAGAGAGCGAGAGCGAGCTAAGGAGCATCGTCGCAACCCTGCCTCTCCATGCATGGATGACGGTCGAAATCACACCTCTCAATCCCCACCCGAATGACCCGGCGAGCAAGGGCGCCTAAAGGCCGCAAGCGATCCGAATACGAAAGTATGAAAGAGACGAAAGCCCATGGCAACGATAAGAACCTGTTCTGATGGAACGTTGAAATCCGGTTCTTCACCGTGGATCGTTGTCGGCCAGGTGGCAGCGGCCCTTGCAGCCGGAATGGGCATCGGCCGGTTCGTGTACACGCCGATCCTCCCTCTGATGGTCACCCAGGCACATTTGACCGCCCAACTCGGAGGCGTCATCGCAACAGCCAACTACGCCGGCTACCTTGCAGGGGCTATGGCTGGGATCTTCCTTCCGCGACTCCTTCAATCGAAGGTCACGCTTCGAATATCACTGGTCGTCGTTGTCTTGACCCTCGCGGGCATGCCCATCACCGAGAACGGAGCCATATGGTTTGTGCTGCGACTCATCGCGGGACTCGCCAGCGCCCTGGTGTTCATGATCGCGGTCAGTTCCATGCTGACGCATCTTCGAGCGCACGGCAGTCACCTCATCGGGTGGGCCTTTGGCGGTGTGGGGGCTGGAATTGCCCTTTCCGGAATCCTCGTGCTGGCCCTTCGTTCCATTTCCAACTGGAGCGTTGCCTGGATCGCCTCAGCCATTCTTGCCGCAGTCCTTTCATCCCTGGCCTGGACACTGAAAACCCAACAACCGGCCGCCGGCCCGGACGGCGCCGCACTGGATGGTGCTCTGAAAGTGTCCTACTCACGCACTCGCCGCTGGTTCTCCGCACTACTGGTGAGCTACTCGCTCGAAGGAATCGGCTACATCATCGCCGGTACCTTCCTCGTCGCAGCCATCGATCAATCCAGCCCCGGATGGATCGGCAGCGGAGCTTGGGTACTCGTTGGCCTCGCGGCCCTGCCGTCCTCCGCGCTATGGGCCTGGCTCGGGCACCGGTTTTACCGGCCAACGCTCCTGTTCGCCGCACTCGTGGTGCAAGCGATCGGCATCGCGCTTCCGGCACTGTTCGGCGGAGTGGTGCCGGCGATCATCTCTGCCACCCTGTTCGGCGCAACGTTCCTTGGTATCGGAACGATCGCCCTCGCCATCGGAGAGCACCTGAAGTTCCCGCGTGCAGTTGCCCTGCTCACCACGGGGTACAGCGTCGGCCAAATCCTCGGCCCGCTGTTAGTCACACCAGTGCTGAACCACGGATATCACGATGCTCTTCTCATTGGCGCAGCCGTCGTCAGTCTTGCCGCCCTCGCGGCCGCGGTACTCAGGGTCCGCTTCCCAACACTCGACCCGCGCCCCTGAAGCGACCGACGAAGACTGGAACTTCATTCAAGGATGCCGCCCAGGCTCCGCGTTTCCCGAAGACCTGGCACATCTGCTTGAGCGGGGCCTGGGCATCACCTCCCTCGTTGCGGGAGCGTCGGCACGCGCAGACGAACTCACAACGAAGCAACTCATCACTGGAGCCGAGGGCCTTTCCGAGCGCGTTGAACGCGTCGCGCCGGCAGTGGTGGCGGTATTGGGAATCACCGCTTACCGGACTGCCTTCGCCCGGCCTCAGGCGAGGGTCGGGCATCAGGCGGATCCTCTCGGCGGCGTTCCGGTCTGGGTGGTCCCGAACCCGAGCGGCTTGAACAGACGCGCGAGCCTCGCTGACCTGGCAAACGCCTACCGGGAAGTCGCCACCGTGGCCGGGATCGAACTGTTCACAGGATCAGCATGATCTGCGGCGCCTGCCGGATCTGATGGTGGATGCTCGTCGACCTCACAAGCCGTCGACGATGCCGTCGATGACTGCGCGGCACCTTTCCGATGCCCCACCTGCCTTGACGAGCACGCTAAGCCCGACCACCGAGGCAAGCAGTTGGCTGGCTGCAGTGTCAGGAATCTGATCCACGGCGAATTCCCCGGACTTTTGCCCCTGTGCGATTGCTTGCCGAAACACTTCTTCGATCCGCGTGAAAAGATCGTCCGCGGTGCTGTTCACGTCGTTGTCGGCGGCGCCGAGCTCCGCGGCAGCATTGACCATGACGCAGCCCCGCTGGTGCTCGCCCACGCCGGCAAGGACAGTCATCGCCTCTTTGAGGCGCGGCCGGATCGGCCCAGGTGCTGAGAACAGCTCCGTCAGATACTCGAGTCGTGTTTCGCTGTAGCGCCGAAGGGCACGCATGAACAGCTCGTGTTTGCTATCAAACGTGTTGTAGAGGCTGCCTTTGCCGATCCCCAGCTCACTGGCCAACTCCTGCGGAGTCGTTCCGGCATAACCCTGGCGCCAGAACAGATCCATCGCCCTCTCGACAGCCTCATCGGCCTGGAACTGCATCGGTCTACCCATAGAAAAAGAGTAACCCGCATGATATTGTACTTCAAGGTCAAAAACTCCTCATGCGACCAATCCCGGGCCCCACACCCCCTATCAGGAAGGCATTCCGTTGTCTGCTCAACTGCTCTCAGCGCACGTCACCTCTGCGACAGGCGTGCGCACGCGTGTCCCGTTGAACACGCTCGCCATCCCCCTGGGACTGGCCGGCCTCGCCCAAGTCTGGACCGTGGCGACATCGGCGCTCGGCCTCCCGTCCGGACTAGGACAGGCATTCTGGCTGACCGCTGCGGTCTCCTGGATCTGGACTCTCGCGGTGCACGTGCACCGCGGCACGCGAACCGACCAACCGCTCGCTCATCAGCTCATGCACTTCGCCCAGGGTCCGCTGGCGGCATTGCTTCCCATCGCCGCGATGCTGATCGGAGCAGGCCTGCACCGCACGGTCCCGCTTGCCGGAACCGTGCTGACATTGATCTCCATGGCTGCAGCAGCCGCGTTCGCCACATGGATGCTCAGCTTCTGGATGCGCGGAGAGATGCCACTGGAATCCGTTCATGGCGGATACTTCCTGCCCATCAGCGCAGCCGGCCTGGTCGGTGCACTCACCGCAGCTGAAACGGGACTCGACTGGCTTGCCGTTGGAAGCTTCGCGATCGGCATCTTCTTCTGGCTGGTGATCTCCGTGTTCTTCTTCCTCCGGCTCGCGCTCCGCCCCACCATGCCCGCACCCCTCATCCCGACACTGGCGATCATGATCGCTCCCCCGGCCGTCGCATCAGCGGCATGGCTTAGGATCTCAGGCGGCCAGGCCAATCACCTGTTCGAGGGCTTGTCGGCGATGACGGCGTTCATGGTGCTAATCCAGATAATGCTCTTGCCGCGCTACCGCGCACTGCCGTTCTCACTCGGCTTCTGGTCATTCACCTTCCCCGTGGCCAGTGTCGCCGCACTCGCCATCACCTGGCTGCACCAGCTCCAACCGTTTGCCTGGCAGGCCATCACAATTGCAGTGCTCGCCGCCGTTACGGCCCTCGTGCTGGCCATCGCAACGAAATCCATCCTCCTGCTTATCACCACCACCCTTGCGGCACGGCGACAGCCCTCAGCCGCCGAGAAGCAGGCGATCGGGGAGCAGGAATAATCACACCGCATATAAGAAATCAAGCCTGCGAATCTGAACGCATCACTTCCCGAGGTCCCCTTCGCGAACTCTAGAACACCTCATTAGCAGCCCAATAATAGGCAACCAACTATGAACGAATCACAAGCCCCCGACATTACCGGGGCAACACCCCGCCCCTTCCCCGAACACCCCGGCCTCAAACGGTCGTTCCATCCACACGGCATGACCCTTGGTGTCATCACACCGCTGGAAGGCTTCGACGGGCCCATCCCTGCCCTGCAGAACCATGTGGGCCTGACCCAGCAAGCCGAGAATGCCGGTTTCGCGACCGTGTGGGTCCGCGACGTCCCGCTGCTGGACCCCCACTTCGGTGATGCCGCGCAGGTATTCGACACCTGGGCCTACCTCGGATACCTCGCCGCGAGCACCAAGACCATCGGATTAGGCACCTCCAGTGTGGTGTTGCCTCTACGCCACCCGCTGGACACAGCCAAGGCCGCCACCAGCATCGACCAGCTCTCCGGCGGACGGCTGCTGCTCGGAGTCGCAACAGGAGACCGTGCCGTCGAATATCCGGCCTACGGGGCGGACTACGAGGGCCGAGGCGAACGTTTCCGCGAAGCACTGTCCTATCTGCGCCAGGCAACAGAGAGTCACTTCCCCACCATCGCCTCCACCCTTGGGACCATGAGCGGAACCGATCTGCTGCCCAAACCGAGCCACTCCCGGCTCCCGGTATTCATGACCGGGCGGGGCCAACAGGAGATCGACTGGATCGCGGCAAACGCCGACGGATGGCTGTTCTATACCTTGCCGTTGCAGCAGCAGGAATTGAATATCAAGCGCTGGCGCCGGCTCACGGCACAGCGTGGGGAACCGGGATACAAACCCTTTAACCAGGCCACCTACATCGACCTCACCGAGGACCCGAAATCCACTCCCCGCGCCATCCACCAAGGCCTGTCCCTCGGGCGGGAACCACTACTGCAATTCCTGCACGACTGGCAGGACATCGGCATTGATCAGCTGATGATCAACTTCAAACACAGCCGCCGGCCCGTCTCCGAGGTCATGACCGAATTGAGCGAGTACGTCCTGCCTCACTTCCCGGCCGGAAACCTCGCACATCGGGCGCTACCTGCTCTGACGGGAGCCACTCATCATGACGCGAGATAGCAAACGCCACCTCGAGGTGCCTCCCGCCGGGGCGGCGTACGCTGCCTTCATGGACCACAACACATTCCGGATCGATCTGGTGAATGACAATGAGTACACCGTACGGGCGGAAGCAGAAGGGCAGACGGTGGAGTCCCTTTTCCGAACCGATCCCGATTATCTTGAACGCATTGGGCTGGCGGAGGCCGACGGGAAACGGGTTGTGGAGGAAACCGCCCGCTTCCTGGCCGAGCATCAACCCGTAATCGACTTCCCTCCAATGATCGACCTCGAAGACATCGCTGCCGCATACGAGGACTTTGCGCAGCAACTCCAGAAACGTCTTGAAACCAGCTAGTCAGGATTGACGAGTTCCCAAGTTCGCATTGGGTCATGCAGGAGACGGCATCCCACCGGAATGCTGTCCGACTAAGTAGGTCTGGCCCGGCAGCGGACTAATTGAATCTGCCCTCCTCAGCGGCGGAAGGATTGGCTTCCGCCAGGTCGTCCAGCCGTCCCCGCTTCCTCAAAATAGAACCAATGTCCCAGCCAAAGTTTCTAACGTCCCTAGCGTGTCTCGTAATGGAATCCGCGGCTGACCGGCGAATTCCAGTGGTGCCTGCAACACGGGATTTAGTTGGCTGGGTTCGAGACTAGCTCGGCGAGGACTTCTGCGGGCGTTCGGTAGCCGTGTCGTTTGCGTGGCCGGCGGTTGAGTTCCGCGGCGACGTTCTCGAGGATTCCGGGCCCGTGGAACGACAGATCGGTGCTTTTCGGGAAGTACTCGCGGAGGAGCCCGTTGGTGTTTTCGTTGCTGCCGCGCTGCCAGGGCGAATGTGGGTCGCAGA
>NZ_JBFTZV010000039.1:0-29151 GCF_056406615.1 Arthrobacter sp. P1_B3 | reverse complement strand
GAGTACTCGTGGGCTCGCTGACCTGCGGCGCCGTGGGCGACTTTTTCGGCCGGCGCCGGCTGATGYTCCTGGGCATCGCCTGGTTCTCCCTCGGAATGTTCGTTACGGCGCTGGCCACCACCGTCCCTGCCTTCGGTGCCATGCGCTTCGTCACCGGACTTGGCCTGGGAGTGGTCATTGCCACTGCCGGCGCCACCATGGCGGAGTTCGCACCCGCGGGACGGCGGCAGTTCTACAACGCAGTTGTGTACTCAGGCGTCCCAGCCGGCGGTGTGCTGGCTTCCGTCCTGGGCATCCTGTTCCTTGACAGCATCGGCTGGCGTGGACTTTTCATCATCGGCTCCCTGCCGCTCGTCATTCTCCTGCCTCTTGCCTGGCGCAAGCTGCCGGAATCACCGCGGTGGTTGCTCGCCCGGGGCCGTGAACAGGAAGCCGTGGCCGCTGCAAAGCGCACCGGCGTTCCGCTCATCGAAGAGCGGGAAATCCTGCAGGCCGGAGCGGCGCCGCAGAAGTCAGGCTTTGCAGCCGTCTTCTCCCGTCAGTTCGCGGTGGCATCCATGCTGCTGGGCCTGATGTCCTTCTCAGGCCTCCTGCTGACCTATGGACTCAACACGTGGCTGCCGAAAATCATGGAGGGATACGGCTACGGACGGACGTACGCCCTGTTTTTCCCGCTGGCACTGAATCTCGGAGCCGTGGCGGGCGGATTGCTCGCCTCCCGCCTGGCGGACAGGAGCGGTCCCCAGCGCATCATCGCCGCCACATTCGGGCTAGCCACCATCTCCCTGGCGCTCATGACCTTCAGCTTTCCGCTGCCGCTGCTTTTTGCCTTCATCGCTTTGGCCGGCGTAGGCACCCTGGGCACCCAGGTACTGGTGTACGGGTTCCAGTCCAACTATTTCACCACCAATGCCCGGGCAGCCGGTGTCGCGTGGTGTGCCAGCGTGGGGCGGTTGGGCGGGGTGCTCGGGCCGATCATCGGCGGCTGGCTGGCTGCTGCCGGAATCGGCGGATCCACTGCTTTTTACATCTACGGGGCTGTTGCACTGGTCGGCGCCGTAGTCACTGTCCTGGTCCCCCGTCAGCGCAAGCTGGAGGAGGCGGAGCACAAAGTCGAGCAGATCGCGGAAGGCCTTACCGAGAAAGCCCTTTCCGCTGCCCGGCTTGAGTAGCCGGCGCGGATTTGCCCGGCCCAATTCTGTCAGCAAAATGTACTAGTGGAGCCATTTGTGGTTATTCTATGAATAAATCGTCGGCTCTGGGCAGCACGCACGGACCTGACCGGGCGAAGGGCGGCACCGTATGGAAATCCGGCAGTTGAACTACTTCATTGCGGTCGCGGAGGAGCGTCACTTCGGCCGGGCGGCGAAGCGGTTGCACATGGCCCAGCCGCCTCTGTCCCAGCAGATCCGCCAGTTGGAAGAGCAGTTGGGAGCACGATTGCTTAACCGCACCACCCGCCGGGTTGACCTCACAGCGGCGGGCCAACTCCTGCTGGACCGCGGACGGCAGATCGTCAACGACGTCGAAACGCTCCGGGCCGACGTCTACCAGGTGGGCAAAGGCGCAACCGGAGTGCTTCGCGTGGGTTTCTCGGGCTCAGCCACGTACGGCCTCATGCCCCAGATCGCCCGCCTTGCCAAACAAGTCATGCCGGGCCTGTCCCTTGCCCTGAACGGCGAAATGCTCACGCCCTCCATGGAGGCGGGGCTGCGGGGCGGAACCCTGGACGCCGCGTTGCTGCGCCCGCCCGTGGCATCACAGGAGATCGACTACCGCGTCGTGACCCAGGAACCGCTCGTCGTCGCGATCCCGTCGTTCAGCGCCCTTGCCGTGGATCGGACCGTGGCAATGCACGAACTACAGGACCAGGACTTTATCGCCTACGCGCCCGAATCCGTGCTCTACCGCACCACCTCAGACCTCTGCCGTCAGGCGGGCTTCCAACCCCGCATCACCCAAGTGGTCGGCGAGACGTCCACCATGCTCGCGTTCGTGGCCGCCGGGGGCGGTGTGGCAGTCATGCCGGCCAGCGTGCGGGCCTTCCAGCTCGAAGGCGTCGCTTACCGCGAGATCGAAAACGTCCCACCGGTGGAACTCGCTGTGGCCTGGATGCGCGGACACCCCTCGGCCCTCTTACAGAACTTCCTGGACGTTGTAGATACGGCAACTGCCGTACCCCCGGCGCCTGCCCCCGGCCCCTAGCCCGTTTCCCCTTGATGAAAGGCTTCCCCAGTCATGAAGATCGCAGCCATTGAGGCCATTCCCTATTCGATCCCGTATCTCCATCCACTGCACTTCGCCTCCGGTTCCGTGCATGAGGCGGACCATGTACTCATCAGGCTTCGCACGGACGATGGCGTGGTGGGCACCGCCGACACCCCGCCGCGTCCCTACACCTACGGTGAAACGCAGAAGTCCATCGTTGCGGTAGTGGAGGATATTTTTACTCCCCAGCTGATCGGCGTGGACATTTTTGATCGCGAGAAGATCCAGATGATCCTGCACCGGACCGTCCACAACCAGACAGCCAAGGGTGCTGTGGACATAGCGGTGTGGGACGTGATCGGCAAGATGCTCGGACAGCCTGTGACTAAGCTGCTGGGCGGGTATTCCGACTCGCTGCGGGTCTCCCACATGCTCGGCTTCAAGCCCGCACAGGAGTTGCTGGCCTTGGCCCTGGAATTCCGTGAGACCCATGGCATCAACACGTTTAAGCTCAAGACCGGCCGCCGTCCGCTTCACCTCGACATCGAAGCCGCCCGGGTCCTGCGGGAGGGCCTTGGCGACGACGCCGAACTATACATGGACGCAAACCGCGGCTGGTCCGCCAACGAGGCCGCCGAGGTACTGCGGCGGACCGCGGACCTGGGCCTGCAGTTCCTTGAGGAACCCGACGATGCCCGCGAAGTCCTGGGCAGGCGCCGCCTGGTGGAAAACTCCCCCATCCCCATCGCCGCGGACGAATCCGCCGCCAACCTTGGTGAGGCCGCACGGGAAATCCTGACCGGTGGCGCGAACCTCCTGGCGGTGAAAACGGCCCGATCCGGTTTTACGGAGGCCGCCAAGATCGTCGGGATGGCGGAGGGTATGGGCATCGACGTCTACATTGGCAACCAGATCGACACCCAGGTCGGCACGGTCGCCTCAGTGGTCTTCGGCGCCGCATTTGCCCACACAGCCAAGCGCGCAGCGGAACTATCCAACTACCTGGACATGACCGACGACCTGTTGGCCGAACCGTTGGAGATCACCGGCGGGCGCATCCATGTGCCTGAAGGCCCGGGCGTGGGGACCGCCGTTGACGAGGACAAGCTCGCGCACTACCGCACTGACCGCTAGCCATACCTTCCACCGAGAGGACACCATGAAGTACCTGGTCCACATGGACGTCAAACTTCCCACCGATCTGCCCGCCGCTGAGGCCGCCGAGGTCAAGTCCAAGGAGAAGGCCTACTCGCAGCAGCTGCAGCGCTCCGGCAAGTGGCCGGAAATCTGGCGCGTCGTGGGGGAATATGCCAACTACTCGATTTTCGACGTTGATTCGAACGACGAGCTCCATGAGATCCTGCAGAACCTGCCGCTGTTCTCCTACATGGACATCTCGGTAGTTCCCCTCGCCAAGCACCCTTCCGACGTCAAGTAGCACCGGCGGCAGCGGCCTAAGCGCCGGCCGTGTTCCGGGTCAGTCCTTGGCCCGGAACACGGCCGCGAGTTCGCTGCGGGAGCGGATCCCCATTTTCCGGTAAAGCCGAGTCAGGTGGTACTGCACCGTCTTCTCCGCAAGGAACAGGGCCCGGGCCGCCTCCTTGTTGGTGGCCCCACCCGCCACCAGCTCGGCCACTGCCCGCTCTTGGGCGGTGAGCTGGGCGTGGTGGTCGCTGACGGCAGTCAGCACGGGGTCGGCCGGGTCGGGCAGGTTGCCGACGTCGAGGCCCGTCGCCTTGAGCTCCCGGTCGCACCGCTCCACATAGGTGGCTGCCCCCAGGGAGTCGTACAGGTCACGGGCCGCACGCAGCACCGAAGATGCGAGGCGCCGTTTGCCGGCCCGGCGCATGCTTTGCCCGAATGCAAAACTGATCCGCGCGCGCAGATACGGCCGGTTAAGCCCCCGGAGGTGTCCCAGGGCCGCCTCGAAGTGTTCCCTGGCCGTCTCAGGATCCCCCTGTGCAGCCAGGAGCCGGCCCCTCGCCCACGCCATCCGCGCCGAGTCGGAGGGAACGTCCCGCTGGCGCGGCACGCGCTCGAAAGCCGTGAGGAACGACTCGGCGGCGTCGAGCTGGTCGGTCATGACCAGGGCGTTGACGTACGAATCCTGCCACGGCCAGAAAGACACGCGGTCCTCGGTCCACGGGTCCAGCTCCGTCAGTGGCTGCAGCACAGCCAGGGCGCTTTCGTAGTCCGCCCTCGCCTCATGGAACCGGGCCCGGGCGAGGCTCGCCGGAACCTGCATGACACGGTAAGTGCCCGGTTGCACCGCGGCCTGGGAGACGTAGTAGCGGGCACGGTCCCAGTCGCCCCGCATGGACCAGAGCTCGGCCGCGGTCCAGTACAGCAGCGGGCGTATCAGTGGCATCCGAGATGTCTCGAGGCGCACGGAAGCACGCGTGATGGTGGCTGCGGCCGCATCCCAGTTGCCGAGGACGAGGTGGGTACGGGCTAGCCAGGCCTCCGCCCACAGGGAAATCCGCAGCGATCCGCCGCGATACTCGGTGGGAGCGGCGGACTCGAAATTCACCAGTGCCGATTCAGCGTTGTCGAGCCGCAGCGCCAGCCAGCCAGCACCCATCTGGACTCGCTGCTTCTGGGCGTTCTCGGCAGCATGGGCAAACGCCCGCTGGTAGGAGGCCTCCGCTTCTGCCGGCCTTCCCTGGGCATACAGGCCCAGGCCGTAGATCGCTTCTGATTCAACATGGGCGGGGGTTCCCGGCGCCGTGAGGGCCATGGCGCGCTCCGCCCACCCGGTAATCAGCGGACCGTCCCAGGAAGCCACCCCGTGCAGGACGAAACGCTGCGCCACCTGCGCTGCGGCGGCAGGTTCGCGCTCCGGGTTGCTGGTACGCCATGCCATCTCCAGCTGGGTTTGCGCGCTGTCGTTCTGGCCGGACACCGTAGACAGGTAGCCCAGCACCGAGGAGCGCAGCGGCGAGGAGGGCAGGGCGTCCACCGCACCGGCCCACATCTGCGCCCGTGCGATGTCGCCCGACCCTACGAGGGCATCGACGGCCCTCAGGAGCCTGTCGTTGCGGGAGCGGATGTCCAAGGAGAGCCGGGACGCGGAGAACAGCGCCGTTGAGGCGTCCTGCCATGCGCCCACCGTGGCCTGGCGGCGCGCAAACTCCTCCAGCTCTTCGGCCAGGGCCTCGTCTGGACCGGGTGTGGCCGAGACGCGGTGGCCCAACTGTTCACCCTCAGGCTGAACAGCCTCGGCGGCCAGCCGGTGAAGCGCGATGCGCCGGCTGGGAAGGATCTGTTCGTAGATGGCCTCAGCCGTGCCGGGGTCATGGAATACGACGGCGGAACTCGCCTGGTCAACGGACAGCCGCAGCAGCCCGGCGCGGTGTCCTTCGTCGAGGACCTCCATGAGGGAATCCACCCCGCTGACCCGGGAGAGCTCGGCCAGGCCAGCGCTGCGCCCAAGCACGGACGCAGCCTCCGCAATGGAGATCAGCCCGGGGGATGCGGCGTCCAGGATACTGCGCACCCTGGCCCTGATGCGGGAGGTCGGAGGCAGGGTCGGAAACCACGCCTGCCAGGTCTCCGCCGGCAGTTCCTGCAGCAGCTCCACGATCAGTTGCGGAAGCCCTTCCGTGTGCCGGACCAGCCCATGGGCCGCAGTCGCGCTGAGGTCTATACCGAACAGGCGCCGGGCGAGGTCCTGGACCTGCTGCGGGGAAAGCGGCTCCAGCGGAATCCGCACCACTTGGTGGCCGGTGAGGAAGTCGAGCACGCCTGCGGGGACACGCGCAGCGTCAACCAGGTTGAGTGTCAGCAGGAACAGAACCCTTTTTCCGTGCAGCCGGCGCATGACGAACGTGAGGATGCGCAAGCTCTCCACGTCAAGTTTATTGACGTCGTCGACGGCGACAACCACACTGCCGTGGGACTGCAGTCCTTCAAGGTGGGTGCTGAGGGTCGCGGCATAGTTGACCACTTGGGCCGCCGTGAGCGCTGCGACAGGGGCAGCGGCCAGGGCCGGGCCGCCGTCGTAATCCTTTGCCGAGCGCAGCGGCAAGGTGAGCATGAGCTGGGAGTAACCGGCGAGGGCAAACTGCGCCTCCCATTCATCCCCCATGGCGGACAGCACCCGGACTCCACGGGCCACAGTGCGGCAGTGCTCCAGGAAGTACTCCAGCACGGCAGTTTTCCCGGACCCGGAAGGGCCGGTAAGAACAACGGTGCCCACTTTGCCCTTGCGGACCCCGCGGAGGATTTCCAACAGCTCCCCGACGACCTCGGCGCGCCCCACAAGCGGTAGGTCCTCTGCCATATTCCCCTGGCTGGAGCCTGCCGTCATAGCCGCAAGTCTACCGCGGCGGGCGGCGTGGCTTTGGCGGCGGGCATCCAACCAAACACTTAGCCCAGGTCCCCGCCGGCGACTGGAAGGATGCTCCCGGTCAAGTAGGACGCTTCATCCGATCCAAGGAACACAATGGGCGCGGCCTGTTCATCCAGGGTGCCGTAGCGCTTCATGAAGGAAGACTCCATGGTTTGGTCGACGATCACCTGGTACCAGGCCTTCTCCGTAGCGGATTCGGCCTGCGGCCCCCGCATGACCTTGCGGGGCGGAGCCTCGGTGCCGCCTGGAGCAGTGGCGACCACGCGGATGCCGCGCCCGGCGACTTCCATTGCCAATGACTGGGTCAGGGCATTGACCCCGCCCTTCGCCGCCGCATACGGGACGCGGTGCAGCCCGCGGGTGGCCACGGAGGAAACGTTGACAATGGTACCCGAGCCCTGTAGCAGCATGGACGGAAGCACGGCCCGGCAGGTCCAAAGGGTAGGGAACAGCGAACGCCGGACCTCCTTCTCGATCTTGTCCTCGTCGTACTCTTCGTAGGGGCGGGCCCAGATGGTGCCGCCGACGTTGTTCACTAGCACGTCAACCCGGCCGTGGGCGGCAAGCGCCGCCTCGACGGCCTGCTGCGCTCCAGAGAAGGTCTCGAGATCAACGGTCACCGAGGTGGCCGAGCCTCCGGAACCGGAATCTTGGGCCGCTGCCACGATCCCCCGCGCCACGTCGTGGACCACGTCGGCCCGATCTACCAGGACGACGTTGCCGCCCTCGGCAGCAATGCGATGGGCGACCTTCTGGCCGATGCCCTGGCCGGCTCCTGTCACCATGGCCACCTTGCCAGCGTACCGGCCCGGGGTAAGGAACTGTCCCGCGTACGGTGCTGCCATTAGTGGGCCACTTTGGCGTCGATGGCCCCGGCCATGGTTTCCTTGGCGTCACGCGCATGGGCCGTGATGACTTCCCGCACCCGCTCCCTGTCCTGGCGCTCGAAGGCCTCGACAATCTCGAGGTGATCCTGCGTAACCCGCTCGAAGATCGGGGTTCCCGCCTCGAACGCAGCCGCCATCTGCGCGTGGACGTCAAGCCGGCGGTAGGACTCCAGCAGCATCGGGTTGTCGCAGATCATAAAGAGGTATTCGTGGAACTCCTCATTGGTCCGCGCGAACTCCTCCGGCTCCTGGATGGTGCCCCCGGCGACGGAGCGTTTGGTGGCCTCGGCGAGGCGCCGGAACTGTCGCAGCTGCTCTTCGCTGAGGCGGCCCAGCAGCAGCTCGCTCACGGCCAGCTCCAGGCCCATGCGGGCGTCCAGCTGTGCGAAGCTGTCCTCCTTGCGGAAATCCAGCCGGCCCGTCTCAAGCTTCGAGACTGCCTCGCCACGGCTCATCCTGTCGCCTTCTGCCGCGATCTTTGCGGCGTCCGCAGGCGCCCCTGTCTCAGCGTCGCCGCCGGTGGTTTCCTTCGGGGCGAACCGCTCGAAGTAGAAGTTGGCGGGCTTGATGCCCTCGGCGTCCAGCCACTTCGAAACAGCATTGACCATCGGAGGCGGACCGCATAGGTAGATGTCAACATCACCGTCGTTGAGGTGGGCGGGCGCGATGATCTGTGTGACGTATCCCGTGTGCGGTGCAGACGTCTCCGGCTCGGAGGCAATGTAGTCCCAAGTAAAGCCGGGGAGCTTCGCCTCGTATTCCCGCAGCCAATCCAGGCCCACAATGTCTGCCTCGCGGGTCAGGCCGTAAATCAGATGGACAGGGGTGGACGGTGGGTTCTCGGAGAGTTTCTCAAGGATTGACAGCAACGGGGCCAGGCCGGTGCCGCCTGCCAGGAGCAGCAAGGGCCGTTTGGGCTCGCGCAGGAAGAACGAGCCGTAGGGACCCGAAAATTCGATGGTGTCACCCACGGCTGCCCTGTCCCGCAGGTATTCCGACATGGCACCTTGCGGCGTCACCCGCACCATGAACGCAGCGTCCTGCACCTCTGGGCCGCTACTGAAGGAATAGGAGCGCTCCGCATCGGTTCCGGGGACCTTGAGGTTGACGTACTGGCCCGGGAGGAAGGCCAGGGCGTCCCGGTTTTCGACCTCCAGGGTGAAGGAAACAGTGGTTTCCGAGTGCCTGTTCAGTTCCTTCACGGTGGAAGTGAAGGTGCTGGCGGCCGTTTTGGCGGATTCCGAGGTGGCGGGGATCTGGATGGCCAGGTCGGATTCCGGCACCGCCTGGCATGTGAGCATGTACCCCTTGTCGAGCTCTTCCTCCGTCATGGCGTCGTCAATGTAGTCTCCCGGATCAAAGGAGCCGGAATCGCAAAAGGCCTTGCAGGTGCCGCAGGCACCGTCCCGACAGTCTGATGGAATGTTGATGCGTGCCTTGTATGCTGCATCCATCACCGTCTCGTAGTCGCCGACCTTGATGACTTTGGTGACGCCGTCCTCGAAGCTGAGGGCTACCTTGTGGCCCATGATTTCCTCCTGGCTGTGGGTCGCGTCGTCGCGGCCCGGGAATGTGCGGATCTGCCCGGTGGGCACGGATTTCTCAACGGCCGGGGCCGTCAGATCATGTAAACGTCCACCACGTGGTGGATGTAGTCGTTCTTCAGGACGACCTTCTTTTTGAGGATCACCGGCTCCCCGCCGGCCAGATCGATGGTGTAGAAGCTGGTCCCGAAGTATGTGTCCGTGGTGTTGTAGCGGAAGTACAGGGTGAACCAGTTGAAACGGACCTTCACCTGATCGCCGTCGTGCTCCTCGATCTCGATGTCGGTGATGTTGTGCCCGGTACGGGGCTCCGGGAGGGATGTGGCTGAGGACCGGTCCGTCTTGATCCGGAACACGCGGTCCTCGATGCCGCCGCGGTTGTCGTAGTAGATGAGTGATATCTCGTTCTGCGGGTCCTCGGTGAGCCGGTCATCCACGTCCCACGCAGGCATCCAGAATTCGGAGTCCGGGTGGTAGCACTGGAGCCACTCGTCGAACTGGCGGTCATCCAGCAGGCGGGCCTCCTTGTATAGGAAGGCACGGACAGTTTCGAGGGTGGCGATCTCCTCGGAGGTCTTGAGTGACGGGGCCGGTTTGGTCAGGTTGGTCATGGCGTTTTGCACTCTCTTTGTTCCAGGTGGTTTCGGTCAGGCAGTGACGGGAACGGCATCCAGTGCGGAGCGTTCCTCCACCACCAGGGCCCGGTCCATGACTTCCTTCCAGTACCCGTGCTGGATCGGGTAAAGCCCCTCGTCTTCCGTGCGCACGCCGGAAGCGATCACCCTGGACATGCCCAGCGCCTTGGCCTGTTCGTCCGGGCCGGCTATCTCATGGGTGGATCCGCGGGTCATGTCGTTCCAGGGCGCCGCTGTGGCCCAGTAGGTCTTGTTGCAGGACCGGAACTCCTCGAGGTCGTCAGGAGTTGCCATACCGGTGGCGTTGAAGAAGTCTTCGTACTGGCGAATGCGCTTGGAACGGTTCTCCGGCGACTCGCCCTTGGGAGCGATGCAGTAGATGGTGACCTCCGTCTGGTCCGCCGAGATGGGGCGGAAGTGGCGGATCTGCGAAGAGAACTGGTCCATGATGTACACATTCGGGTACAGGCAAAGGTTCCGCGAGATGTTGATCATGAAGTTGGCCTGCTCCTCGCCATACTTGGCCACAAGCTCATCGCGGCGGTCCCACAGAGGGCGATCCTCCGGGTTGGTCCATTCCTGCCACAGGAGCAGGTGTCCGTGGTCGTAGGAATAGAATCCGCCCTTGACCTTGCCCCACTTACCGGCATCCATGGCTTTCGTCGTGTTTGCGGAGTCGCCGGCGCTGCGGCGGGCTGTGGTGGCAGCATAGTTCCAGTGCACGGCCGTGACGTGGTAGCCATCGGCGCCGTTCTCGGCCTGCACCTTCCAGTTGCCGTCATAGGTGTAGGTGGACGAACCCCGCAGCACTTCGAGTCCCTCCGGCGACTGGTCCACGATGGAGTCGATCACCTTGGTGGCGTCACCCAGATGCTCTTCGAGCGGGAGCACATCGGCCTTGAGGGAACCGAAGAGGAAGCCGCGGTAGGAGTCGAAGCGGGCAACCTTGGTGAGGTCGTGGGAGCCTTCTTTGTTGAACGACTCCGGATAGCCGGCGTTACGGGAGTCTTTAACCTTCAGTAGTTCACCGGAGTTCTTGAAGGTCCAGCCGTGGAACGGGCAGGTGAAAGTGGTGCGGTTGTCCGTCTTGCGGCGGCACAGCATTGCGCCGCGGTGGGAGCAGGCGTTGACGATGCAGTTGAGGTTTTCGTCCTTGTCCCGGGTGATCACCACGGGTGTGCGGCCGATGTTGGTGGTGAAGTAGTCCCCCACGTTGGGGATCTGGGACTCGTGGGCCAGGTATACCCAGTTGCCCTCGAAGATGTGCTTCATCTCCAGTTCGAAGATTTCCTCGTCGGTGAAAATTTCGCGTTTGGCCCGGATCACGCCGTTCTCACGGTCGTCGATCACGGCGTCGGCAAGGACCTCGCGGACATGGGTCAGGTTCTCGGTCATGCGTGCTCCTTCATTGGAGAGTGCTGGACGAATGGGCGGCGGGTCCGGCTGGCGGGGTGCCCGTAGCGGACGTTAGGAGACCAGTCTTGCCGCTCGTGACCCCTCTCACATCAGGTAAATGCCTAGGTTCAACCAAGGGTGGTTTTATGTACGCATCATGACTAAAAAGCGGCCAAATCGATATTTGTAGCGTCCTTATTCGGGACCTACGATGAGACAGACATCACGCGATTACTGCGCCGCAGACGAGAAATACTGCCCCAGTGCTTCGCAGCGGGCGCGGGAGAACTTCCTGGCCCTATTCAATGAGGAATGTGGAGATCACCATGACTGAGACCCAAACGGACGCCCGCAAAGAGAATGAGGGCACTGCCATCGAAGCCGGCTCGAAGGCCACGGAGCGCTTCACCGCCTCGGGAAAGCTCTCGCGGCTGGATGTGCCGAAGGAAAGGGTGAGCCTGCTGGCGGGGGCACTCATTAAGGCCGCTAATGACATCGTCGTCGAACACCAGGTCACTTACGAGGAATACAACGCACTCAAAGCCTGGCTCATCAAAGTGGGAACTGACGGGGAGTGGCCGCTGTTCCTCGACGTGTGGCTGGAGCACACCGTGGAGGACGTCAACTCCCAGGATCGTCCCGGCACCGTGGGTACCATCGAGGGGCCTTACTACGTGCCCGGGTCCCCCGTACTCCCGACCCCGGCCACCGTAGAGATGCGTGAGGACGAGGAGGGAACGCCGCTGCACTTCAGCGGCCACTTCACCGATACGGAAGGTAACCCGATCCACGACGCCCAGGTGGAGATCTGGCATGCGGACAGCGCCGGGTTCTACTCCCAGTACGCCCCGGGCCTCCCCGAGTGGCTCTTCCGTGCCACGGTCAAGGCAGACGACGACGGCCGCTTCGAAATCAACACGATGCGCCCGGCTCCCTACCAGATTCCCACGGACGGGGCCTGCGGGCAGCTGATCAGCGCGGCAGGCTGGCATGCCTGGCGCCCGGCGCACATCCACATCAAGGTTTCCGCGCCTGGCTTCCAGCCTGTAACTCAGCAGCTGTACTTCCCCGGTGACCCGCACAACGCGGACGACATCGCCTCGGCAGTCAAGCCTGAACTGATGCTGGACCCCAAGACGCGCATGGATGGCGGGGCTGGCGAAGAAGTGGTCTATGACTACGTGCTCGCCAAGGAAGGCCAGCACAAGTAAGAAGCGACCGCTGACCGATCGGTGCCGGCGCCTCGGCCCGGTACCGGAGGCGCTCTGGAGTGCAAGCTCCAGGGCGCCTGCCTTTTGCCGCCGTTGTCAGGAGCCCGAATGCCGTCATCCCGTCAGGACCTACCCGCCGCCGCCCATGTGGAGGCCGTTGAGGCTCCGATGCCTCAACCGCTGCTGGAACGTCCGGGCGTTCGCCCCGCCAGCGTACGCCGGGTTCTCCGTGACCTCGGCCTGCCCTATTTTTCCAACGGGGTGATCGGCCTCATCTTCTCCGCATCCGGCCCGATGGCCGTTACCTTGGCCGTGGGAACGGCGGGAGGACTAACCGAAGGTCAACTCGCTTCTTGGGTGTTTGGCATCCTTTTTTCGGGTGGCGCGGCGACTCTGGTCATGTCTCTCCTCTATCGGCAACCCTTGGGCTTTGCCTGGTCCATTCCCGGGACGGTGCTGCTGGGTCCGTCCCTGCAGCACTTGTCCTTTCCGGAGGTGGTGGGGGCCTTCTTCACGTCCGGATTGCTCATCCTCGCGCTGGGTGCCACCGGCTTGGTCCGCAGGACCATGGCAATGGTGCCCATGCCGATCGTCATGGCCATGGTGGCCGCGGTGTTCCTGAAATTCGGCACAGACATTGTTGGTTCAACCCAGGCTAACCCTGTGGTGGCTGCCCCGATGGTGGTCGCATTCCTGGTCCTCACGGCCGTGCCCGCCCTGGGCAGGTTTCTTCCGCCGGTGCTCGGTACTCTTGTGGTTGGTTGTGTCGCTGTGGCGGCAAGTGGCCAATTTTCCATCCAAAAAGGCGGACCGGTTCTGGCCACCCCGGTCTTCACCCTTCCTGAGTTCACCTGGGCCGCCCAGCTCGAGCTGTTTGTTCCCCTGGCACTGACTGTGTTGTTCGTTCAGAATGGCCAGGGCATCGCGGTTCTCCGTGCTGCAGGCCACAATCCGCCGGTCAACGTCTTCGCCATCGTTTCGGGCGCGTTTTCGTTGATCAATGCCGGCTGCGGTGCTGTCTCAGCCTGCGTGACCGGTCCGACGAACGCCCTCATGACGTCCTCAGGAAGCAGGCAGCGTCAGTACACAGCGGCCGTGGTGTTCGGCGTCCTGGCCATGGCCTGCGCCGTCTTGGCTCCCACCCTCACCCGGCTTATGCTCGCCACGCCCAGAGAGTTCATCCTTGCCCTCGGCGGCATTGCCATGCTGCGCGCTCTCCAGCAAGCGTTTGTGAGCGCCTTCGCCACGACGTTCACACTGGGGTCCTTGGTGACATTCGTGGTGACCATGTCCGGGACGAACCTCGCCAACATTCACCCGGCGTTCTGGGGCCTGGTCATCGGCTACACGGTGTCCCGGGTGCTGGAGCGCCCGGACCATCAGGCAAGATCCTAGCCCGGCGTTTTCATGACCCTTCCGCCCCGGAATTCTTCAAGTTGAACGGTCCCAACGGGCGTTAGGCGCCTGACTGGTCGGTGGTTTACTTGGGTGGACGCCGATTCCTGAGTGTTGGTGGTGAGGGTGAGTTGCCGAAGCGTTGCGTTCGACCGGCGATTTGCGTCAGGCCACGGGGTCTTCTTCGTACCAGCCCACCCAGGCCGATGACGTCAGCTTGATAGCGGGCGTCGCCAGGTCCTCCTCCCAGAGGACCAGATCCTGTTTGCGGTTGAGATGGAACAGCAGTGCCAGGTGGTGTACCAGTGAAATCATGGAGTGTTTTCCTTCCAAGCAGCGTGCAGCAGCCGCTCCAGATCCGCAGCGTCGATGCTGCGGGGATTCGACGGCGGCACATGGGGCAGTATGAGGTCCACAGCTTCGGTGATGTGGTTTTCGCGAAGTCTGAGTTCCCGCAGGGTGCGCGGGGCGTCGAGTGATTTTGTAAAGGCGTTGCAGCCCGGTGACGGCGCCCGCGCTCTCCAGCGCGGCGGCGATGCGTGCTGCCGCTTCCGGCGCTGCGGCCACGTTGAGAGCAGTAACGTGCGGGAGTATCACGGCGTGCGTCTGGGCGTGCGGAAGATTGAAGGTTCCGCCCAGGACGTGGCAGATCTTGTGGTGCAGCCCCGATCCGGCCGAGGCGAATGCCGTCGCGGCCAGGAACGCTCCGCTCAGGGTCTGTTCCCTGCCAGCCGCGCCGAAGGGGTCTGCCTTGATAGCCGGCAGTCCGCGGGCGAGCAGGCGCATGGCCTCACCGGCGAGCGCCGCGTTCACGGGATCGGCGCGGGGTGCCCAGAGCGCATCGATGCAGTGCGCCAGGGCGTTCAAACCGGAGGCCACTGACAGTGCCACTGGCAGCGAAAGCGTCAGCCCGACGTCGTAAATCACCGACGCCGGCAGGACGCGGTCGTCGACGCCGGTGGTCTGGCGACGAGGAAGAAGACGTCTTTTCCGGCAGCATCGTGGTGGACCACGGCAATACCTCGGGATTCGGCACAGTGGAAGATCCGGCCTTGGTGGCCATCTACACGAGCGCCTTCAAGGAAGGCTCGGTGCACCAAGGGACACAAGCCCAGTCTCTCGCGTTCTCCACGGACGCCGGCGTGACGTGGAGCAAATACGCAGGCAACCCGGTGCTTGGCCGCGGCTCGGCCCATTTCCGGGACCCCAAGGTGTTCCGCTACGAGGGACCAGCCGGTTCCTGCTGGGTCATGGTGGCGGTGGAGGCCCAGCACCAGCAGGTTGTGCTGTACCGCTCGGCCAACCTCAAGGACTGGGAATACCT
Source organism: Arthrobacter sp. P1_B3 (assembly GCF_056406615.1). Lineage (NCBI taxonomy): Bacteria > Bacillati > Actinomycetota > Actinomycetes > Micrococcales > Micrococcaceae > Arthrobacter > Arthrobacter sp. P1_B3. The sequence continues at coordinate 14,201 of NZ_JBFTZV010000039.1, read as the reverse complement.
GAGCACCTTCGGCCCTGCAAACGCCACAGGAGGCGAATGGGAATGCCCCGACCTGTTCCCGCTCCCCGTCGACGGCGACCCGGACAACGTCAAGTGGGTCCTGGTGGTCAACATCAACCCGGGTGCCGTGGCCGGCGGCTCCGGAGGGCAATACTTCGTCGGCGACTTCGATGGGGTGCAGTTCACCGCCGACTCTGATTCACTCGTTCCAGCGGATGCCGACGGGACCACGGATCTCAGACACTGCCTGTGGCTCGACTGGGGACGTGACTACTACGCCGCCGTCTCCTTCAGCAACGCCCCGGAGAACCGCCGCATCATGATCGGCTGGATGAACAACTGGGACTGTGCCAACACCTTGCCCACGTCTCCGTGGCGCTCCGGGATGTCGCTTGCCCGCGAGGTCGAGCTCGCGACGGTGGACGGTTCGCCGCGCCTGGTGCAGCGCCCGGTGCTGCCGTTGGACTGTGGGGAGCCGACCCGCACCATCCAGGACGTGGAACTTCACGACTCCCTGTTGCAACTGCCCGACGCGGCGCCCGGATCAGCCCAGCTGATCGAGGCCGAAATCCTGCCCGGCACGGCCCGGACCGTTGCTTTCAGGCTTCTCGGCGCATCGGGCGGGAGCGCCGCAACGGTTCTCAGCTTCGATGCCGTTACGAGCCGGATCACCCTGGATCGCCGCAACTCCGGAAACACCGCCTTCCACGATAAGTTCGCGTCGGCTGAGTCGGCGCCAGTAAAGCTCGACGACGGCGTGCTAAGGCTCCGTGTAATCGTCGACCAGTGCTCCGTGGAGGTCTTCGCCCAAGACGGCTGGGTGGTCCTGAGTGATCTGGTGTTCCCCCTGTCCGGGAACCTGGGCACCGAAGTCCATGTGGAGGGCGGCACGGCCATTGTGCGGAAACTGGCCGTCACGGCCTTGTCCTAAACACAGCACCGCACTGCAGTGCCCACCCAAGGCCTGCCGGAACCAGGGCCAGCCACCGGCAGGGCCAAGACCGCGCAGCACGCGACGCTGTTTAGCCCGGCGGCTTTGTGCCGTATTTCCCTTACAGCTGCTCGTCTTTTTTCATGCGCGTGCTGATACTGGCCACAGCAAAATGCTACGCCGTAGTTTTGTACACGGTCAGCGGCTCATAGGTCGCTGACCTGCGCAAACAATGTGCCCTTCGGCCTCATCACCTGGTTCGGGTTCCTCTCCTGGGCATGCTTCTTCGCCGCCCGCGGCCAACGCGCCGGGCTGCTCAAGACCATCCCTGCCAACCTCTCCGGCGTGCTGTGGGGCGCGCCGTCACGGCGGCAATATCCTGTGGGGTCGTTCGACAGCACCCGCCAACGAGCCGGGCACCAAGTTCACGCCAGATTGGCGTTCCCTCCGCAAGGCTTGCGGGCTGTTTGCTATCGGGGCTCGCCGCGGCCGGCCCCCACGTTTTGGTGACTGCGTCATAGCTTTCGCCCGAATTCGGATATGCGATCAGGGGCGTATCAGTGGCTCTGCCCAGGGCCTCCAGCGATGGGGAGACCAGCTCCAGCGGCACGCAGTTCACGCCGATCGCCGCCACGAGCGGCTCCGCCGTAAAGAGCTTTGCCGCCTGAGCCAGCGGCGTACCGTCGCTGATGTGGCCGCCATCCCGTAGCGTGAAGGAGAGCCAGGCTTCGACGTCGAACTCTTTCATGAGTGCCAACAGGGCCTCGGCCTCCGGCAATGAAGGCAGCGTCTCACAGGCAAGAAAGTCCGCTCCGGCCTCCACCAGCGCTGCGATTCGAGGCCGGTGGAACTCCAAAAACTCGTTTCGGCCGAGGACATAGTCGCCCCGGTATTCCGATCCATCGGCAAGGTACGCGCCGTAGGGCCCGACTGATCCTGCAACCAGCAGGGGTCCCGCATCCGGGTTTTCGGCCAGGTACTCGCGGCGTGCCTCGTCAGCCAGGCGCACACTCAATGCCACCCGTTCCAAGGCCACTTCCTCGCCGATGCCGCGGCGCGCAAATCCCAGGGGTGTGGCTTGATAGCTCGCCGTGATGGCGACAGTGGCTCCGGCGCGGAAGTAATCGTGGTGTACGCGCTTGACCAGTTCCGGTTGTTCCAGAAGGACTTTAGCCGACCACAAAGGGTCTTCCAGATCGCAGCCGTGCGCTTCAAGCTCGGTGGCGAGTGCACCGTCCACGGTCAGGTTCGCTCCGGCGTCGAGCATGCGGGAAAGCATCGTGTTACTGGGCATCGTTCAGGGCTCCAAGCATTTCGGTTTGTTCTTTCCTGCGGGCAGTTGCGGCGCCTCGTGGCCCGGCAATGCAAGGTAGCACAACGTGCAGTGCCAAAAGCGCAGTGCAGCCCCGGGCTTGCAGATGACGGTCAGCAGCCGCTTGCAGCGACCGGTGTTCCGCGGCACAGTGACGCCCAAAGTCCGGCGGATGTGCCGAGTGAACGCGAATGCCTCCTCTAATTTTGTGCGTAATAAGCATTTCTTCATGCTTGTAATGCACATCACTCTATGCCACCATGGCATTCAGACACCATTTGCGAGCTGCCCAGGAAGAGGCTTCCCTTGAAAATTGCAATGAAATCAGTCCGCAAGCTGCGCGTGCATTGGCCCATAGCTTCGGAAACTTTCTCCCGGCTCGCCAGGGGCGACGCAGAAGCATTCAAAGATGAGGCCGGCATCGCGGCCCTGCTCCAGGCCTCGTCGGAGTCCCCTGACTTAGGGGATTTTGGCAACTACAGGCATGTATTCGAATCCGGCCTGGGTTTCGAGGGGTTCACATGCACTGAAGGCGCTAACCCTACGCTGGGGCAGGTGGGCCAGCGGACAATTTCACATACCTTGGTCTTCACGACGTATTTCGATGTGGCGACCCCTGACGCCGCCGTGGAACGCTTCCTGCAGCACATCGTGGATATCCATCCGTGGGAGGTACCGGTCATCGAACTGACAGGGCCAGTCAGCGTCTCCAGCACAGCCCTTCCGGCAGTCTTTGAGAGCGAGGCCGCATCATGATTGAAACCACCACGACCCGGCTTTGGGACGATCTGCAGCCGTTGCTGGCGGGCAGGTCATTCACCGACCTGACGCACGCCTTCCACCCTGGCCAGCCTCATTTCCCGGCATTCCCGGACGAAATCAGGGAGGCGGTGTTCGATCTGGAGAAAGGCGACGGTTTCACGGCTCACCGTTATTCGATCATCGGCCAATGGGGGACGCACGTTGACCCTCCCTCGCATTTCATCCGCGGGGGACGGACCTTGGACCAGATTCCTGTGGAGGATATGGTCCTTCCGCTGGCCATCCTCGACATCACCGCGCGGGTCACCGCAAATACGGACGCCACTCCCACGATGGAGGACGTCCAGGCATGGGAGAGCCGCAACGGTGCCATCGCCCCCGGGGCCTTTGTGGCGTTGCGGACAGGGTGGAGCCATCGCTGGCCCGACGCCGACGCCATGGCGAACAGGGACGATAAGGGGGTCAGCCACACGCCTGGCTGGTCGCAGGAAGTCCTCTCCTTCCTGATCGAGGAGCGGTCGGTAACTGCCGTCGGCCATGAGCAGACAGACACAGACCCGGGACTGGCTACGTCCCGCCAGGATTTCAGCTTGGAGACCTATGTTTTGGCGCGGAACCGGTGGCAGATCGAGCTGATGGCGAACCTGGACGGGCTTCCAGAAGCCGGCGCGATCCTCATTGCAAGCTGGCCGAAGCCCCTGCACGGCAGCGGTTTTCCAGCCCGGGTCTTCGCCATCCACTAAGACACGTTCTCCAGTGACTAGAATCGGATCCATGTCTAAGACGTCCAGCATGGGCCGGGGAATCATGGCTGTCCTCGCGGTGGGCTCCCGCAACGCAGAAGGCCTGTCTGGCGGAACGGTCGCTGATATAGCAGCCGATCTGGGCAGGGACCGCAGCCAGGTTTCGCGCAGCCTCCGGACCGCCGAGCAGGAGGGGTTTCTGGCACGCGGAGACCATCGGTCCTACACCCTGAACTGGTCGCTCCTGACAGACGCACAGCTGTTGACAGAGCAACGGCTGCAGACCGACGGCGTAACCGCCTTGGAAGGCTTGGCCGGTGAAACTGACGAAGGATGCTTCCTCGGAGTTATGAGCGGAAACAGTACTGTCACCATCGGTGAGCGTGTTCCGGCAAGTAGCAACATGGTCGGTTCGTGGCTGGGCCGGCCCTACCCGGCGTTTTGTAGTGATGCCGGCCAGGCCCTGCTGTGGGAAGCCTCGGACGCCGAGGTCCGAACCATTTTCTCCGGCGTTCCCTTCGTGCGCCATGGCCCCAATACACCGCTTGACGTCGAGGACTTCCTGTCACGACTGCGCGGGGCGCGGGCACGGGGGTACTCCATTGTCGATGAGGAAGCCGAACCAGGACTTTACTCCCTGGCCGTTCCGATTCGCGACTTTAAGGGCGATGTGGTGGCAGCGCTTCAGGTCGTAGGCGCCAAGACACGTTTGGAGCCGCGGCTGGGGCTATGCGCGACGGCTCTCGTGTCCTGGGGCAAGTGGCTTGAGTCAACGTTGGGTCACGCGTCGCCGCAGAACCGGCTCTAGCTGGCAAGGCCCTTCCGGCCCGCGTCGCCCCGGGGACGGCCCTCAAAGGACCCCAGCCGTTCGGCTGCGGCCGTAAGGGCCTTTGCAATGTCATTGGTGCTGGGTTTGATCTCGGCCCGGCCGCCGAGGACGCTGAGCGCGGCAAGAATTGATCCATCAGCGTTGCGGACGGGAACGGCCAGTTCGTAGATTCCGTGCTCGAATTCTTCCTCCGCGACAATGAAGCCCCGCGCCCTGTCCCGGTCCATCAGTTCGGCGACTTCTTGCGGCGAATGGGCCGCCCCCGGACCGCCTACGCCGATAAAGTTGACTTCCTGGAGAAGGACTTCAACGGCTGGATGCTGGTGGTCCCACAGCAAGGCCCGTCCGGAGCCGGTACACCACACGGGCGTCACCATGCCGGGTTTCACGAAGCTGCCGGGAACCGCATCGTTACTGGAGGCCCGCAGGAGAACGACCCGGAAGCCATCACGGACGGAAACTCTGGATCTAAGGCCGAAAGAAGCCACCAAAGCCTCAAGTTCGGCTCTTGATTCGCGGACCCAGCCGGTATTCAGCGCTGCGGCCAGGCTGAAAAAACTTGGACCGGTTCGGAAGGGACCGCGTTCGACTCGCTCCAGCAGTCCCAACTCACACAATTCCTGCGTCAGCCTTGAGACGCGGCTTTGTTCCATATCCAACTCGGATGCGAGCTGGGAAACGCCGAGAAGCCGCCTGCCCCGCTTCTCCCGGTCCGCGACCAGGCGAACAATTCGAAGTCCTTGGGCCATAGACGACGCTTCCGAGGAAGAATCCATGCTCCGTGCTCCTTCCGCCCGATGACTACGCCTATTCTCACATGTCTTCATTGTTGACCAGGACGCGATTTCCTTGCGCCCACACAGTGTAGAGGTCAGCGAGTATCGCTGAATTCGCTGCTTCCAGTTCTGCGGGAGCGATTTCTGCGCGTCCCTGCCGCCCGAACAACACGACTTCGTCTCCAGGGGAAACTCCCGCCACGTCGGTGACGTCGACAACCATGGAATTCATCGAAACGATGTCGACTATGGCAGCGCGACGGCCGCGGACAAGTACGCTGCCTTGGCTGGCCAGTGCCCTCCGGTAGCCATCTCCGTAACCTGCTGTCACTGACGCCAGCCTGGAGTCCCGGTCCAAGGTATGGGTGAGCCCGTAGCCGACCTTAGTGCCTGCTGCATAGCTATTAATGGACGCAATCCGGGCTTTGAAGGCCAAACACCGTTGGAAGTGCCCTGTTGCAGGTTCCGAATCGCCGTAGAGGACTGCCCCGGCACGGACCATGTCCAGCCACGAGCCGCGTACGTGCAGCGCGGCGTAGGAGTTGGCACAGTGGAGCAGCACGTCTTCCCGGCGCGTTCCGGTCAGTTGGAGCAGCGTCAACGCCTGACTGCGGAAACGCAGTAGAGCCGTTTCGATATGGCCGGTATCGTCTTTGGGAAAATGCGTCATGATCCCGGCCAGTAGAAGCCCAGGGTGGCTAACGATCCCTACCGCGGATGCCCGCCCAAGCGTGGATGAGACGTCGAGGCTGTGCCTGCTGATCCCGGAAGCATTGATATCGAGGTGGATGCGGATCGCCGTCCCGGCCTCGGCAGCGATCTTGTGCATCTCCCAGGCGCTCTGCGGGTCGGCAACAAGTTCTTCGATGTCGTGACGCATGCCAGCCTTGATCTCCTGCGGCGCCGCGGCACGGACACGCAGAATCCGGCCCGCAAAACCGCAGCGGCGTGCAATGGCTGCCTCCTCGTTACTTCCTACTCCGACGAAGGGAACGCCTAGGCGAACAAGGGAAGGGAGCAAAAGGTCAGCTCCGTGTCCGTAGGCATGGGACTTGACCACTGCGCACAGGAGCGCCCGGTTATCGATCAGGGACAGGAGGTTCCGGACGTTTGACTCGAAAGCTGCGGCGTCAATCTCCAGCCAGCTGCCGGCGTCGAGGGCCGAACTGCGCATGCGTTGCATCAGGTCTTGTGAATTCATGGATTATTCGTTGAACAGCTTCTCGGCCGGGGACGAAAGTCCCCGGCCGAGAAGCTGGGTAGGCGATAGTTGATGACGGCGTTAGGACAGTTGGTTTGCGCGCGCCTTGCGTCCGTACTTGAAGTAGAAGAAGGCGTAGCAGGCGCCAACAAAAGTAACTCCGAAATAGAGGGCTGCTACCTGGTTCGGGTCATAAGCGATGCCGATCAGCGAAATAAGGCAGAGCGAAAAGGCCAGGATCGGCACAAGCGGGAACAGCGGTGCCTTGTAGGGAAGGGCGGCGACATCGCCGCCCTTCTTGACGAAGGATCTCCTGTGGAAGAAGTGCGAGGCGGTGATGGACATCCAGACCCCGACGACGGCGAAACCTGCCACTGAAACAAGAGCCAGGTAGACCGTTTCGGGCGCAACGACACTGCTGATGAGCGACGCAAGGCCTCCGAGCATGCTGACTGAAAGCGCGATTATGGGGATACCGCCTCGGGTCAGTTTCTTCAGCGCCCGGGGGGCGTGCCCCTCGTCGGCAAGGGAGTAGAGCATCCGTGCGCAGGAGAAGAGGCCGCTGTTTCCAGCGGAGAGGAGTGCGGTGATGATGACGAAGTTCATGATGTCGGCGGCAAAGGGAATGCCTATGGATGAGAAGACAGTCACGAACGGGCTTTCATCCAGGCCGACCTGATCGAACGGGATGGTAGCCGCGATGACAGCGATTGCCCCGACGAAGAAGATCAGCAGGCGGATGACTGTGCTGCGCATCGCCTTGGGGATGCTGGTGGCGGGGTCAGCTGTTTCGCCCGCTGCCACACCGATGAGTTCCGAGCCGGAGAAGGCGTAGAACACTGCAAGTGCAGTGACGAGAACGCCGCTGAAACCGTTGGGGAAGAGACCGCTGGAGGTGTTGAAGTTCTCAAACATGAACGGGTGGCTGCCCGCCTCGCTGAGCGGGTGGATGCCGAACAGCGCCGCGCCACCAAGAACGATGAGGACCACGATGGCACCGACTTTGACGATGGCAAACCAGAACTCGGACTCGCCGAAGAACTTCGAGGAAACTGCGTTGAAGCCGAAGAGGACCGAGGCGAAGATGACGCACCAGACCCAGACGTCAACATCCGGGAACCAGCGCTGCATGAGGAGACCGGAGGCAGTGAACTCCGATCCGATGGCCACTGCCCAGCAGAGCCAGTAGAGCCAGGCCGTGGCGAACCCGGTGGCCGGCCCGATCGACCTCGCCGCGTAAATATGGAAGGCGCCTGAGACCGGATAAGCGATGGCAAGCTCGCCGAGGCAGGCCATCACCAGGTACACAACAAAGGCGCCGATCAGATAGGCGATGACCGCCCCGAGCGGTCCGGCTTGGGAAATGGTGTAGCCCGAGCTCAGGAACAGCCCTGAGCCGATCACCCCGCCCATGGCGATCATGACCAGATGGCGTGCCCCCATGGACCGCCGGAGCCCGGAGTCGGTCGACGGGGGAATCGTGGGCTGTGGGTCTAGCTGGACAGGTKACGAGGGTTCCATGGTTTCTCCCAGGTGAGTGGATAGGTCTGATGCGAAAGATGCGCACATCGCCCCGGCATGGGGGGACAGGGCGCCTCGGGCTGTGCAGTGGCGGTAGTGATGAAAGTAACACGAAAACGGCGCTTGGGTCATTAAAAACATTTCAACATGCTTATGTTGCACCTAAGTTACCTGGAGGCGCTGCTGCCGAATCGGCAGACAGATGGTCAGTTCGCCCTGTTTTTCGGTCACAATGACATGCACTGACGGACATGGAATGCGGTGAGCATTGGAGGACCGATGTAACTGACTGAAGGAGCACCATGACCACCTATGACATTGCGCTGATCGGCTTCGGCGGCGTCAACAGGACGCTGGCCGAACTGGTCGCAACACGCGGTGACACACTTCGTTCCGAGCTGGGCTTCGGCCTGCGTGTCGTGGCCATCACCGACCTGCGCCTCGGCTCGCTGGTCCAGCCCGAGGGGATCGACCTGGGCATCGCACTCAACTTGGACGGTGGAGGCGAAACCTTCGCCGCCCATGGCGGGTCCGCGGACACCAACAACGAATCAGTTATCCGTGACTGCACCGCCGACATCATCTGCGAGGCCACTTTCACGAATCCCGACGACGGCGAGCCAGCAGTTTCGCACGTACGCTGGGCCCTCGAATCCGGCAAGAGCGTCTGCACGACGAACAAGGGCCCGGTTGCCCTCCGCGGCGCCGAACTGACTGCCCTGGCCGAACAGAACGGCGTGCACTTCGAGTTCGAGGGTGCCGTCATGAGCGGCACTCCCGTCATCCGCCTGGCCAAGAAAATGTTCGCGGGGCTGAAGCTGAACGGGTTCGAAGGCATCCTCAACGGCACCAGCAACTATGTGCTCGGGCGGATGGAATCCGGACTGGACTTCGAAGAGGCCATCAGCGAGGCACAGGAACGCGGCTACGCCGAAGCCAATCCCGCAGCAGACATCGAGGGATACGACGTTCAGCTCAAGGTACTTATCCTCGCCAACGAGCTGCTCGACGGAGGCATCGAACTAAAGGACGTTCAGCGAGAGGGGATTTCGACTGTGACGCCGGAGAATATCCAGAAGGCAACCCGCGAGGGACGCCGCTGGAAGCTCGTGGGTTCAGCGCGGCGGAACCCGGACGGGTCAGTGACCGCAGGCGTCTCCCCCGTAGCGCTCCCCCTCGGCCATGGGCTGGCCGGGGTTTCCGGCGCAACCAATGCCGTGTCCTTCGACACCGACCTTCTAGGCCCGGTAACCGTCTCCGGGCCGGGAGCCGGCCGTGTGGAGACCGCCTATGCCCTGCTCTCTGACATCATCGCAATGCACGCAGCCAGGACGGAAGTAGCCGCAAATGTCTGAATCCACGCTGTGCTCGACGGAAACGGCGCTGCCGCAGTTCCGCGACGTGTTGAGCCCCTACGACGGCAGAGTGGTCGGCGCGGTTTCGCTGACCGAGGCCACCGCCGGCAAAGCCGTGATCGAAACGGCCCGCGTCGGCGCCCGGAAGGCACGGGCACTGTCCCGCAACGCACGCGGGAAGATACTGGACGGCGCCGCAACGGAGATCGAGCAGCGCAACGAGGAGTTCGCGCAAACGATTGTGTCCGAGGCCGGGAAAACGATCCGCCAGGCACGGAAGGAAGTACTGCGCGCGGTCAACACGCTCCGCCTCTCGGCTGCCGAAGCACGCCGGAACGCCGGCGAAGTCATACCCTTTGACTCGTACGAGGGCTCAGAGGACCGCACCGGATGGTACTCCCGCGAACCACTGGGAATCATTGCCGCGATCACTCCTTTCAACGATCCCCTGAACCTGGTGGCACACAAGATCGGCCCGGCAATCGCCGGAGGAAACGCCGTGATTCTCAAACCCTCTGCACTGACTCCCCTATCAGCCCAGCTGCTCACGGACGCCCTCGTGAGCTCCGGGCTCCCGGAAGAGGCCCTCACGATTGTTCATGGCGACCGGGATGTGGCCGAAACTCTTATTCGGTCCCGGGACGTACGAATGGTGTCCTTCACCGGGGGGTTCTCCACTGGTGAGAGTATCGCCCGCACCGCGGGCCTGAAGAAGCTCTCCATGGATCTTGGCGGCAATGCAGCCGTGATAGTCCTGGACGACGCCCACATCGAGAACGCCGTGGAATCCTGCGTCTCCGGAGCGTTTTGGGCCGCAGGCCAGAATTGCGTGGGGGTGCAGCGGATCCTGGTAGCCGCCCCAGTGTACGGCGCTTTCCGGCAGCGTTTCCTGGCGGCAACGGCGCAGTTGGTTACCGGAGATCCATCGGATGAACGGACGGACGTCGGACCCATGATCAGCCCCACAGCATTACAGGAGCTCCAGACCAAGCTGGACGGGGCCCTCGACGACGGCGCTGTCCTGCTCTCAGGCAATATCACGGACGGCAATGTGCTTCAGCCGACCGTCCTGGAAGCCGTCCCGGCGGAAAGCAGCCTGTGGAGGGAGGAGGTCTTCGGCCCTGTGGTGATGCTTAGTAAATTCAACACCTTCGAAGAGGCCATCGACGTCGCCAATGCCATCGAGTTCAGCCTTCATGCAGGTATATTCACGGACTCCCTGGCCAAGGCCATGGACGCAGCCCGCCAGCTCGAGGCAGGCGGCGTCATGATCAATGATTCCTCTGACTACCGCTTCGACGGCATGCCGTTCGGCGGGGCCAAGTACGGGAGCATGGGCAGGGAAGGCGTCCATTTCGCGTATGAGGAGATGACCCAGCCCAAAGTCATCTGCATCAAGAACTGATCGAAATGGAGGGGCGCCGCCGGGTCCTGCGCCCCTCCAGCTCCCTCGGAGCGGCCCGCTGCTACGCCACACCCAAACTTCCACTCAGAGAACGGAAACCCATGACCACCCGCATCGAGACGGATTCGCTAGGGGACGTACCTGTACCGGCCACAGCCTACTGGGGAGCACACACCGCCCGGGCCTTGGAAAACTTCACCATCAGCGGGACACCTGTCTCCCGCCACCCGCATCTGGTGCGTTCCCTGGCCATGATCAAGAACGCTGCGGCGCAGGCCAACTGCGAACTTGGTATCCTCAACCCGCGGGAAGCCGCGGCGATCAATCATGCCGGGAAAGGTCAACCCGGTCATTCCGGAGGCCATGAATCAGATTGCCTTCGCTGTCGCCGGAGCTGACACTACGGTGACGATGGCTGCAGACAGACCGGGACACAGCTCAGTTACTGCTTGAATCCGCAGTGCTGCCCGTCAGAAGTGCGGACATGTCCGGGGCCTGATCACATTTACTCCGTGGCGCGGGCCCCTCCGGTTCCCCGCCTGATGTAGCTGGAAAGCGTCATGGCCGTCACCGTGTCCGTGACTCCGGGAATGGCCGCGATCTGCTCCCAGATCTCCTGAACCCTCTCCAGCGACCGTGCCTCGACCCTCACCAGAAGATCAAAGTCACCGCTCACTACATCGCACAGAACCACTTCCGGAATCGACCGCAACACGGAGATGACGTCCGCCCCCCGCACCCGGTCCTTCCGGTAAACCATCAGGAAGGCGGACACCGGGCCCTGGCCTGGAGGGCCGGCAACAATTGTGTACCCCTGGATGTACCCCTGCCGCTCCATCCGTTCGATCCGCTGGCGCACAGCATTCCTCGACAGGAGGACTTTGGTCGCCAGCTCTGCATGGCTCATGCGAGCGTTCTTCGTGAGCTCCGCAAGAATCCTCTGATCTATCTGATCAAGACTCACCCGATCCATGCCTACCCTTCACAGCAATAATCCTCCGGACCCAACCGGAACGGAACTAACTTCAAGACCGAAAGCCCTTGAAAAATGACACTTCTGCACCAGGCCCGGCCCTCTCTCACTGGCATTAGCTGCATCTTGTTCGACATGGACGGGACGCTCCTGGATTCAGCACCCGGCGTTACAGCAAGTGCTGCCCAAGCCTTGGCAGCGGTGGGCGCGCCAGTGCCCGCGATGGAAAAACTGCGCCGATTCGTCGGCCCGMCGATGATCGAATCCTTCAGAACAGTCTCACGACTGGACGAAAAAACCGCCCAAAAGGCCCTCCAACACTACCGCAATGCATACGCCGATCACGGGGCTGAACAGTCCAGCCCATACGACGGGATTATGGACCTGCTCAAACACCTGCACTTGGCCGGAATTCCATTGGCTGTCGCCACTTCCAAGGTGGAAGACCAGGCAAACAGGCTCGCACGAAGGTTTGGAATGAAGGGCTACTTCATCAACGTATGCGGTGCGTCGGACTCCGAGGGAAGAGCGAGCAAGGCTGAGGTCATCGCCGAATTGTTGCACCGGCTCCAGTCCGAAGGCGTGGACATCTCCAACCCCGCAATGGTCGGAGACCGAAGCTACGACGTTGCGGGAGCAGCCGAACACGGAATCCCTACGATATTCGCACTCTGGGGCTACGGGGAGGTCGAAGAAGGGTCGCATGCGGCCGCCGTTGCCCCCTCCCCCGCGGCCCTGCTGCCGTTGATCCTGAACAACAGCCTTCGGTCAGCCGCCCAGCATGACAGTCCCCCCGTGCGATGAGTCCACGAATGCGACCAGCAGGCATTCACAACCCGCCCTTTGCTAGAGACTGCGGTTGGCCCCAGATCTAATCCATTGCCTGAGGTTTGCCGCTTAAGCCGGCCCCCACCGCGACACCGTCAGCCCGCTCCCGCGGCGCGAGATATTCCATATTTGTGAATCGCAGCGATAAATGGCGGCGTTTTAGCAGCGGTAAATGTCGCCCCGCAGCCCTTGGTGGATCCTCGACCGGGCTGGGCGTGCTCATGTTCGACGGGCCGTCGCGGCGGGAGGCGGTCGGGGATGCCACGCTGGGCCCCGAGCACGAGGACTGCCTGCGAGTCAGTTCGCGCACCGATGGGTTTCCCGCGGCGCGCCCGATCTATACCCTGGAGACCGACTGACGGAAGGCTGGCGCCGTGCGGAAACTGATCTACGGCATGAATCTGACCCTGGACGGCTACATCGCCGCGGCCGGCGACGACCTCGGGTGGGGCGGGCCGAGCGACGAATTGTTCCAGTGGTGGCTCGACCAGGAGCGGGCGAGCGGCCTGTCGCTGTACGGGCGCAAGCTCTGGGAGACCATGAGCTCCTACTGGCCCACCGGCGACCAGCAGCCCAACGCCACCGCGGCGGAGATCGAGTTCGCGCGGAACTGGCGGGACACGCCGAAGGTGGTGTTCTCCTCGACGATCGACAGGGTCGACTGGAACACCCGCCTGGTCAGCGGCGACGCGATCGCCGAGATCACTCGGCTCAAGGCCGGGGACGGCGGCCCGATGAGCGTCGGCGGCGCAACGCTCGCCGGGGCGGCCATGCGGGCCGGGCTGATCGACGAATACGTGCTGGCCACCCATCCGGTCCTGGTGGGCGGCGGCACGCCGTTCTTCACCGCGCTGGACAGCTGGGTGAACCTGGACCTGGTGGAGACGCGGACGTTTCCCGGCGGCGTGGTCCTGACCAGGTACGAGATGAGGCGCTGAGCGCGATTCCTCCGGGCGGTGGGGGGAATAGATCCACCGCCCGCGGCCCCACGTCGGTGGCCAGCAGATGACCACATTCGCCGAGAGCTACGATTCCGCCGGGAAAACCATCCATCCGGTCACGACCTACGCCATGAGCGGCCTGGGCAGCACTGAACAAGACTACGCAGTATCCTGCCGATCAGCGGTTATCGGTGAAGGACTCGCTGTCCGCGGAGAGGAAGTCAGAGACGCAATGCCAGCCGCCGAATCTTGGCTGCACCGGATAGGACTCTTCGAAATCTATGTCTCGTAAATCAAAAGCTTTTCAAGACACTGTTCCGGGCCCGGGAAGGTGTTAGGTGTGAATCGCAGAGCTAATTGGCAGTGAATTCGCAGCCCTTAGTGGCCGATGAGGAGGGTTTCCCTTACGGCGTCGATGATCTGTGGCGTGAGGTATCGAGGTGGTAGAGCGATTGGATGCGGCGGACGAGGGTGCCAAGCTGTCGCCGAGACGGAAGATTTCGCCGGTGATTCGGATGATGGTCGCCGCCCGCGGGCGACCGAACGCCCCGTGCGGGACGCCATCGGTGTCGGTTACCGGTCCGTCGACACCCCTCGCTTCCGCGGCGGCCAAGGGTCCCCGGT
>NZ_JBFTZV010000038.1:0-30314 GCF_056406615.1 Arthrobacter sp. P1_B3 | reverse complement strand
GTTCATGACGTCGGCGCAGGCTTCCGCGATGGCCGCGGCGCGCTCGGCGTCGAGGAGCCCGAGTTCCTGGTTGGTGCGTGCGGCGGCGAGTTTCACGGCGGCCAGCCCGCGGACCAGGTGCATGTTGGAGGACAGCGGCTGGCCGGTAATGGGGAAGTTCTCCACGGCCCGGAGGGTGTGGACGCCCCAGTAGGCGTCGGCGGGAACATCCCGGTCGCCCAGGAGGTCGTGTTCGGAGCGGGTGTCCGGGGCGGTATGGGCGATAGTCATGGGGTCCTCACAGGGCTTCGTTGACGGGTTTGGACGGTAAAAATCTGGGGCCGGGGCAGGACTGAGTGACGCCGCAGCCGGCACAGTGGGCATGGTTGTTCCCGGCAAGGAGATCGCGCGGGGGTTGCGGCGATTGCAGCGGCAGGGGATGGTGAGTGAAATCCGGGGTTTAGGATCTAGCGCGTATGGCCGGCCCTGGAGTTTCCGCTTCCGGGGACGATGGTGCCCAGGGCGCATTCAACTCCGTGCAAATGCATTCTCATGGCCTGGGATGCCTCCTCGGCTGATCCACTCTCGATGGCAGCGAAAATGCGGGCGTGTTCCTGACCCGATTCCTTGCGCCGGTCAGCCACGAGGTTAAGGGTGTTTGATTGGTTAGCCATGGCGTCGCAGATGTCTGACAGGAATGATTCGAACACGCCATTGCCGCTGCACCGGGCGATGGTCACGTGGAATTCAGTGTTCAAAAGGACCCACTGCTGGAGATCGTCTTCCTCGGACATTTCCCGAAGGATTTCCCGAAGAGCCTCCAGGTCTTCGCTGCTGCGGCGTTGGGCGGCGAGGCCCGCGGCCGGCACTTCCACGTGGGGGCGGGCTTCAACGAGGGCGCTGGCCGAATATTTGCCGAGTTTGAGGTCCTGGGCCACCTTGTCAGCGATCACGAACGTGCCCTTACCCGTGTGGGTGGCCGTAAGTCCCAATGCGGTGCAGGAACGCAGCGCCTCCCTGACCATCGTGCGGCTCACACCGTACTGTTTGGCCAGCGATGCCTCCGAGTCGAGGCGGGTGCCGACAGGGATCTTGCCGCCCTCGATAGCACTGCGGAGGGATGCAAAGACCGCTTCAGCCGCGCCAACGCGTACGACTCGATCTTGCGCAGCTGTCCAGCTGTCCAACAGGTTCATACGAAGACTATGGCACTTGTCACACTGCCCGTCAAGGAAGTCCCGAAAATGACGAAATGGGGGCGGCCTTAGGCCAACTCACGAGGCATCCCAGTTCACACGACGAAGGCACTCCCGCGGTCATCGAAGAGACAGGGACCGCGCTCTTTGCTCTCCGTATCGATGTCGCTGCCGGACCGATTGCCGGGGCAATCCGTGTCCACTGGGACCTCAACACGTAGCCCTGTGACCGTGTCCAGGATCAGCAACGGTATGCCGGGGACCGGTGCGGGGAACGTGGCGACCACGGCCTCCCACCGTAGCGCCGATCGCGACGGGCAAGCTGGGTCGGGGACAAACAGATCAAACAACATTCCCGCCGCGAACTACTACACCCTGGATTTCCACGGCACCAAAGGAGCCCTGGCACCTGCACGTATGGAAGGAAAGCGGCGGCACGCTACATCTGCTGCTCCTCGGATCTGCACTCCGATCAGGCCGCTGCCTGCCTGATGTCCCTGTAGGGTTCGTAGTTGCTGGACACGGCGACGAGGCCCTTTCTCTGGCGCGGGGTTCGACCTTGAACCACGGATCGCCCAGGCCGATGCCCAGAGCCTTGGCCTCGGGGGAGCGGTGACGGCGCAGCTGTAATCGCACGACAGCACGATCAACGGCCCGCCCTGCAGCGCGGGGTTGAAGGGACGCTCGGCCGAGGCATATTAGCAGTTCACGTCCGCATGCGGGATCTCCTGCATGCGCCGCATCGTTGCCGGCCTGGACACGGCAAGCGCCCTCGCCTGGGCACGGACGATGTCCCTGGCTGGCATTCCGGCGGCACGATCGCGGAGCCACTCCGTTCGACCTCGCCAGACTGTATGAGGTCTGATGCTGCCGCGGCGGATCGCCACCGGGGTCCAACCCCCCGGACCAGGAAGCCAGTGCTGATGGACGGCGCCCGACTCTGGCGTCCTCGGTCTGCATGAGGTCTGCGGTCCCGCGTGAGTTGCCTCGTCGTGCGGGGCAACTCAGGGCCTTTGGCGCACGGTTTGCGGGGAAATTTGCGGACCTTGACGGCTTGCCTCGAGCTTGGGATGGTGGAAGTCGGATCGAGGAGGCGGGCACCATGCAAGAGAAAAGCTGGTCGGTGAACATCGTTATCGACGAACATGAAAACCAAACGCGGGCCACGGCGCGATTGAGGGCCGGGAACCGGGCGGAACTGGAGGGTGTCGGGTGGGCCAGGCTGAATCCGGTGGACTCTGATGTCCCGGAGATCGGGGACGAGTTGGCGACCGCACGCGCCCTGGCGGAGTTGGCGCATCAGCTGATCGAAGTCACCGCGGCCGACATCGAGAAAATTACCAAAGAACCTGCACATCTCCGTCCTTAGCCCTGCCATGCCGAGCGTGAGTCCTGCCGGCCGGCTGGAATCCCCGCGCTGAGCTCGGCGGCGCACTCGGTATCATGACCGCCGGAGCCTTGTTGTTCCCGGTAGGCACCTTGTCAGCGAAGTCTTCCCGCGCCCGGCCTGGATCTGCTTCCCACCCCGGTTGCTCCGGGTCGCTCTGGAGGCGCTTCCCGCCCGCCCACCAATAGGTTGTCCCCGGGACTGGGCTCTGCACGATCCTTAGGTGTAATTCCCGCAGACGTCGTTAGGACGCACGACGTTGCGGAAAGGCAATGCGGTCAAGGTCGTTCGCGGCAACCACCCTGGCTTGACCGGCGCGACCCCGGGCCTGCTCGGCGAGAGGGGCAACGTCCCCGTAGCGCGAAGAAAAGTGGGTGAGGACGAGAGTCCCCGCGCCCGCCGATGCGGCCAGCTCGCCCGCCTGCCCCGCTGTGAGATGGCGGAACTGCGAGGCGAGCTCGGCGTCGTCGTCGCTGAATGTGCACTCCGTGACGAGCAGGTCAGCGCCCTCCGCCAGTTCCTCCGCGCCCTGGCAGGGCGCGGTATCCATGACGAAGGCGAAGCGTTGACCGGGACGCGGCTCGCTTACCTCCTCCAGACTCACGCCGCCCAGGTTTCCTTGGCGCATTAGGCGGCCGACGTCGGATCCCGCAATCCCGACTGCCGCGAGCCGGTCAGGAAGGAGTGTGCGCGCGTCGGGTTGCACAAACCGATAGCCATAGGCCTCGATGCGGTGATTCAGCGCCCGGACCTCCAGGCCCGGGGCGATCGGCTCTGAAGTCCTTTGGCGGGGGCCCTCGTGTTCGCCGCCCCCGTAGCCCCCATGTGGATGCAGCCGAAGATCTATGCCCGAGGACGCGACGGACACGAGAGCTCGGACGGTGTCCTCCCCGGAGGCAGGATAGTGCAGGTGGACGGGGTGGTTGACCTTGTCAAGGGCCATGCGGGAAAGGACGCCGGGCAGACCGTAGCAGTGGTCGCCGTGCACGTGCGTGAGGCAGATGCGCGTGATCTGGGAGACGGTAACTCCGGCGTGGATCATCTGCCGCTGCGTACCCTCTCCGGGGTCGAAGAGGAAGTCCTCGCCATCCCACCGCAGCATGTACCCGTTTTGGTTTCGGGTGCGGGTCGGGACCTGCGAGGCGGTGCCGAGGACAACGAACTCACGCATGAAGTCCAGTGTGCCACTCGATGGCGACAACGGGATGGGACTCCGGCATGTTGGGCGCCCTGGTCCCTCCACTCGGTCTGGTTGCGACGCCGCGACCAACACCTGGACAACCTGTGGGCAATGGCCGGCGGCATCATCGACGGACTGCTGGCCGGTTCCACCCCCGGCGGGGCGGTCGAGGTCGACGGGCACCGCGACATCGGCTCGAAGCTTCCGGTGAACTTCTTCCCCGAGGCTTCCGGCATTTCCAAGGAGGGCCGCGAAAACCTGGTGCCCTATGCCGACCACACCTTCAACGCGCTGGGTCCTGACAACGAGCTGGTGGAGCAGGGCAGGTGCAAGGCCGCCGAATACACCGAGTGGGCCACCGCCAAGTGCCAGCGCGACGCCTTGAAGTCCAGCGATGTCACCATCGGCGGCAGCACAATCCCCGAAGCCAGCAGGGTCATGCTGTGCTTCGCGGCGGCAAACCGCGATCCGCGCCGCTGGGAAACCCCGACGAGTTCGACCTCTCCCGCGACCCGTCCGGACACCTGTCCTTCGGCATGGGCATCAACCGGTGCGTGGGCCAGCACGCAGCCCGCCTCCAGGCGGCGTCATTGCTGGAACAACTGGTGCCCCGGATCAAGAGCATCGAACTGGCCTCGGCGATCGAACGCCACTACAACAACACCCTACGTGGCTGGGACTCTGTGCCCCTGCGGTTGACGCTCGCCTAGGCCACGGACATGCAGGGCCACCCTAATCGATCAGGCATGCCCTATTGGCCCTAGGCGCCCGGCCGTCCGGCGGCCCCTCCGGGCGAAACAAACTGTCGCCCCCCTTCTTGTGGGGAACGCACAAAATCCTGCAATCAGCCGGAAACTACTGTCGCCGGTGAGGCATATCCACGAAACCCAGCGAAAAGGACAATCAATGACGATTCAGGCACCTCCCACGGCCACGAGCTATGCAATTCTCGATACTGCCCGCCGGCAGGTCTTCGACGACGGCATCGGCCTCTCCGAGGCTCAACTTGTCGAAATCCTCCGACTGCCGGACGAAGCCCTGCCCGCCGCGCTGCAACTGGCCCACGACGTACGGCTGAAGCACTGCGGCGAGGACGTCGAGGTGGAAGGCATCATCTCCATCAAGACCGGAGGCTGCCCCGAGGACTGTCACTTCTGCAGCCAGTCCGGCCTGTTCGACTCGCCCGTCCGCGGCGTCTGGCTGGACATCCCGGAGCTGGTCAAAGCCGCGAAGGAGACCGCGGCTACCGGTGCCACCGAGTTCTGCATCGTCGCCGCCGTCCGCGGCCCGGACATCAAGCTGATGAACCAGAGCAAATTCGCGATCGACCGCATCAACGAAGAAGTGGAGATCAACATCGCCTGCTCCCTGGGCATGCTGACCCAGCGCCAGGTGGACCAGCTCGCCGAATGGGGCGTGCACCGCTACAACCACAACCTCGAAACCGCCCGCAGCTACTTCCCCGAAGTCGTCACCACGCACACCTACGAAGAACGCCTCGAAACCTGCGCCATGGTCAAGGCCGCCGGCATGGAACTCTGCTGCGGGGCGTTGATCGGCATGGGAGAAACCCTCGAACAGCGGGCCGAACTCGCCGCCCAGCTCGCAGCCCTGGAACCCCACGAGGTCCCGCTGAACTTCCTGAACCCCCGGCCCGGGACACCGCTGGAAAACCAGAGCCTCATGGACGGCAAGGACGCCCTCCGCGCCATTGCCGCCTTCCGACTCGCCATGCCCCGCACCGTGCTCCGCTACGCCGGCGGCCGGGAACTGACCCTCGGTGACCTCGGCACCCGCGAGGGCCTGATGGGCGGCATCAACGCCGTCATCGTCGGCAACTACCTCACCACCCTGGGCCGCCCCGCCACCGCCGACCTTAACCTCCTGGTGGAACTGAACATGCCCATCAAGGAACTCCAGAAGACACTGTGAACCGGGTATCAACGAGCCCAACCATCGGCTCTAATATCGCGGTTTCGGCAGACTCAACCACCAGCTCGGCCACCGCTGAGTTTTGCGGGCACTGCGGCGGGATGTACGCCGGTGGTGCGCTGCCGCCGTCGTACGCTCACCGACAGTGCGAGGAACTGCTGCAGCTGGAACCGCCGCGCTACTGCGCCGCCTGCCGGCGCCGCATGAAAGTACAGGTCACACCGCTGGGCTGGTCAGCAGAATGCTCCCGCCACGGGGTGCTCGCACCATGACGCCCGGTTCAATGACGCAGGATTCCGCGCAGACGGGCCTGATCCAGCGGGACCGCGCACGGTTGTGGCACCCCTACGCACCAGCCTCCCCGAAACTTCCATTGTGGGAGGTCGAAGCGGCCGACGGCGTGCGGCTGCAGCTTCGGGGCGAGGACGGCACACGCCATGAGGTTGTTGACGCAATGTCCTCCTGGTGGTCCGCAATCCACGGCTACCGCCACCCGGTGCTCGACGCCGCCGCACGGCGGCAACTGGAGAGTTTCAGCCACGTGATGTTCGGCGGGCTCACACACGCCCCGGCCGTGGAACTCGCCGAGCGGCTGGTGGACCTGGCGCCGGCGGCACCCGGGAGGCCGGGATTAGAGCGGGTGTTCCTCGCTGACTCGGGTTCGGTGTCCGTGGAAGTGGCGCTGAAGCTGGCGGTCCAGTTCCAGACCGCTCTAGGACAGTCTCAGAGGCAGCGGTTCCTGAGCATCCGCGGCGGTTATCACGGGGACACGTTCGCGGCGATGGGAGTCTGTGACCCCGTAGAAGGCATGCACTCCGCATTCCCGGGTTTGCTCGGCGGCAACGTCTTTGCGCCGCGTCCGCCAGCTGCGGCTTTCGCCACGCCGGAAAGCATACGGGCATGGGTCTCGGAGTTCGAAGAGATCGCGGCCGCAAATTCCGGGGAGCTGGCCGCGATCATCGTCGAACCGGTCCTCCAGGGTGCCGGCGGCATGCATGCCTACCCGGCCGAATGCCTGACGGTGCTCCGGCAGGTGGCGGACCGGCATGGGCTGCTGCTCATCTTCGATGAGATCGCCACCGGTTTTGGGCGGACCGGCGAACTGTTCGCGGCCAATCATGCCGGCGTCGTGCCGGACATCATGTGTGTGGGCAAAGCCCTGACCGGCGGATACCTGACCCTCGCCGCCATGCTCTGCACCGACGACGTGGCCGCGACAGTTTCCGGCGGCCAGGCCGGGGCGCTGCTGCATGGCCCCACGTTCATGGGCAACCCGCTGGCCTGCGCTGTTGCCAATGCCAGCCTTGGCATCATCGCCAACGGCGGCTGGCGAGCCGACGTTGGCCGGATCAACGCTGGCCTGGCGTCCGGGCTGGCCCCGGCTTTGGAACTGGACTGCGTCCGGGACGTCCGCACCATCGGAGCGGTGGGGGTCATCGAACTGCAGGACGGCGTGGACGTCACCGCGGTCAGCGCCGCAGCCATCCGGCACGGCGTCTGGGTCCGGCCGTTCCGGAACCTCGTCTACACCATGCCGCCATACATCAGCACCGCGGCGGACGTTGAGCAGATCACCACGGGCATGACGGCCGCCGTCACCGAAGTCCACGAATGCCTCCCGGCACAGTCCAGGGGGCTGGGATGAGCGTCTCGATGATCAAGTGGCTGGACCGGCAGGCTGAAGTCCGGAACCGCCGGGGCCTGGTCCGCCGACCGCGCCCCCGTGCCGCCGACGAACAGTTCATCGACCTGGCCAGCAACGACTACCTGGGGCTCGCCGCCGACCCGCGGGTCATCGAGGCAGCGGCGGCGGCCGTCCGGCAGTGGGGTGCGGGTGCAACCTCCTCGAGGCTGGTCGCCGGAACCACGCGGCTGCACCTGGACCTCGAGCGGGAACTGGCCATGCTCGCCGGGATGGAATCGGCGCTGGTGTTCTCCTCCGGGTATCTGGCCAACATCGGTGTGATCACTGCGCTGGGCGGCCCCGGGACCCTGATCGTCGCGGATGAGCACTGCCATGCCTCGATGATCGACGGTTTCCGGCTCAGCCGCTCCCGCACCGAATCGTTTACGCACAACAGCGTGGAGGAAGCCGGCCGCCTGCTGGCCGGCCGGTCGGAGCCGCGCGCACTCATCGCCGTCGAATCCGTCTACAGCGTCCTCGGCGACGAAGCACCGCTCGTTGACCTGCTGACCCTGGCCGAGGAATACGACGCCGTGCTGCTCATCGACGAGGCACACAGCCTCGGAGTCACCGGCACCGGCACCTTCCAGGGCCGCGGTTCGGTGGCCGGGACAGCTCTCGCGGGGCATCCGAACGTGATCGTGACGGCGACATTGTCCAAGGCCGTGGGCAGCCAGGGCGGAGCGGTCCTGGGATCCGCGTTGCTGCGGGAACACCTCGTCAACCGGGCAAGGAGCTTCATCTTCGACACCGGTCTGGCGCCCGCCTCCGCCGCAGCGGCCCTCGCCGCAGTTCGGATCATCCGCGATGAGCCCTGGCGGGCCGGATGCGTCCGAACCAACGCTGCGGCGCTTGCCGCCGGGCTCGCCCCTGCCCTGTCCGCCCGCGGCGCAGCCCTCGACCGGACAGCTGGGGCCGTCCAGTCGGTCGCCATGCTGTCCGCCGAATCCGCCCTGACAGCGGCGGATGCCGCGTGGGCCGCCGGCGTCCGGATCGGCTGCTTCCGTCCGCCGTCCGTTCCGGACGGGACTTCGCGGCTGCGGCTCACCGCCCGAGCCACCCTGACACCCGAGCACATCGACGACAGCTGCGCAGTGCTGCGCCGCATTTTGGAGGAACTTCCATGAACCTGCCCGGCATTATCCTGGTCACCGGAACGGACACCGGCGTCGGCAAGACCATCACGACCGCGGCCCTCGCCGCCGCCCTGATGGTAGCGGGGCGCAGCGTCGCGGTGTACAAACCGTGCCAGTCGGGAGCCGCTGCCGGCGATTCCGACGTGGCCGAGATTGTCCGGCTCGCCGGCGCCGTGACGGCGGAATCCGGCGTTGTCCTGAAGGAGCCGCTGGCGCCCGCCGCCGCTGCCGCTGTCGACGGTGCGCCGCTCCCGCGGCTGGCAGTCCACGCCGGGAGGGTCCGCGAGCTCGCCGGCTCCCATGACCACGTTCTGGTTGAGGGCGCAGGCGGACTCCTGGTGGAACTGGATTCCGACGGCAGCACGCTCGCCGACCTGGGCTCGCTCCTGGCGGCGGCGTTTGTGCTCGTCGCCCGGCCGGCCCTCGGCACCCTGAACCACACCGCGCTGACCCTCGAAGCGCTGGCCGCGCGGGATCTTCGGGTCCTTGGCCTGGTGCTCGGGAGCTGGCCGTCCGCCCCTGAGTTTGTCCACCGCAGCAACCGGGAGGTTCTCGGATCGATGCAGGTGCCCTTGCTCGGTGCCATTCCCGAGCGGGCCTCGGAACTGCCCCCGGCAGCGTTCCGGGCCGAAGCGGCGGCCTGGCTGAACGGACTACCCGCATGAACCCGCTGGTGTCCTTGGCTGGATCCATCGCGCCTCAACTGGTTGGCTCCGGCCAGGCGCGCTGCCCGTACATGGTAGTGCGTGACCCGGACGCGGTGCGGGACGTCCTGCACCGGCCCGCCGACTTCAGTCCTGCGAATTCCCTGGTCGCTGTAACTCCTCTGGAAGGGCCTGCCCTTCGTGTGCTGCAGCGCGTGGGCTTTGCGTTGCCGCCGGTGCTGGCCAGCAACGACACCGACACGCATGCCGGGATCCGCAAGGTCGTCGCGGGATTCTTCACCCCCGCCACCGTCGCCGCCATGGAACCACGGATCCGTGGACTGGCCCAGGAAGCGGCAAAGAACGCCGCGGACCAGCTTGGATCCTCGGGTCACGTGGACCTGGTGCAGACGGTCGCGGCGTTTCCTCCGGCGGTGGTAATGCTTGAACTCCTCGGACTGCCCGTCCGGGACCTTACGGATCTCAAGGGGTGGGGCCTTGACTCCATGGAGCTGTTCTGGGGCTGGCCCGACGAGGCCCGGCAACTCGAACTTGCCCACAGCGCCGCAGACTTCTACGTCTGGCTTCGTAAACTCGTAGCAGAATCCAGGACCGCCCCAGGACGCAACCTGTTCAAATCCCTAGCCGAACACGGCCTATCCACCCCTGAAATCTGCTCGCTCGGCTACTTCCTGCTGATCGCCGGACAGGAAACAACCACCCAGCTGATCAGCACCACCCTGTTCCGGCTCCTTAAAGGGTCGGCCCCTGTGGGCTGGAACGACGCAGCGTCCGACGCCGGCTCCAAAACTATGGTCCGGCACGTACTGGCCACCGAATCATCCGTCCCCACCTGGCGCCGTGTGGCAGCCCACGACACAAACCTCGGTGACACTGTAATCCCTGCCGGCAGCGAGATCCTCCTCGAACTTACCGGCAACCAGATCACCTCACCGTCCGGGCAAGAACGCGCGCACATTGTTGGGCAGGCGGACCTGCGGGAGGCGTCTGGGTCCCCGGGCCTGGTGTTTGGGTCAGGCATTCACCGCTGCCTCGGCGCCAAGCTCGCCGAACTCGAGGCGGCTGTCATCGTCCGGGAAACTGCCGCCGCGCTTCCTGGGATACAACTGCATGATCCCGAGCCCGAATGGATCCGGTTCCTTTCATTCCAGGCACCCCGGACGGTCACGGTTGTTAAAGGTCCTCGCTGACCGCACCCACGACCATGGTGCACCCAGTTGTCTACCAGCAGGCGGGTTGCGAGTCGATCATGTTGCGCGGAGGCTGGGCTACAGTATCGACCGGAGCGTTTTCGAGCTTGTCAGAACTCGCCTGGGCCGGCATCCCCGCAATCGGATGCGGTAGTTCGTGGGCTCCGGAAGCGATGAAAATTGGGCGCCTACATTATTTGAGGCGGGACAGAGATCCTCTCGTGGGAGGCTTCGGCGCCTACACCAGCCGGTTGGTTCATGGAGGAGCGAACTTAGTTCAGCATAGTTGGCTGGCCGTTTCGCTGGTTCCCACGCAGCGCTTCGGGCTGCTGGAATGTGGCAAAAAAGGAAGTGTGTACAAAGTACACTTTGGGCTTCGGACTGGGTCGTATGTGGGTCGGATCGGGCCGGAATCCGCATGTTTCCGCGGTTGCCCAGTGTTTGCGGGGGAGGGAATGCAGTTCGAGTCCCACCTCGGGCACAGCATTCCCCCTCGCCAGAGGGGGTTTTGCTTTAAGGTGTGTACATTGACCCTGGTCGGGTCCCTCTGACGCTTGTCGAACGCTTGTCGCGGTCTGTGGCCTGGCCGCCGCGGCGGCCTGTGAAGTTGTGTGGGTGGCGGGTTCAGGGCCCTGGCTGGTGGGCCCTCCGCGTGCTGGGATGTGGGTCATTCGGGTCTCCTTTTCTGGGTTGTTCTGGTGGACGTGGTTGGCCTTGTACCTATTCATGCTGTGGGGTCCTGTTGACGACATGACCTGCGGGGATTTCCTTAGGATGTTTTTCTCCGGAATCCGGGTTTACCGGTGGCTTGGGGGAGGGCTGGTTCCCGTTTGTCCGGCCAAGAGGGGTGTGCACGTTGTCCACACCGGAGTGAGTTTCCTGCCGTAGCTGCTTTGTGGCTCGCTCCTTGCCTGCTTCCCACGAGACGGGCAGGAAGATCCCCGGAAACCCGGGGATCTTCCCGCCTCAACTCACGGAACTTCAGGTTAGGGGTTTGCTGGGAATCGAGGTGCATCTGGCGCGGGCTGTCAGGTTGCTTCCGGATCCTCGGTCGATCATCCACTTCTCACGCAGGCAGTGCTGTCACACCGTGGGGGCGATGTTCTGGTTCAACCGGAATAGATTGGTGGGGTCGTATTCGTTCTTCAGTTCCACGAGCCGCCGGTATGTATCCGCCGGGTACGACGCCCGGACGAGCGTCGTATTCGCTTCACCTGTGAAATTCACGTAGGCCGCCACATCCGGACCGAGCGCGGACGTCACGCCCCGGGCCCATTCGACGACATCCGCGAAGCCTTCCGCCGTCGGCGTGCGCGCCACAACATTGACGATGAATTCCTGGTCGCGGAGTGCGAAGGCCGTTGCTTCGGCAGGAACCCGGCCGACGGCGCCGCCAAGGTGGTGCAGGTGAATCTGCGTCATGGCGTTGGGCAATGCCGCAAACGAGTCCAGCAGCACGCGCACGGACGCGTCGTCGGCGGCGCGCAGAAATGCCGAGCGGAAATAGTTGTGCACGCCCCTCGGGTACAGCGGATCGAGCGCCTGCTGCCACCCCGCGTACGGGTTGGCCGCGAACACATCGGCGATGACCGTGCCCAATGACCGGAAGGGCGCGGTGGCGGCCTCGCCGGCATCGAGATCGCCGGACCAGCACCCTCCCACAGCGATGACCGGCTTGCCGTGCACTGATTCTGGTAGGAACGGGACCGGTGGCGCCGTGGTCATGTTGACCAGCGTGGTCAGCTCATCGGGGGCCGCCGCGCAGGCCGCCCGATAGCCGCGCAACACCTGCTCCGCCTCTTCTGCGGGGTAGAAAACCAGGCCGGAAAGGACGATGGGCCCCACTTCGTGCAATTGATAGTCGAAGGACGTCACCACACCGAAATTGCCGCCGCCGCCGCGCAGTCCCCAGAACAAATCGGGGTGCTCGTCGGCACTGGCGTGAATAAACTGCCCGTCGGCGGTGACGACGTCGGCGCCGACCAGGTTGTCGCTGGCCAGCCCGTGCTTGCGCACGAGCCAGCCGATGCCGCCGCCGGTGGTGAAGCCGGCGATGCCGGTCGAGGACACCAGGCCACCGGTCACCGCAAGCCCGAATTGCTGGGTCTCTGCATCCAGGTCCTTCCAGGTACACCCTGCCTGTGCCGCGACGCGGCGGCGGGCAGGGTCCACCTGGACCCCCTTCATCAGCGAAAGGTCCAGCACGATACCGTCGTCGACGGTAGAAAACCCGGGGATCGAATGTCCACCGCCGCGAACCGACAACGGCAACCCCTCGCTGCGCGCGAGATCGACCGTGCGCATCACGTCTGCCACACCCGCACAGCGTGCGATGAGCGTCGGGCGGCGGTCGTGGGCCCCGTTCCAGATGCTGCGTTCGTGGTCGTAGTCCGCGTCCCCTGGCCTGACGACCGTGCCGCGCAGCCCGGCGGCGAACTCGGCGATGGTGGCCTCGCCGATGCGGGTCGGCCTAGTCTGCGTCGTTGTCACGATGCGTTCCTCCTGATTGCTGTTTGTTTGTCAGATCCATTTGTCAGATCCAGGAATCACGCTAGTGAACCGTCCTCAACGAGCACTCAACGCCGTCTCAACATCTTCATCCGAGTCCCGCCTACGCAGTGCGGCCAGCCGCTGACCGGCGATGAGGCATCTCGTTCGGTCGAAAATTGCCCCAGCCCTGTCAATTTCTCGGGCCGCCCGATGTGGGTCGCCGAGCTCGTTGGATAGCTCTGCCACCATCAACCGTTGCCAGCCAGTGTGTCGCCGCCATGGGGCGACCTTTTCCGCTGCCTGCCTGTACATTTCCCGCGCTGCCCGGACCTCCCCGGAGATCAGTTCGCCGGCACCGAGAATGGTCAGCGTGGCGCCCATCCCCACCTGATCTCCCGCGGACTCGAACCCTGAAAGGCAACGCCGAGCGTCTGTCAGGCCGCGGTCGATATCACCACCCATGGCGCGGAGCAGGGCGATATTAATCTCGGTCAGCAGCTCGCCGCGTCGGTCGCCCAGACCGAGCCGAAGCTCCCGCGCCAAGGACAGGGCCTCATCGGCCGCGCTGTGGTCGCCGCAGTCGCGCAGAATGCAGCCAAGTTGGTGAAGTGTTTGCGCCCTAGCCAGGTCATCTCCTAACTCGGCGAAATGTTCGGCCGCATCCGTGATGACGGATATCGCAGACTGCGTGTCTCCCGAAATCCTGGCCGCGTAGCCGATTGCGGACAGCACGTAGCCTTTGGCTTGGATGACGCCAACCCGCCGGCCCAACAGCAGGGTCTCCTCGACGCAGGGGACCAACCGTCCGGCGATCGGGACCAGTTGCAGGCTGGGCGTGATCACCGGCAGGAAGGGTGGGGTGCTGGTCTCAGACTGTGCGAGTTCGCTCAGGCAGGTGTTTAGGTGACGGGCGGCGAGTGGTCCGTCCTCCCGGGACAACGCGCACTGGCCGAGCAGCCAACTGCTGGCAGCGCAATGTTCGGGTCTGCCACCCTCGACTGCCTCGGTGTGCACGTCGGCTGCCAGCTGTTCGGCCTCGTCCAAGTCGAAAGTGCTCCAGGCGAGCGAGGTCTCAATGAGCCGGGCCATCACCACCTCGTCGTTGTTCCCGATCTCCCGCATGATTGCCAGGGCCTCCGCGCCGAGCGCCCGATGCCGGTCGCCGCGGCCCTGCCGGCTGTCCAGCCCGGTTAGGCCGATCAGAGCAGCCGCGCGAGGCCGGGTCGAGTCGGGAGCCACCGCCAAGGCACGCTCCACCCAACGTGCTCCCTCGACCGCGTGACCGCGGAGGAACCAGAACCGCCACAGGCTGGCCGCGAGCCGGAGCGCGGTCTCGGGCTCGTGGGCGCACGACCAGCGCAACGCAGCGCGCAGGTTGTCGTGCTCGCGGTCGAGCAACTTCGGCTGTTCGATGACCACCCCGGTGGCCCGCTCTGGATTGTGGGATTCGGCGACGGCAAGGAAGTAGGCGCAATGCGCAGCCGCCAGTTGAGCCGCCTCACCTGCATGATCGAGATTCTCTTGGCCAAACTGGCGGACCGTCTCCAATTGCCGGTATCGGGTCCCGGCGCCCCTCCTTTCGGTGACCACCAAAGACTTGTCCACCAGCTTGGCCAACAGGTCGAGCAGTTCGATCTCCTGGAGGGGCGCGTCAGCGCAGACTGCCACCACTGCGTCGAGGGTGAAACCACCCGCGAACACAGACAGCCGGCGCAGCAGAACCTGCTCCGGTTTGGTGAGCAGTTCGTGGCTCCATTCCAAGGTGCCACGCAGCGTCTGGTGCCGCGTGACGCCGCTGGTTCCCCCGCCGAGCATGGACAAAGCATCGCCCAATCCCTGGACGATCTCGGCGGGTTCGAGTGCGGCCGTCCTGGCCGCGGCCAATTCCAGGGCCAGCGGCATCCCGTCGAGCCGTCGGCACAACTCTGTCACCCCCTGCGCGTTGTCGGCGTCGAGCGCGAAACCCGGCCGGACCTGCGCTGCCCGCTCAACGAAAAGCCGGACAGAGGGCAGACGGCCCAGCACGGCCAGGTCGAGAGCGTCGGTCCGCAGGGGCGAGGGCAGGGGCAATGACGGCACCCGGTAGGTGTACTCCCCGTCGGCATGGAGTGGCTCCCGGCTGGTGGCCAGCACTTTAACCCCAGAGGATCCGTCAAGTAGCGCGACGACGAGTTGCGCACAGGCCGCGAGCAAGTGTTCGCAGTTGTCCAGCACGAGGAGCAGCGAGCGTCGCCGCAGTTGGTCGACCAGCGCTTGCACGCGGCTTGGTGCCGCGCCGGAATCCAACCCGAGGACCTCGGCTACGGCATCGGCCACCAGCAGCGACTCCCCAACGGCCGCGAGGTCGACGAACCAGACTCCGTCCACGTACCCAGGACGAACTGTCTTCGCGGCCTCCAATGCCAGTCTGGTCTTGCCGCTGCCGCCAGCTCCGGTGAGGGTGAGCAGGCGAGCATGGCCCATCAGCCGCTCGACGTCAACGAGCTCACGCTCGCGCCCGATGAAGCTTGTCAACGGGGATGGCAGATAACCGATGGCATCGTCTTTGCCGGTCACGCCGGCGGGCTGGTGGAGGCGCTCCTCGGGCGGCGAGCCGGTCAACAACTCGCGAAACAGTTCCATCGTCCGGGCGTCCGGATCGGTCCCGAACGCGTCGAGGAGTTCGTCGACCAGCCGCTCATATCGTGCCAATGCTTCCGACCGCCGGCCCATCCCAGCCAGCACCACCATCTGCGCGCGCACGGCTCCCTCGTGGACGGGATCGGATTCGAGCGCATGGGTGAGGATGACCAACGCTTCCTCCGGCGCGCGCTGCGCCACCGTGGACGCCAGTTTCACCAGTACCTCGCGATGGATTTCCCGGAGCTCATCGCGGCGTGTCGTCAGCCAGTCCGCATCCGGCAGCTCCGGCAGAAGATCACCCCTGTACAAGTCGGCCGCATCGCGCAGGCTTGCCTCGACACCTGCAGCCAACGCTGCCACGGCCGAACGCTCGAACTGCAGGACATCGACATCGACCGGGCCAGTGTCATCCAGCACGACCACTTCACCGCGGATGACGAGCAGCCCGTCGCTGCCGGCTCCAGCGCTAGCGAGCGTACGGCGAGCGACGTACAGGGTCTGATGCAGATTCCGTGCGGCGGCCACCGGCTCCATGTCGGGCCACAGGCGGTCCAGTACCTGCTCGCGACGGTTACGCTGACCACGCGCCAACGCCAGCATCGCCACCACGGACTTTGCCTTCTGCAGCCGCCAGTGGCTGTTCTCGACTGCGTTCCCGTTGACGTACACGATGAACGAGCCGAGAAGCTGGATGCGCAACCCGCTTTGGGTGGGCTTCATGGTTCTTCAGTATCCGCTCGCCAACCGGCGTTGTCGAACAACGAAATTTCCCACACGCTCGCTGCCTTGGCGCACTCTGTGAGCGGCCCATCACTAGCAAGCAAACCACCAGAACCACGTTTAGGTTCACGCCGTCGTCGCTGAGTAGGAACGTGATGGATGCGGCCAGCGCGTCGGCTTCCGCAGCCTCCGGCATCACCGCCATCGCGGTCCGCACGCGCTGCGCGCCGAGTTCGGAACCGAACCGGGCCTCGATGTTAGTCACCGTCGGGCCGGGGGCAACGGCATAGGGGATAGCAGTGGTCGGATAATGGTCCGGCGACAAGGTCGTTGACGATTTGCGCCTGCCGATCCACGAATGCCGGCGGCCGCCTCAAATCTGGGCCCAGGTCAGTGAGGCAGCAGTACACCGACCTGGGTCCGGATGTCCTGAACAATCTCGTCGATGCTCAATGCGGCGTTCACGGTCGCTGCCATGCTGAGGAACATGATGGCGGTGACGATGTGTGCCGTCGTAGCGGCATCACCAGCGCTGACCAGCTCGTGCCTGCCCAGGACGGCAGAGATGGCCTCCTCGGTCTGCGCGACGATGGAGAGGGCCTCAGCGTGACGGGGCTCCGCGGGATCACCGAAGACCATCTCCCGCAGGTACGTGCGTCCGTTGTCGACCTGGACGCGGTTGCATTCCACGATCGGCCGTACGATTGCCAGCACCGCATCGAGGATATCCGGGGTGGTTTCGGCATCAGCCCGACCTTGTTGAAGCGCTTCGGCGTAGTGGGCGTTCTGCACGAGGAGGAGGAGTTCGCCTTTGGTCTTCGCGTAAAGGAACAGGGTCCCGGTGCCGATGTCCGCCTTGTCGGCGATCTGCTGGGTCGTGACGTCCTCGATGCCGTGTTCGGCCAGCAGTTCGCTTGCCGCGGCCGTGATGCGGTCCAGCTTCTGCTGCTTGTTCCGCTCGCGCCGTCCGACCGGCTGGGAGGCGAGAGACATGGTGATGGATCCTCCGGAATAGATTTTGACTGCACTCAGTTATGAGTGTAGTCACTGCTGTGTGGGCTCGAATGTTCCTTCGTTAATTCTCCCACGCAAGGGCCGAACCCCAGTGTTCCGCCCCGGCAGAGTGGTGGCGCTATTACCCCGCGACGCAAAGGACCGCACACATGACTTCCTCCCTCTGGCAACCCTTCACCCTCGGCAATGTGGAGCTGCCGCACCGGCTCGCGCTGGCCCCGCTGACCCGGAGCCGCGCAAACCCTGACGGCACCCCCGGGGAACTGGCCGCGGAGTACTACGGCCAACGCGCCTCGCTCGGGCTGATCATCACCGAGGGCACACAGCCGTCCGAGGACGGCCAGGGCTACCTGAACACGCCCGGCATCTACACTCCCGAACACATCGAGGGATGGCGAAAGATCGCCGACGCGGTGCATGCCGGCGGCGGAGCGCTGTTCATCCAACTGATGCACGTCGGCCGGRTGTCGCACCCGGATAACACCCCGCACCACCGTCGGCCTGTGGGCCCGTCGGCGATCTCGGCCGATCAGGACATGTTCACTCCAGCGGGGCCGCAGAAGACGCCGGTGCCGCGTGAACTGACTGCCGAAGACATCCAGGCCACCATCGCCGGGTTCCGCCACGCCGCAGCCTCCGCTATTGCAGCGGGAGCGGACGGGGTGGAGATCCACAGCGCGAACGGGTACCTGCTCCACCAGTTCCTCTCGCCGAACTCGAACCACCGCACGGACGAATACGGCGGATCGGTGGAGAATCGGTCCCGGTTCGTCGTCGCGGTCGCCCGCGCGGTGGCCGAGGAGATCGGGGCAGACCGGACCGGCATCCGCATCTCACCGGCGTTCCCGCTGGGCGGAATCAACGAAGGGGACCCCGCGGACGTCCGGACACAGTACCGCCACCTGGTCGGCGAACTCGCCACTCTGAACCTTGCGTACCTGCACGTGCACCACCTCGGTGACGACGATCTGCTTCGGTCTTTCCGCGACACGTGGCCTGCTGCCATCCTCGTCGTCCGGTACGGGCGCGACCGCGAGCAGATCGCCGACGACATCGACGCCGGGCTCGCGGACATCGCGCCGCTGGGCCGATTCGCCCTGGCAAACCCCGACATTGTTCAGCGCCTGCGCGCCGGCGCGCCGCTGAACGAGTTGGACCCGGCAACCCTGTACGGCGGCGGCGCGGCCGGGTACACCGACTACCCCGCCCTGGCACACGCCTAATCGTCTGCCGCAGGTCGCACGCCCTGCCCTCCTGAACCGCACCCGGCGGCGGCCACACTTCGACCCCACCGACCTCACCCAACCCACACCCCTCAGAAAGAAGAAACAGCCATGCCCTCACTCAACGGAGCAGTCGTCCTCATCACCGGAGCCAACGGCGGAATCGGCACCCAGTTCGTGCACGAAGCCCTCGCCCGGGGAGCTGCAAAGGTTTATGCCACCGCCCGCACCCCCCGCACCTGGAACGACGAGCGCATCGTTCCGCTCGCCTTGGACATCACCGACTCGACCTCCATCCAGGCAACGGTCGAGGCGGCACAGGATGTGACCGTGCTGATCAACAACGCAGGCGCGTCGGTCTCCAGCCCCGGGATCCTCACCCACACGGACGAGGAGATCCTCCGGAACGTCGAGACGAACTTCCTCGGGCCTCTCTTCGTCGCCCGCGCGTTCGCTCCGGTCCTGTCGGCGAAGGACGAAACGATGATCATCGACATCCACTCGGCCCTGAGCTGGTACGCCGTCGCCGGCATCTACAGCGCCACCAAAGCCGCCCTCTGGTCCGCGACCAACTCCCTCCGCCTCGAACTCGCTCCCGCCGGCGTGCACGTCGTCGGCGTCCACGTCGCATACGTCGACACCGCGATGGCCGCGCACGCCACCGACCCGAAGCTCGACCCGGCCGTGCTGGTGCGCACTGTGTTCGACGCCACCGAGGCGGGGGAGTTCGAAGTCCTCGCCGACGACACGTCAGTCCAGCTCAAGGCCGGACTCAGCGCCCCCCTCGAAGCGGTCTACCCGCAGTTGGCGGCGACGAACGCGTAAGCGAATAACCGGTGCCACCGCGTTCACCAAAAGTCAGCGCGGTGGCACCACCCCTGCCGTGGGGAGTGTCTGAACAACGGAGGATCCGGGGGTGGCCTGACACGCCGGGGTAGTCACGAGCCAGGGGCCGCGTCAGGGGTGGCGATACGTTTGATCACCCTGCTGACGCGTTTGTGCGGGCCCTGTTCGAACTGGCCAGCGCGACGAGGCCCACGCCAATGGCTCTGCCCGCCCGTATTCACGGGCGGGCAGAGCCACGGTTCCTCTCTGCTCTGTTGGCGGGATCTTGTCAGGTACGTGCTGGTCAGTGGGCGAGGAATTCTACGGCGACGGGGGAGAACCGGTCGTGGAACTGGAAGATGCCGCCGTGGCCCGAGTCGGGGTAGATGATCAGCTCGGATCCCTTGATGCGCCGGTGCAGGTCCGCGGACAGGATCGACGGCACCATGCGGTCGTTGTCGCCATTGGCGATGAGGGTGGGGTGAGTGAGCTTCGACAGGTCCGACGGCGCGGAGCGGCCGAACTTCCGGATTGCCTTCAGCTGAGTCTGGAAGGCTTTGGTGCTGATCGGCTTGTCGCGGCCGACAGTGCGCTCCTGCAAGCGCTTGATGAACGCCTTCGCGGCCGGCTTGCCGGTGGCGTTGCGGTTAAAGAACAGGAACTCCTTCGGGTCCGAGCGCGTCAGGGTCGCGCGGAGGACGTCCCAGTAGGTGGTGCCGACGACCTTGTCGATGCCCTTGCCGCACCGCGGCCCGGTACCGGCCAGCACGAGCTTGCGGACGAGGTCGGGATGTTTGAGGAGCAGGTCCTGGGCGATCATGCCGCCCATTGAGAAGGAGAAGACGTCGATCGTGTCGAATCCGAGGGACTTGATGAAGGTGTAGGCGTCGTCGGCCATCGCCTCGATGCTGTCGGGAACCTGCCCGGTGGAGGCGCCGACACCGCGCTGGTCGAAGGTGATGACGTGGCGGTTCTTCGCGATTGGCTCGATGATGCGGGGGTCCCAGTTGTCCAGGGTCGCGGCAAGGTGCACGAAGAACACGACGGGAATGCCGGCCTTGGGCCCCAGCTCCCGGTAAGCGTAGGTGACGCCACCGGCGGTGATGGAGCGTGTGGCGGCCTTCGCGTACGAGGTGACGACGGAGCCGTTCGGGGTGTCGGTGCTGCTCATGCTGGTAGTCCTCCTGAGTGGTCTGTGAGGTGAATGGCTGCCGGCGGCTCAGGAGGGAAGGGTGACGACGGCTTTGCCGCGGAGGCCGCCCTTGGCCAGCGACTCGAGCGCCTGTGGGGTCTGGGCGAAGTCGAAGACCTCCCCAACGACCGGGCGCAGCACGCCGTCCTCAACCAGGGCGGTGATCTGGCGCAACTGATCGCCGCTGGCACGCATGAAGAGGAACTCGTAGCTGACGCCGAGCTTCTTCGCCTGCCGCCGGATCCTGCTGCTAAGCCCCGCGATGGCAAGGCGCAGCACAGGGTTGAGACCGGCTTTGCGCGCGAACGCCGGGTCCGGCGGACCGGCGATTCCGATCGCCTTCCCGCCGGGCTTGAGGATGCGCAGTGACTTCACGAGGTTCTCCCCGCCGAGGCTGTCGAGCACCAGATCGTACCCGGCGAGGAGCTGTTCGAAGTCCTGCGTACGGTAGTCGATCACAGTGTCCGCGCCGAGGTCGCGCACGAAGTCGGCGTTGGAGGCACTGGCGGTGGTTGCGACGGTCGCGCCGAGGTGCTTGGCGAGTTGGATCGCGATTGAACCGACCCCGCCGGCCCCGGCGTGAATGAAAACTTTCTGCCCCGGCCGCACGTGGCCTTGCTCAACGAGGGCCTGCCACGCCGTAAGTGCAACGAGCGGTAGTGAGCCGGCCTCCTCCATGCTGATCGATGCGGGTTTCAGTGCCAGGTCGGCCTCGGTGATGGCGATGCGCTCGGCGAACGTGCCGATGCGGTCTTTGTCGGGGCGGGCATAGACCTCGTCACCGGGCTTGAATCCGCGCACCTTCGCCCCGACACGGATGACTGTGCCGGCGACATCGTTGCCGAGGATCAGCTGGAGCTTGTACGGGAGGATCTGCTTGAACTCACCCAGGCGGATCTTTTCGTCCAATTGGTTGAGGCCAGCTGCCTGGACCTGGACCAGCACATCGCGGTCGCCGACGGTCGGCTCAGGGACGTCTGCTGCTCGCAGCGGCTCCTTGTACTTGGTGACGACGAATGCCCTCATGGCGTGCTGCTCCTCTATGACGTGCGGTAGCCCAAAATGAGACTACTCAATATTGAGTGCACTCAGTAACATTGTCAAGTAGGACCGTTAGATGCGCGCGTTCATTTGAATGTTCCCGAAGACGTGAGATAGGGAGTTTCGGGTGTCCATCGCCGGGGCCACGTTCCCGCGATGGATCTTGAGAGCGCATGCAATCTCCACTGATGCTCGCGCATCGGCGTCGCTAGCAAGGCGGTTGGCGGGCCGGCGGGCGTACGTACCGCTATTGCCAGGGGCGAGGCACACCCTGCTAGGGAGTGCCTCGCCGAGTCGTGACTGGGACCTATGGTGCGCCAGCCCTACGCAGCCTTATCAGGAAACCCTGCGCTGGACCGGTGATGCCTACACCAGGGCAAACTCCCGCAGCGGAACAGGGGGCACTACCGAACTGGGCAGACCTTTGCCGTGCTTGAGCGGGCAGAACAAATAAGGAAATTGTCGTCTGGGCTAGCAAAAGACCAGCTCAGGCAAGGCCCGCGCTAAACAGGGCTCTACACCATCAATATGTGGCCCGTCCGCCGCTGATGTCGTAGACCGCTCCCGTCGAGAAGCTGACCTTTTCCGATGAGAGCCAGGCGACCAGTTCGGCGACTTCCTCCGCTTTGCCCACTCGTTTCATGGGGATGAGGCTGGTGATGTGGGCGAGCACTTCTGATGATGTGTTGTCGTTCATTGGCGTCGCGATCACGGCGGGTGCGATGGCGTTGACTAGGACGCCGGTGGTCGCGAGTTCTTTGCCGGACGATTTCGTGAGGGCAATGACGGCGGCTTTTGATGCGGAGTAGATGGACAGGTTGGGGCTTCCGTCTTTTCCGGCCATGCTCGCGAAATTCACGACGCGTCCCCACCGGCGTTCGACCATCCCGGGCACGAAGGCGCGCATGGTGGCGACGGGTCGTGCAGGCGCCCCGCCAGTACCTGCGGGACGCCTGCTCTGGTATCAACGCTGACGCTTATGCCGGTGCGCCCACGAGGTGGCCGGCCGTGAGGGGCAAGCGCTGCCCGTTGATCTGTTCTGCCTCCAGGTCGAAGATCCGCTGTACAGCGTCGGCAAGGACACTGACATCGGTGAAGCCCGGAAATTTCCGTTCCGGCTGGGCTGCGCGCATCCGGTCATCGACCAGAGCCTTGACGACGAAGACCAGGGCGGCGGAGTGCTGAGCGGAGAGGGGGCTTTCGGGTCCTCCCTGCAGGTGCCGGAATCCGTCGGCCACGGCCAGGGTCCATGCCTCGGCGGCGGACTTGACGGCGGCATAGGCGGCGCCGTCCGCTGTCGGCGAGGAAGCGGACTGTGCGGAAACGATGGCCAGGCGACCCACAGGGGAGGTAGCCAAGTCATGGTAAAACGCGCGGCTGGTGTTCCTCAGGGTGGTGAGGACGCTGGTGTGCAGGAAGTCCCAGTCTTCATCCGTCTGGCCTTTAATGCCGGTACCGCCTCGCCACCCTCCTACAAGATGGATAAGGCCGTCCACGGGGCCCAGATCGTTCCGGACAGACGTCGCCAAGTCCTCAACGGCTTGCAGGTCCGCGAGGTTGCAGACATAGCCCGTGACGTTGTCGTACGCTACCGAGAGCTCCTGCACTCGGTCCTCAAGAATGTCCACGGCGGCCACGCGTGCCCCTGCTTGCGAGAGGGTGCGGACTACCGCGACGCCGGCAGCGCTTGTCGAACCGGCGACGACGACCGTACGCCCCGAGAGGTCCTGGCTCATGCGCCCGCCTCGCCCTCAGTCTTCACAGGCCTCTTACCGGTGATCCCGGCAGTTGATTCAATGACCGAGGACATCTTCTTCTCCAGTGCCTCGTAGAACATCGACAGGGGGAATTCGTCATCAAGGATCTGGTCCGTCAGACCCCGGGGAGGGCCGTCGAGCGGAAGGGCCTCCGGTCCCTTGGCCCACACGGAGGCCGGGTGGGGGGTGAGGGTTTCCGAGACGAGCTCGTAGGCAGCCAGCCAGTGTGCGGTCTTCGGCCGGTCGATTGAACGCCAGTAGAGTTCCTCGATGCGGAGACCCAGCTCGACAACCACGCCGGCGACGTCCTTCCAGTCGATGCTCAACTTTCCATCGGTCCAGTGCAGGACCCGGTGCTGGTGCATCCAGGCGAACAGCAATTGGCCGCCCACGGCGTCGTAGTTACGGACCCGGTTCCCGGTAATCGCGAAGCGGAAAATGCGGTCGAAGATCACGGCGTACTGGACCAGCTTGGCGTGCTTGCGGGCGTCCTCGGAAGCCGTTTCGTCCCGCTCGATGAGGACTGATTCGCGGAAGGCGGTCAGGTCGCAGCGGAGCTCCTCCAGGGAGTACAGGAAATACGGCATCCGCTGCTTGATCATGAACGGGTCAAAGGGCAGGTCACCGCGCATGTGGGTCCGATCATGGATCAGATCCCACATCACGAAGGTCTTCTCCGTGAGGTGCTGGTCTTCGATGAATTCCGCGGCGTCAGCCGGCAGGTCCAGGGAAGTGATGTCGGCAGCAGCTTTTAGGACGCGACGGAACCGGGCAGCTTCGCGGTCCGCGAAAATGCCTCCCCAAGTGAAGGAGGGGGTGCTCCGGACCGCTACGCTCTCGGGGAAGAGAACCGCGGAGTTCGTGTCATAGCCGGGCGTGAAATCGACGAAGCTGATGGGGACGAACAGCTTGTTGGAGTAGTTTGCTGCCTCCAGTTCAGCGACGAAAGAAGGCCAAATGACCTCGATGAGGACGGCCTCGAAGTAGCGGTTGGTGCTGCCGTTCTGCGTGTACATAGGGAACACAACCAAGTGCGCCAACCCATCGATGCGCCACTGCTCGGGGTGGAAGGCCACCAATGAGTCGAGGAAATCCGGTACGACGAAGCCCTCGGACGCCCACCGCTGGAAGTCCTGCACGAGCAGTTCAAGGTAGTCCGTGTCGTGGGGGAGGTGGGGGCGCAGGTCGTTGATTGAGTCAGTAATGATGCCGACATTCTGGCGGGCCTGGTCATGGTCAGCGGGTTCCGGAACGGAACCGTCCTGCACTTGAACCTGCTGCAGTCCGATGACGGCTGCCTTCAGAGCCTGCCATGCCGGGAGCGACTTGAGGTCTTCTGCCCGGGTGGTTGTCACTTCCGGGTTTGCGATTACGGACATGCTCGTTCCTTCCGTTGAGGGGATCCCTGAAGAAGCTAGCACTGCGTAAGCATACGTGAAGGGTTATTCCATCATGCATAAGAAATTCTTTTGCTCGATGCCGTCTCTTCACTGCTATGCCTGCGCCTGACCTTAAGGTCGGGTGTCTTTAGGACATCCCATAAACGGCGCATCACGATTGAAGAAGCCGCACTATCGGGATGATCCGAGGTTCAGCTCCTGCCACTCGTGTCGATCAGTGGATGCCTTGGCAGTAGGACCGCACCGGCGCTGCTGCGTCTGTCTCTGGTTCAAATTCCCGCTGATACTCCCAGTGGGACAACGGCGTTGACCGGTTGCTCATCTGTCGGGGGCTCCGGCGTTGTTCGGGCGGCTCGCGGACGAAGTGCGGCAGCCCCGGGTTCCTGGCGATCTTCCTGGTTTACGTGATGACGGCTCCTTCTGCGCCCGGCACGGCCAGAGTGTTTGCTGATCAGCGGGGCCCGTGCGGCCGCCCCTGGATATCCAACTCGACAAGTTGGGTGTGATGGCCTTACTCGCCGCCTATCGACGCGGCAGGTCGTTGCAAAGCAGAAAGGGCATCCTCTGGGGCGAGTTTGTGAGGCGCTTGCTGGTCGAACCGGTAAGTTCATCGAGGTGCACGCCCCGCTTGACGAGATGCTCCGACATCTCTTGTGCATCTTTACCCCTGGCATCGTTCGCCTAACGCCGGCCGCCTGCCATAGCAGATCGTCAGAGCTGCTTACTCGCCCGGCGAAATCAAATCAGCAACTCTTACGCTCAAATCGGGTAACCCATGCCTATGCGTAAGTACTTGACCCGTCGGACGTGCAACATTCGCCACGCCAAAGGTCGCTTCCTTCACGTGTGTTAGCTTGATCACCATCCTTCCCGGCCCGGGGGCTCCGGAAGGCTTAAATCCACCGCAGCTACCTTTTCGGAGGCACCATGGGACTTAGCTCCCACACGCAAAAAAACGATCGGGCTATCGCTCCCCGCATCCCTGAAACCGATCTGTGTTTCGGTGCGGGACTCTTCCTCAGCTCG
Source organism: Arthrobacter sp. P1_B3 (assembly GCF_056406615.1). Classification (NCBI taxonomy): domain Bacteria; kingdom Bacillati; phylum Actinomycetota; class Actinomycetes; order Micrococcales; family Micrococcaceae; genus Arthrobacter; species Arthrobacter sp. P1_B3. The sequence goes on along the minus strand of NZ_JBFTZV010000038.1, from coordinate 4,655 downwards.
GGAGACAGCACCGCCGAGGCGAGACCTGTCGGGACCATTTTTTCCTACCAGCTCGCCACGGCAGTCGTAGACGCCTGCACCGGTCGAGCCGTCACCGGCACCAAGAACTCAAGCCGGATCGCAGCGATGCACCTTGGTGGTGTTGCATGACGCCAGTCAGTGAAACATCCGTAGAAATCACACCCGATGCAGTGGCACAACGCGGTTCATCCCCCGAGACAGCGGCAGTCCGCGCCTCGGGCGAAACCGGCAACGAACTCAAACGCGGGCTAAGCAGCCGCCATCTGCAGATGATCGCTATCGGCGGTGCGATCGGTACCGGGCTGTTYGTGGCCTCGGGCGCCACCATTTCCCAGGCGGGTCCCGGCGGTGCGCTGGTCGCCTACGCGCTGGTCGGGCTGATGGTATTCCTGTTGATGCAGTCACTGGGCGAGATGGCGGCCAAAATTCCGGTCGCCGGATCCTTCCAGTCCTTTGCCACCCGTTTCGTGTCCCCGTCCTTTGGGTTCGCGATCGGCTGGAACTATTGGTTCAACTGGGCCATCACCGTGGCCGCCGAGCTGGTCGCGGCCGGAATCATCATGGACTTCTGGTTCCCGGGGGTCCCAGGATGGATGTGGGCTGGGTTATTCCTGCTGGTGCTGACCGGGCTCAATGCCCTCTCGGCGAAGTCCTTCGGAGAGTCGGAGTTTTGGCTCTCCCTGATCAAGGTCAGTGCAGTGGTGCTCTTCCTGATCGCAGGCGTGCTGATGATTTTCGGCATCCTCGGGGATAACTCTCCGGGACTGAGCAACTGGGAAAACCGCGATGACGTGTTCCACGGGGGATGGGTCTCGATCATCTCGGTCTTCATGGTTGCCGGGTTCTCGTTCCAGGGCACCGAACTCGTGGGAGTCGCCGCAGGCGAAGCCAAGAACCCGAGCCGCGAAGTGCCGAAGGCTATCCGCACTGTCTTCTGGCGCATCATGCTCTTCTACATTGGTGCCATCTTCATCATCGGCTGCCTGATCCCGTTCACCGATCCGAGCCTGCTGGCTTCCGGCGAGTCCGATATTGCAACATCGCCGTTTACCCTCGTCTTCTCGCGCGCCGGAATTGCCTTCGCAGCGGCCTTGATGAACGCCGTGATCTTGACCGCAATCCTGTCTGCGGGCAACTCGGGACTATATGCCTCCACCCGGATGCTTTACGCCATGGCCCATGACGGCATGGCACCGAAGATCTTCGGCCGAACCAATGCGCGTGGCGTGCCGATTCCGGCGTTGCTGGCCACCGCGGCCGTGGGACTCTTCGGGTTCCTCTCCGCGATCGTCGGTCAGGGCGCAGCTTACTCCTGGCTGCTGAACATGTCAGGCCTATGCGGCTTCATCGTCTGGGCGGGAATCGCGGTCTCCCACTATCGCTTCAGGCGCGGCTTCCTGGCCCAGGGGAACAAAGTCAGTGACCTGCCGTACAAGGCGTCCCTGTTCCCCATTGGCCCACTGCTGGCCTTCGCCCTGCTGATACTGGTAATCGCGGGACAGAACTACGAGGCTGTGCTTGCCGGGCGGGGCATGGAGGTGCTTTCCTCCTACATCGGGTTGCCAGTCTTCATCATCCTGTGGCTGGCTCACCGCTTCATCACCAAGTCCAAAGTGGTGCCGCTGCTCGAGATGGATCTCACGGCACCTAAGGACCTCGAGGACGAACCTTGGGGCGGCACCCAGTAACCATGCTGCGCGGGCTACCCCACGCATTGCGGGGCCCCGCGGTAGCCGAGGGCTAGAACGCGGGATCAAGACCAGAAAGAGGGAAGCCGGGTGAGAACTGCACCCGGCTTCGCTCTTCCCCCCCAAGTCAATAACGACCGTTTCTGACCCGCCCATGGCAAGCCTCCGAAAAACGACTGTGAACCGCAGCGGTAAGTGGCGGCGTTTTCACAGCGCTAAATGTCACCCCGGCCGCCCCGTTAGCCGATCGTGCAGCGGGCGGTCAGGCGGTGCAGTTGCAGAAGTCGAGGACAGGACGTCCTTACGGATTGCCCAACGGCCGCCTGAACACCCACCGCACGCCGCCTCGCGCGAGCATCAGAACGATGATCAGTGCAGTCACTTGAAAGAAGCCGCCGAGACGGACAGCGTCGCCGAATACCAGGTCAACCAGTCCGAGCACCATGAACTTGCTCCCCGGCAGCACCAGCAACAGGGTGATCGCGCTGACGATACGAACCCGCCGAGTATCAGCCGACCGGATCCGCGCAACGATTTTCTTCTTCGCCCACAGCACGACTTCAAGGACGACCTTCAGTAGGATCGCCGTCAAGAGCGCCAACAGGAATGTTTCGGATATGACGTCGGGAAACAGCTGGATGAACGCTCCCAGCACCACGAGATAGACCAGCACGTCGACGAGATCTATTGGGCGGATCCGCATCCAGCGAGTATATCGATAGCGCCCGGACCGCCCTCCTGCCCGCTTAGAGTTCCCTTCGCTCCGCTTAGTCCGTTTGCCCGTTCCACGGCCTGCCCGATAAGGGTCGTTTCCCGCACACCGTTCGGCCTCAGCCAAACCGCCAAACCGGGCTGTGAAAAAACCGCCATTCCCACCGAAAAGTCACACTTGGCCAGCCGCGCAAACGCCGATTCCTATACACAGTTCGCTGACACGACTCATGAGAAACGGCGCGGCGAGTCAGGATGCCGGCGCGACACTGTCTTGTGACCGGTCGTTTGCGAAGCGCGCAAATGAGTCCTGGTGAATTGTTCGGGGTGCGCCGGCGGCGCGGCGCACACCAGTTTCGATCTGTCGAGAACGGGCATTCCCCTTTCGTGGCGGATCAGGATGGTGTTCTTCGTCTTAAGTAGGTAGACTGGGCTACCTACTTAAGGGCGTGATGCTGTGGGTGATGGTGTGGGCCGGGAGCGGCCGGCGCGTGATCGGTTGATGACGGCCGCCGCTGAGTTGTTCTATGCGCATGGGATGGCCGCTACCGGGATTGATGCGATCACCGAGAGGGCGGGTGTGGCGCGGAAGAGCCTGTACAACAACTTCGCGTCCAAGGACGATCTGGTGCTCGCTTATATCCGGGAACGCCACCAGGAGTGGCTGGGGCTGTACGAGCTGCGCGTCGTCAATGCACAGACTTCGCGCGATCGGGTGTTGGCGGTGTTCGATGCGTATATCGACCATGCCGGCGCCGCCTACGTCCACGGGTTTCGCGGGTGCGGGCTGCTCAACGCAGCCGCCGAGCTGCCTGCGGGCGCGCCCGGGCGGGTGGCGGTCCGCGAGCACAAGGAACAGGTCGAGGCGATCCTTGCCGCTGGTCTGGCCGGGATCGTCGACGCCGATCGGGCCGCAGAACTCGCCGAGCAGTTGGCGTTCGTGCTCGAAGGTGCAGTAGCCCGCGCCGGCCTGGAGGGCTCTGTGGAGCGCTTGGTCCATGCCCGCGCGATCGCCGCCTCGCTGGTGGATACGCCGTGAGGCGCGAGAGGTTGATCGCCATCGCGGCGATCACCATCACCTCAATGCTGTGGGGCACCACGGGTACCGCCGCAACATTCGCGCCCGGTGCCGGCCCGCTGGCCATCGGAGCCGCCGCCCTGGGGATCGGCGGCGTCTTACAGGCTCTCATCGCGATCCCTGCGCTACGCGCCAGCCGCAGGCAACTACGCGCCAACCTGCCCTTGACCGCTCTGGGCGCGGTGGCGGTGGCGATCTACCCATTGGCGTTCTACAGCTCGATGCACCTGGCCGGGGTGGCGCTCGGCACCGTCGTGTCCCTGGCCTCGGCACCGCTGGCTTCCGGTGTGCTGGAATGGTTCGTCCAACGCACCCCGCTCAGCCGGTGGTGGATGCTGGCCGCCGGGCTTGGCGTAACTGGCAGCACCTTGCTGTGTCTTTCCAAGATGGCCCACGACCCCGGCGATGTCGGTTCGACGCTTGCCGGCATCGGGCTCGGTCTGGTCGCTGGCGCCACGTACGCAACATATTCGTGGTGCGCCCAACGCCTCATGAGCCGCGGCACTAGTCGCGCCGCCTCGATGGGGGCAGTGTTCGGGGCCGGCGGCATTCTGCTTGTGCCGGTCCTGCTTCTGACCGGCGCGCCGCTGATCGCGAGCTCGCAGGCGTTCGCCGTCGCAACCTACATGGCTCTAATCCCGATGTTTCTGGGCTACTTGCTCTTCGGATATGGTCTGGAGCGCGTCACGGCCAGCACCGCAACCACGATCACCCTGAGTGAGCCGGCCATTGCCGCGGTCCTGGCCGTGGCCATCGTCGGTGAACGCCTCAGCACAGTTGGCTGGGTAGGGCTTGGCATCATTGCCGTGGCTCTCGCGGTTCTGGCGATCGCGCCAACCAACACGGTTGGTGCACTGCCGAAATCCGACCCCAAGCGCGCGAGCCCTCAGATGGCCGCCCGGTAATACAGGGTCGGGCCTCGAGGAGTCCCGCACCATACGCTGTTCGATTGGCGAAGCATGCTCCCGGCCAGAAGGACCGGCCCTTAAGACACCCCGGCCTGCGGCTGGACGATCCGCTGATCAGCTATTAATGTCTTGCAGTATCGAATTCTGGCAGGGGCCCACAACGCCCCGGGAGGAGGCGCGCATCACCGCTGACCAAGACCGCCAACCTACTGTCAAATTCCTGGAAAGCCCCTCACCTGAGGGGCGGGC